>JAVVUU010000033.1:0-3220 GCA_036653035.1 Oscillospiraceae bacterium
TGATTGTAACATCTTGGTAAACATTTTTCAATAAAAACGCTTATCTATTTCGGTTTAAATAGACAATATGCGTATTTTACCCCACATTTTCTTTTTGTGAAATCCTTATAGAGCGACAGCGCACCCTTGCTTTGTCAAGGCTTTTTGACAAAGGAGAGTGCGCTGACCTTAGTTTGGATTTTATATTTATTTTGAAAGAAAGCGTTGGAGAATTGCCGCAACCTCGGCGTGGGCGCGTTGTCGGAGGGCGCAAGCGTTGTTTCGGCTCTGCCCTGTAAAACGACGAAACCTCCGACCCATCGCAGAGCCTTAATTGCGTATTCGCTTATCCCTTTTCCACACGCTCCACCTTGCGGATGTTGCGCTCAAATTTGCTTCGGGCACCCATTACCTCGTGGCCGCAACCCATGCAGCGGAGCTTGAAGTCCATGCCTGTGCGGAGAACGAGCCAGCGCTTTTCGCCGCAGGGGTGCGCTTTTTTCATTGTTAAAATATCGCCTGCCTGTATGTCCATTAGCGTCCTCCTATTTAATGGTGTCCCAATATTTTTTTGCAGCCTGTTCGTTTTTGTTCTCGCCGTAATCGTAGTAGTGCGCGTTTACAAGCTCGTTCGGGAGATATTGCTGATGCACATAGTGGTCGGGAAAATCGTGGGGATATTTGTAGTTTTGTTCACGCTCCATGCCTGTGGAGTCGGCGTGGACATTTTGAAGCTCGCGGGGGATATCGCCTGTTTTGCCCGCGTGGATATCCGCCAATGCGGCATTTATCGCAAGATATGCGCTGTTGGATTTTGGCGCGGTGGCAAGCAGAATGGCGGCTTCGGCAAGGGGAAGCTTGGCTTCGGGAAGACCGAGCTGCATGGCGCTGTCCACACAGGCCTTGACAATTTGAACAGCCTGGGGATAGGCAAGGCCAACGTCCTCGGAGGCGGAGCAGAGAATGCGCCGACAGGCTCCGATTAGGTCGCCCGCTTCAAGCAGACGTGCAAGGTAGTGGACGGCGGCATCGGGGTCACTGCCGCGCATGGATTTCATAAATGCCGACAAAATATCGAAATGAGCATCGCCGTCACGGTCATAGCGCATGGCGCTTTTTTGAGAAACCTGCATGGCATCCTCAAGACGAAGCACGGTTTCGCTTTGCGCACCCTGCGACGCGGAATATAGCAGCTCAACGGCGTTAATAGCCTTGCGAACATCGCCGCCGCAGCTATTTGCAATGTAGGAGCAAACGCCGTCCTCCGGCAAGATTTTAACGTGGTCGCGTTCTTCAAGAAAAGCAATGGCGCGAAGCACGGCTTTCTCGGCCTCGCGCGCCTCCACCTGCTTAAATTCAAAGATTGTGGAGCGGCTCAAAATGGCGTTGAAAACGTAAAAATACGGGTTTTCGGTGGTGGAAGCGATTAGCGTTATTTTACCGTTTTCGATGAACTCCAAAAGCGACTGCTGCTGTTTTTTGTTGAAGTATTGAATTTCGTCAAGGTAGAGCAAAACTCCGCCGGGGGTTAGAAGGGTGTCCAGCTCGTCGATTATTGCCTTGATGTCCGCAATGCCGGCGGTTGTGGCGTTTAGGCGGCGCAGGGTGCGGTTTGTGCGCTCCGCAATGATGCGGGCAAGGGTCGTTTTGCCCGTGCCGGAGGGGCCGTAGAATATCATGTTGGGAATTTGCTCCGAAGCAATTATGCGCCGAAGCATGGAATTTTCACCCAAAATGTGCGCCTGACCAACAAGCTCATCAAGCGTTTTCGGACGAAGCTCGTCCGCCAAGGGTCTATACATACGACACCTCCGAATTTCATTATTTTTTCGCGTTTACAAAGCAAAAAGCCGATGGGAATACCATCGGCTTTTAAGCTTTGCTGATTATGCAGCCGATATTTAGCAGCTTGTCAAAGAAGATTGCGCTATCAGATTTAGATAGGTGGTTTATTTATAAAGAGGATATTTTGCGCAGAGAGCTGCGGCGCGGCTATCAATGTTTTGCTTTTGCGCGTCAAAATCGTGGATGGAAAGGAAGATAAGCTCTGCAATTTCAACCATGTCCGCCTCTGTGAAGCCGCGTGTGGTGACGGCGGCTGTGCCAAGACGAAGGCCACTCGTTTCCTTTGCGGTTTGGGGGTCGTTCGGGATTTTGTTTTTGTTTGTGGTGATGTGAACCTCATCCAAACGCGCTTCAAGCTCGCGCCCCGTAATGCCGGAGCTGCGGAGGTCGAGCAGGAGAAGATGGTTGTCCGTGCCGCCGGAAACAAGGTCAATTCCGCGCTTCATCAGCTCATCTGCAAGCACAGCGCAGTTTTTAACGAGCTTTGTTTGATATTCTTTAAATTCGGGAGCAAGCGCCTCACCAAAGGCGATGGCCTTGCCGGCTATAACGTGCATGAGCGGGCCGCCCTGACTGCCGGGGAAGATTGCGCTGTTAATTTTCTTTGCAATTGCTTCGTCGTTTGTCATAATTGCGCCGCCGCGGGGGCCGCGAAGGGTTTTGTGTGTGGTGGTGGTGACAACATCGGCATAGCCGAAGGGGGAGGGGTGAAGCCCCGCCGCGACAAGACCGGCGATGTGCGCCATGTCCACCATGAGGTATGCGCCACATTCCTTGGCAATTTCGGCGAATTTTGAGAAGTCGATTACGCGGGGATATGCGGAAGCGCCCGCAATTATCATTTTGGGTTTGCAGTCGAGAGCAATTTCACGAAGCTTTGTGTAGTCGATAAGTCCGGTTTCGGCATCAACGCCGTAGGAAACCATGTTATAGTTTTTGCCGGAGAAATTGACCTTACAGCCGTGGGTTAGGTGACCGCCCGCGTCAAGATCCATTCCGAGAACCGTGTCGCCCTGCTTGCAGAGAGCAAGATAAACGGCGTAGTTCGCCTGTGAACCGCTGTGTGGCTGGACGTTTGCATATTCGCAGCCAAAGAGCTTTTTGAGGCGGTCGATTGCGATATCCTCGACAACATCGACACACTGGCATCCGCCGTAATAACGTCTGCCGGAATAGCCCTCGGCATATTTGTTGGTAAGAACGCTGCCAACAGCGGCAAGCACAGCCTCACTGACTATGTTTTCAGAGGCTATAAGTTCGATGTTCCCCCTCTGTCTTGCAAGCTCAAGTCCCATTGCGTCTGCTACCTGCTTGTCCTGCTTTGCGATAATTTCAAGCTGATTATCAACCATAATTTGCGCGCCCTCCGTATTTTTATATTTATTTTATATTTAAG
>JAVVUU010000033.1:3320-14906 GCA_036653035.1 Oscillospiraceae bacterium
TTAAGTGTATGCAATATAATGATTATAACTTAAAGCCCGAGCCTTTACAACTGGCTAAATGTTAAAAAACTTTGATTTTACGTCATTAAATGTTATACTTAATAGGTAAAAACCACGCGTTATGCGCGGACACCACAAGGAGTGACACTATGAGAACACCGGAACAGATAAATATAATCATTTCCGGCCTTGAAGCCGAATATCCCGATGCACAATGCTCATTGAACTACAAAAAGGATTATGAGCTGCTGTTTGCAACGCGCCTTGCCGCCCAATGCACGGATGAGCGCGTGAACAGGGAAGCGCCAAAGCTCTTTGCAAGGTTCCCAACGCTTGAAGCGCTGGCGGGTGCGGATATCACGGAGGTGGAAAGCTTTGTGCGCCCCTGTGGCTTTTACCACACAAAGGCGCGGGATATAGTCCTCTGCGCAAATGCCCTGCTTTCGCGCCACGGCGGAAGTGTTCCGAGCACGATGGAGGAGCTTATTGCACTGCCCGGAGTTGGCCGAAAAACGGCGAACCTAATTTTGGGAGATATTTTCGGCCGCCCCGCCGTTGTTGTGGACACACACTGCATAAGGCTTTCAAACCGCATGGGGCTTGTGGATAATTTGAAGGAGCCGGAAAAAATTGAAAGGGTGCTGCGGGAGCTGCTGCCGCCCGAAAAATCCTCGGATTTTTGCCACAGACTCGTAATTCACGGCAGAGCCGTCTGTACAGCCCGCCGCCCCGAGTGTGAAAAATGCACTATTCGCCACGTCTGTGCCGAATTTGAAAAAAGTCGGGGAGAATAAGAAGGGGAGCAAAGCAAGGCACCTATTGGGGTTGAATTTGTGACTAAAAGGAAAATTTTTTGCTTTTTGTGCAAAAGGTCTTTTAATATGTGCGGATTTATATTAGAATAGCCTCGTATGAAAATCTAATTAACAACAGATGTGAGTCGGAGCACAAGCCTTGCGGACGGCCAATGGCCGACCCCACAAGATATATGCCCCTTATAAAAATGTAGGAGCGCGCACTGTGCGCCCACATAAAAAAGCTCACCTCAACAATTGAATGGAGTGCTGTCTATGGAAGCAATGAAGCCTGTGTATAAACGCGTACTTCTAAAAATAAGCGGCGAAGCCTTAGCGGGCGAGGAGGGACACGGCCTTGATTTCAACGTCATCGAAAGTGTCTGCCGTGTAATCAAGCAATGCACCGAGCTTGGCATCGAAATCGGCATCGTTATCGGCGGCGGCAATTTTTGGCGCGGCATGAAGGACGGCGGCGGAAAAATGGAACGCACCCGCGCCGACCATATGGGCATGATGGCAACAGTCATGAACTGCCTTGCGGTTGCGGACGTTCTCGAACAAATGCAGGTTGAGGTTCGTGTGCAAACAGCCATCGAAATGCGCGCAATTGCCGAACCCTACATCCGCCTTCGCGCAATGCGCCACCTTGCCCGCGGCAGAGTTGTAATTTTTGGTTGTGGCACGGGAAGCCCCTTTTTCTCAACCGACACGGCGGCGGTTCTCCGCGCGGCCGAAATTGAGGCGGACGTTATTTTGCTCGCAAAAAATATCGACGGTGTCTATTCCGCCGACCCAAAGCTTGACCCCAACGCAGTCAAATACGACGTAATTACCTACGACGAGGTTCTGTCACAGCACCTTGCAGTCATGGACTCCACAGCAACCTCAATGTCCATGGACAACAAAATCCCCGTCGTTCTTTTCGCACTAAAAAACCCCGAAAACATCTTAAAGGTAATCATGGGCGAAAAAATCGGCACAACAGTTCAATAGAAGCTATCCGAAAAAACAATAACTATAATATCGGAGGGAAATCATTATGGCAGGAGATTACAACGAGTACATCGGAAAAATGAAAAAGACAACAGAGGTTTTGAGCACACAGTTCGATTCTGTCCGCGCGGGAAGAGCAAATGTTGCCGTTCTTGACCAAATCAGGGTCGAATATTACGGCAGTCCCACGCCCATCAACCAAATCGCAACGGTTGCAACGCCCGACCCCCGCTCCATTTCAATTCAGCCATGGGACACAACCTCACTGAAGCACATTGAAAAAGCAATCCTCGAATCCGACCTTGGCATCAACCCCCAAAACGACGGCAAAATCATCCGTCTTGTGTTCCCCCAGCTAACAGAGGAGCGCAGAAAAGACCTTAACAAGCAGGTCAAAAAATACGCCGAGGAAGCAAAGGTCGCAATCCGCAACATTCGCCGCGACGCTATGGAGCACTTCAAAGACTCCAAAAAGAAGTCCGAAATAACCGAGGACGACCTCAAGGATATAGAAAAGGATATGCAGAAGCTCACGGACGATTTTATCAAGGAAATTGATACAATCGCCGCGAACAAGGAAAAGGAGCTTATGGCTATCTGATGAGTTTTTTTCGCAAAGCAAAAAAAGAGGCGGGGGAAGTAGATTTTTCAAATCTCCCCCGCCACATTGCCATTATTATGGATGGCAACGGGCGTTGGGCAAAGGCTCGCGCTCTCCCGCGAACGGCGGGTCACGCCGCAGGCGCGGAAACCTTTCGCACAATTGCCACATATTGCAAGGATATAGGCATAGAATACCTAACAATCTATGCGTTTTCAACGGAAAACTGGAAGCGTCCGCCTGAGGAGGTTTCCACAATTATGGGGCTTTTGGAAAAATACCTCTACGAAGCCATAGAGCGCATGGAGCGGGATGAGGTCAAACTGAAATTTTTTGGCAACACCTCCGTTCTCTCCCCAAAGCTTTGCGCACTAATCGACAGAACAAACGAAATCAGCCACCGCTACGAGGGCTGTCAAGTCAATGTCTGCCTAAATTATGGCGGCAGGGACGAAATTGTCCGCGCCGCAAAGGCGCTTTTGGCGGAAAACGCTGATTTAGCGGAGCTTACGGAGGAAAAATTTTCCGAAAAGCTCTATTCCGGCGGCATACCCGACCCCGACCTCATAATCCGCCCCGGCGGTGAAATGCGCCTTTCAAACTTCCAGCTTTGGCAGGCGGCGTATTCCGAGCTGTATTTCACCGAAACACTCTGGCCGGATTTTGACAAGGCGGAGCTTAACCGTGCAATTGCAAGCTTTCAAAGCCGCCGCCGACGTTTCGGCGGAATATAGATAACCGCGAAACGACTCCATAAAAACGTGTCTGAGTATTGCGAAAGGACCGGTCACAAACCATGAAAACCCGTATTATCGTTGCAGCAATTGCAATTCCGTTACTTTTGCTTTTGATTTTTTTCGCCCCCCTTTGGGCGTTTTCCATAGCAGTGGGTCTAATATCAATGGGAGCCGCCTTCGAATTTTTGCGCTGTGTTGTACCAAACGCGCCGCGAAGATTTTCGGCATATGCTTCGCTTACTGCGCTCTGCCTGCCAATTGCCTGCTCCTTTTATGAGGGCAATGCGGTCATAAATACGGCAATATTTTTGCTCTGTACAGTGATGTTCACGGAGCTTATGCTCTCTTTCAAAAATGGCGAACCAATGACTCTTGAGGCGGTTTTTCAGGTTATTTTTGCGGGTGCAATAATGCCTATGCTGCTCGCTTCACTCGTGCGGGTCGGTATGCGTGAAAATTCCTCGCTCTACCTTGTCTTGCCCTTCATCGCCGCCTTTGCAAGCGACAGCGGCGCCTATTTTGCGGGCAGCTTCCTTGGAAAGCACAAGCTTTTTCCGCACCTCTCCCCAAATAAAACGCTGGAGGGCTGCATAGGCGGTGTTGTCGGCGCAATCTTTGTTATGCTGGTCTATGGCCTAATATTAATGCTTGCCGGATTTGATGTAAACTATCTCATTCTCGCACTCTATGGAATTTTGGGCAGCCTTGCCTGCCAGATCGGCGACCTCGCCTTTTCCGCTGTTAAGCGCCTGTACAACATCAAGGACTACGGCAAAATAATCCCCGGTCACGGCGGAATGCTTGATAGGTTCGACAGTATGCACTTCACAGCGCCGATGATTGAACTGCTCGTTTTGCTTTTGCCGGCAATTAAATAGCCTTGGCGCGGGTCAAAAAGCCAAACACTCAAAAAAGGAACAACTATGATAAAAACACTCTCCGTCCTCGGCTCCACAGGCAGCGTGGGACGGCAAACACTGGCGGTTGCGGAAAAGCTTGGCATTTCGGTTCGTGCAATTTCCGGCAACAAAAACATTGCTTTGCTTGAAAAACAGGCAAGGCAGTTCCATCCCAAATTTGTCTGCGTTTCCGATGAAAACGCGGCAAAACAGCTCAAAATTGCACTTGCGGATACCGATATTCGCGTTGGCACGGGAATGTCCGCGCTTTGCGATGCGGCTTCGGAATATGCCGAGTGCGTTGTAACGGCGGTGTCCGGCGCTGTTGGCCTGCTCCCAACTCTTGCCGCAATCGACGCGGGTCGGCGCATTGCGCTTGCCAACAAGGAAACCCTTGTCTGCGGCGGCGAAATTGTCATGGCGCGCGCCCGCGAAAAGGGTGTTCAAATTCTCCCTGTGGACAGCGAGCACTCCGCGATTTTTCAGTGTCTTGAAGCCCAAGGCTCCGAAAAAGCTCTGCGCCGCATCCTATTAACAGGCTCCGGCGGCCCCTTTCGCGGAAAAACGCGCGAGGAAACAAAAAACGTCACGCCCGCAATGGCAGTCGCCCACCCCAATTGGAGCATGGGCGCAAAAATCAGTGTGGACAGCGCAACAATGATGAACAAGGGTCTTGAATTTATTGAGGCAATGCACCTGTTTTCCGTCACTCCCGATGAAATTAAGGTTATAATACATCCCGAGAGCATAATACACTCTATGGTAGAGTATTCGGATGGCTGCGTTCTTGCACAGCTCGGCGTTGCCGATATGTCGCTCCCAATCCAATATGCGCTTACCTATCCCGCCCGAATGGAAAGCGGTTTTCCTGCGCCGGATTTTGCAAAGCTACAAAGGCTTACATTCTTCGACCCCGAGCCTGAAAAGACCCCCTGCCTTGCTCTGGCGATGGACTGCGCCCGCGCCCGCGGCACCTCGGCGGCACTTATGAGTGCGGCAAACGAGGAAGCGGTTGCCCTGTTTTTGAATGGCAAGCTTTCCTTTAATGCAATTTACGATGCTGTTGCGGAAGCTGTTTCCGCGCTTTCAAAAAGCGGAACGCCGACCCTTTCGGAGCTTCAAAACGCGGACGAAGCCGCAAGGAAATTTGTTTTGGAAAATTACAGCAAATACAAATAGCGCGGCGCACCCGTGAGGCAAATTGAAATATTGAGGTTTAACATATGTATATTGTCATAGCAATTTTAATTTTCAGCATTCTCATCGCAACGCATGAGCTGGGGCATTTTGTCGCGGCAAAGCTCTGCGATGTTAAGGTTACGGAATTTTCAATAGGCATGGGCCCCGCGCTTTTTAAAAGACAGCGCGGCGAAACACTCTATGCCCTGCGCCTTTTCCCAATAGGCGGCTATTGCGCCATGGAGGAGGACACGGAGTCCGACGACCCGCGCTCCTTTTCAAACCGAAGCGCTTGGAAGCGCCTTTTAATCCTCATTTCCGGCGCGGCAATGAACTTTTTGACGGGATTTATCATCCTAATGTTCATAGTTCCCGGCTCTGCCAATTTCACAACACCAACCATAACAGGCTTTTACGAGGGCTGCCCCTATGAGAACGAGGCCCAGCTAATGGAGGGCGACACCTTCTATAAAATTGACGGACAGCGCGTCTATTTTTCATCAAACATCAATATGCTTTTGAGCCGCGGAAACCCCGAGGATCGCGACATTGTTGTAATCCGCAACGGCGAAAAGCACGAGATTGACAATTTTGCATTTTCAAAGCTTGAATATGAAATTGACGGCGAAAAAACCATGAAATACGGTATGTATTTCGGCGTTAAGGAAACCGGACTTTTGAGCAACATAAAATACACATGGAACGCCGCCGAGGACTTTGTGCGCATGGTTTGGATGGGACTTTCCGACCTTGTAACAGGCGCTGTCGGTCTGCGTGAGCTGTCCGGCCCCGTTGGAATTGTTGAGCTTATAAGCGATGTCGGTCAGTCTGCGGAAACAAGCTCTGCGGCGGCCTTCAGCATCTCCTACCTTGCCGCATTTATCGCCATAAACCTTGCGGTTATGAATATGCTGCCCATCCCCGCGCTGGATGGCGGACGTGTACTTTTGCTAATAATTTCAACGATAATAGAAAAAATTTCAAAGCGAAAGCTAAACCCAAAATACGAGGGCTATATCCACGCGGCGGGGCTTGTCCTAATGCTTGGGCTTATGGGATTTGTCATGATAAACGACATCTACAAGCTCTTTGTGTAGCGCCGTTTGGAGGAACAATATGCACAGAAATCAAACAAAAATCATAACGGTGGGAGGCCTCCCGATTGGGGGAGCCTCCCCCGTGTCTGTACAGTCCATGTGCAGCACCAAAACCGAGGATATTGACGCAACGCTTGCCCAAATTGAAGCACTGACAAATGCGGGCTGCGACATTATCCGCCTTGCCGTGCCAAACGAGCGCGCGGCGCGGGCGCTGCCAAGTATTCGCCGCGGCTGCAAAATTCCCATGGTTGCGGATATTCATTTTGACTACAAGCTTGCCCTTATGGCTGTTGAAGCGGGTGTTGACAAAATCCGCATAAATCCCGGCAATATCGGCTCTGCCGAGCGGGTGCGCATGGTTGCGGATGCCTGCCGAGCCGCCCATGTGCCAATCCGAATTGGCGTTAACAGCGGAAGCCTTGAAAAAGACCTCATGGAAAAATTCGGCCCCACACCGCAGGCGCTTTGCGAGAGCGCAATGCGCCACATCCATATGCTGAACGACGTGAATTTTGACGATATCTGCGTTTCAATAAAATCCTCCGACGTTTCGGAAACAGTTGCCGCCTACCGTATGATGTCCGAAATGACAAATTACCCACTGCATCTGGGCGTTACGGAAGCGGGAACACAATATATGGGCATCATAAAATCTGCCGCCGGAATAGGCGCTTTGCTTATGGACGGCATAGGCGGCACAATCCGCGTTTCATTAACTGCCGACCCCGTGGAGGAGGTTCGCGCGGGAATTGCAATTTTAAAAGCTACGGGGCTTCGGCGCTGTGGCGTGAATGTAATTTCCTGCCCCACCTGCGGCCGAACAAGCATTGACCTAATAGCGGCGGCGGCGCGTGTTGAGGAGCTTTTGAAGGACATCAAAACCCCGCTGACAGTTGCCGTTATGGGCTGCATAGTAAACGGCCCCGGTGAAGCGGCACACGCCGATTACGGCCTTGCAGGCGGTACGGGCGAGGGAGTGCTTTTCAAAAAAGGTGAAATTGTCGGCAAGGTGCCCGAGGAAAAGCTTGCAGACGCACTTTTTGAGCTTATCATGCAGGACGAAAAAAATTAAGGCAACACCGCGCTTGAAATTGTGCGGTATTTCCTTGACAAGCATCGTTTCGGTCAGAGGCTCCTTAGCCTTTGACAGAAATTTAAGGAGTTTATTCTATAATGAGCGAAGAAAAAAAGACCGATGAAAAGGCAATTCCGTTTTTAGAAATGTTCCCCTTTTGCGAGGGGTTTTCGGATATGTGCGGCGGACTTTCGGCGGCAACCGTTAAAACCGCCACGGTGAACAAGGAAAAGCTTTCAATGTCCATTGAGGCGGCCTTCCAACGCACGGCGGCACCCGCCGAGCTGCACACAATTGAGGGGCGCATAGCCGCCGAATATGGGCTTGCGAGCGTTGCCATAAAATCGCCCCGCCCCACCGCACAGCGCACAGCGGACAATAAGCCGGCTTCGGAAAAATCCGGCGCACCAAAGAAAAAAAGCGCTCCCGCCGTTGGAAAGGTTATGTTCGGCAAGTCAATAAAAAGCGAGCCAATTCCAATGGAGGAGCTGACCGCGGAGTCCGGAAATGTCGTTGTTCGCGGCGAAATTTTTGCCGTTCAAAGCCGCGACATCCCAAAGCACAAGGCTTGGGTGCTCTCCTTTGACATGACGGACAACACAAGCTCCGTCAAGGTTTCAAAATATTTCCGCGCGGAGGACGACATAGGTGAGCTGAAGGAGCTTGCCGTTGGAATGTTCGTCACGGTTTCGGGCAGCATTGCTTTCAACCGCTACGATGAGGACATTGCACTGGAACCCAAAAATGTCGTTTTGGGCAAAAAAATCATTAGAGCCGACACGGCGGACGAAAAGCGGGTGGAGCTTCATCTGCATACGCGCTATTCAACCCTTGACGCACTGACAGACCCCACCGCCGCCGTTAAACGCGCCGCCCAGTGGGGGCATCCCGCAATTGCAATCACCGACCACGGCGTTGCGCAGGCTTTCCCCGAAATTTGGAAAGCGGGCAAAAAGGCGGGCATAAAAATTATCTATGGCGTTGAGGGCTACTACATAAATGACGTTGACGACAAGCTCTGCATCTATGGCGAAGCAAAGGGAGCACTCTCCGACGAATTTGTCGCACTGGACATCGAAACCACAGGTCTTTCCGCAAACGACGACCGCATGACGGAGCTTGGCGCTGTCAAAATTTGCAAGGGCGAGGTTACGGAGCGCTTTGAAAGCTTTGTAAATCCCGGCAGGCCAATTCCGCGCAACATAACAGAGCTTACAGGCATTACGGACAGGGACGTTTTTGACGCGCCCGCTGAGGATGAGGTTTTGCGAAGCTTCATGGAGTTCGCGGGGGATTTGCCGCTTGTTGCCCACAACGCGGAGTTCGACCTTGGCTTCCTAACGGCGGCGGCGAAGCGCAGTAATATCGCCTTTAACCCCACTTATATGGACACGCTGGCTCTTTCACAGAGCCTTTTGCCCGACCTCAAGCGCTACAAGCTTGACATAGTTTCGGGGCGCTTGGGACTGCCGGACTTTAACCACCACAGAGCCTCGGACGATGCCCTAGCCTGCGGCCGCATTATGACAAGCCTCATCAAAATGCTTGAGGAGCGCGGAATTTATGAGCGCTCGGAGCTTGAGGATTTTGCCCATGAGCTTAGAAACAAAAACCCAAGAACGCACCGCACAAGGCATATAATTTTGCTTGTAAAAGACAAAAAAGGTCTTAAAAACCTCTATGAGATGGTTTCAAAGGCGCACCTTGAGCACTTTAAAAAAAATCCGATAATCCCGAAAAGCCTGCTTCTCCAATACCGCGAGGGCATAATCGTCGGCTCTGCCTGCGAAGCGGGAGAGGTCTTTGACGCTGTTGCAAGGCACAAGAGTGACGAGGAAATTGCAAGGCTCTGCAAGCTTTACGACTACCTTGAAATTCAGCCGCTGTGCAACAATATGTTCATGCTTGAAAACGGCATGGCAAGGGACGAGGAGGAGCTTCGCGACTTCAACCGCCGCGTGGTGGAGCTTGGAATAAAGTTTAACAAGCCCGTAATTGCAACCGGCGATGTTCATTTTCTCGACCCTCAGGACGAAATTTTCCGCCACATCCTGCTTGCGGGACGAAAATTTGCGGATGCCGACAAAAGCCTGCCGCTGTATTTCAAAACAACGGATGAAATGTTAAAGGAATTTTCCTATCTCGGCGAGGAAAAGGCACATGAGGTCGTCATCACAAACCCCGTTGCAATCTCCGATTTGTGCGACGAAATTGAGCTGCTCCCCTCAAAGCTCTATACCCCGAAAATTGAAAATTCAGTTGAGGATTTGCAAAGCTTGGTCTATGGACGTATGCACGAATTATATGGCGACACCCCGCCCGAAATCGTCACACAGCGTGTTGAAACTGAGCTTTCGGACATCATAAATTGCCACTACGATGTCATTTATATGTCGGCGCAAAAGCTTGTTGCAAATTCGCTTGCAGCGGGTTATTTGGTCGGCTCACGAGGAAGCGTTGGCTCCTCGCTTGTTGCATATATGTCGGGAATTACAGAGGTAAACTCACTGCCCGCACACTACCGCTGCCCAAAATGCAAGCACACAGATTTTGAGTCCGGCAAGGGCTGGGGCTGCGGCGTGGATATGCCGGACAAGGTCTGTCCCATCTGCGGCACAAAGCTCGACAAGGACGGCTTTGACATTCCGTTTGAAACCTTTTTGGGCTTTGGCGGCGGCAAGGTTCCCGATATCGACCTCAACTTTTCGGGCGAATACCAAGGGCGCGCACACAAATACACAGAGGAGCTTTTTGGGCGCGACCACGTTTTTAAGGCCGGAACCATTGGCACGCTTGCGGAAAAAACAGCATATGGCTACGCAAAAAAATACCTTTCCGACCGCGGAAAGGTTGTCACAAAGGCGGAGGAAAACCGTCTTGCTCTCGGCTGTGTCGGCGTTAAACGCACAACGGGTCAGCACCCGGGTGGGCTTGTCATAGTTCCGCAGGACATGGACGTAACGGATTTTTGCCCCGTTCAGCACCCGGCGGATGATACGGAGAGCGACATCATCACCACCCACTTTGAATATCACAGCATGGAGGCAAACCTCCTAAAGCTTGACGAGCTTGGCCACGATGACCCAACCATGATAAAAATGCTGGAGGATTTAACGGGCGAGAATGCAAAAAAAATTCCGCTTGACGACCCCGGCACGCGCAAAATATTCTATTCTCCCGAGCCGCTTGGTCTGCCGGACGATGACCCGATTGTCGGCAAAACCGGCACCATAGGCATACCCGAATTTGGCACGGGCTTCACACGAGGAATGTTAACGGACACTCAGCCAAAGGAATTTGACGTGCTTGTGCGGCTTTCCGGCTTTTCACACGGCACGGATGTTTGGCTTGGCAACGCGAAAGACCTAATCATGAGCGAAACCGCCTCCATCAAGGACACAATCGGCTGCCGCGACGATATTATGCTCTACCTAATTTCCCGCGGGATGGACGAAAAGCTTGCCTTCAAAATCATGGAGGGCGTGCGAAAGGGCAGGGGACTTGCCCCCGAGCAGGAGCAGGCAATGCGCGACATTGACGTGCCGAATTGGTACATCGACTCCTGCAAAAAGATTAAATATCTGTTCCCAAAGGCGCACGCCGTTGCCTATGTTATGATGGCGTTCCGCATTGCGTATTTTAAGGTTCACCACCCGCTTGCATATTACAGCGCCTATTTCTACCGCCGCGGCGACAGCTTTGACGCTGTGCTTATGACGCGCGGAATTGAACCCGTGCGCCAAAAAATCAGGGCTATCAAAAACGACCCCGAGGCCTCCGCAAAGGATCAGGACACGCTTACAACGCTTGAATCGGTCTATGAATTTTATCTGCGCGGCTACGATTTTGCGCGCATGGATTTATACAAGTGCGAGGCGACACATTTTATTATAGACGGCAACTGCCTAATTCCGCCCTTTGTTGCAATTGCGGGGCTTGGCGAAACGGCGGCGAACGACCTTGTAAAATGCCGCGAGGGCGGGCGAACCTTTATCTCCGTTGAGGAGGTTATGGGTGCCGCGCCCAAGGTCAGTAAAACGCATATCGACCAGCTAAAAGAGCTTGGCGCTATGGGAGATATGCCGGATACGAGCCAAATGAGTTTGTTTTAAAAGTTCGACTTGAAAATTTGGGAGCCGCCGATTAAATTCCCGCACGGATTTAATCGGCGGCTCCTAAGGCAACACCGCACAATTCACGGCTGA
>JAVVUU010000034.1:0-14738 GCA_036653035.1 Oscillospiraceae bacterium
CAGACTTATAGCGTTTACGCTATATATTTAAAATTAAATATAATGTCCGCCTCGGACATTATAGCATATCCACGCGCAAAAATGAATAACTTTTGGTGAGGGGTGATTTTATGTTTGTTGTTACAATGAAATGGAACAAAAAGGTAGCGGTGCTGATAATAATAGCCGCAGCTCTTATTCTCGGCGGAATAATTCTTGCAATTTCGCTTGGTGGCTCCGGCGGCTCCGACACGCACGCAAAAGCGAAAACAAACGACGACCGTTTGGAATTTCTTGACGGGCTTGGTTGGGAGGTTGAGGCGAACCCGATTGCCGAAAAGACCGTCATTATCCCAAAAGAATTTTCGCCGGTATATGATGCCTACAACAAGCTGCAAATTTCGCAAGGCTACGACCTTTCCGAATATTGTGGGCTTGAGGCAAAAATTTATACATACTCGATAGTAAACTATTCCGGCTACACCGGAAAGGTTGTTGCGGATTTGTATGTAAGAAACGGCGAAATAATTGGCGGCGATGTACACTCGCTGGCCTTGGACGGCTTCATGCACGGTCTGAAAATGCTTGAAGAGTAACGCTAATCGCCGGATATAAACGCGTAAATGGGCAAGCCGCTCTTTATGGAAGAGCAAGAAAACGGCTTCACAGCAGAAAGCTGTGAAGCCGTTTTTAATATAACTTAGTTATTTCCGTTCAATTATTTCGCAACTGCGATAACAACGCCGGAACCAACAGTACGACCGCCTTCACGAATAGCGAAGCGGAGGCCTTCTTCGATTGCGATAGGCATGATTAGCTCAACATCCATTTCGATGTTGTCGCCGGGCATGCACATTTCAACGCCTTCGGGAAGGGTGATAACGCCGGTTACGTCAGTGGTACGGAAATAGAACTGGGGGCGATAGTTGTTGAAGAACGGAGTATGACGTCCGCCTTCTTCCTTGGACAGGACATAGACCTGACCTTGGAACTTTGTGTGGGGCTTAATGGAGCCGGGAGCAGCAAGAACCTGGCCGCGCTCTACATCGCCCTTGGAGATACCACGAAGAAGGGTACCAACGTTGTCGCCGGCTTCGGCGTACTCGAGGGTCTTGTGGAACATTTCGGTGCCGGTAACTGTGGTGTCCTTGGTGTCCTTAAGTCCGACAATTTCGACCTTATCGCCGATTTTAACGCGACCACGCTCTACACGACCTGTGGTAACTGTGCCACGGCCGGTGATTGTGAATACGTCTTCAACAGGCATAAGGAAGGGTTGGTCGGATTTGCGCTCGGGGGTGGGGATATAGCTGTCAACAGCGTCCATGAGTTCCTTGATGCAGGCATACTCGGGAGCGTTGGGGTCGGTGGATTCACAGGCAAGAGCGTTAAGAGCAGAGCCCTTGATGATGGGAAGATCGTCGCCGGGGAACTCATACTTTGTGAGCAGCTCGCGGACTTCCATCTCGACAAGCTCGAGAAGCTCTTCGTCATCGACCTGATCGCACTTGTTCAGGAAAACAACGATTGCGGGAACGCCAACCTGACGGGCAAGCAGGATGTGCTCGCGGGTCTGAGCCATAGGACCATCGGAAGCGGCAATAACGAGGATTGCGCCATCCATTTGTGCTGCGCCGGTGATCATGTTCTTGATATAGTCGGCGTGGCCCGGGCAGTCAACGTGCGCATAGTGGCGCGTTGCGGTCTGATACTCTACGTGAGAGGTGTTGATGGTGATGCCGCGCTCGCGCTCCTCGGGAGCTTTGTCGATGCTGGCGTAGTCGGTGTAGTCAGCGCCGCCGGAAAATGCGAGGTACTTTGTTATAGCCGCTGTAAGGGTGGTCTTGCCGTGGTCAACGTGACCTACGGTGCCGATGTTTACGTGGGGCTTTGATCTATCAAATGCTTGCTTAGCCATTGGGATGTCCTCCTTAATATGTTACATAAAAAATATTTTTTGGGTGGTGTAATTTTGAGACAATATTACAGTATTTGCCGGAACTTTGCAATAGAAAGTTTTACCGGCGGGAATTATGCGTTGCGCTTGCCGATTATTTCCTCTTGGAGTGACTTGGGAAGCTCGACATAGTGGCTGGGCTCCATTGCGTAGTTTGCGCGGCCCTGAGTTTTGCTGCGCAGGTCGGTGGAGTAACCAAACATGCAGGACAGAGGGACGTTTGCATCCACCTGAGTTGCACCTGTTTTGTTTTCCATGCCGAGAACCTGACCACGGCGGGAGTTGAGGTCGCCTATGACGTCGCCAAGATAATCGTCCGGAACTGTGACGGCAACCTTCATGATAGGCTCGAGCAAAACGGGGTCTGCCTTGCGGCAGGCTTCCTTAAATGCCATGGAACCGGCAATTTTAAAGGCCATTTCAGAGGAGTCAACCTCGTGGTAGGAACCGTAGATGAGGGAAACCTTGACGTCAACTACGGGGTAACCCGCAAGTACGCCGGCCTGGATGGCGCCCTGGATACCTTGGTCAACCGAGGGAATATATTCCTTGGGAATAACACCGCCGGTGATTTTGTTGATAAACTCGTAGCCCTTGCCGGGTTCGTTTGGCTCAACGACAATTTTGACGTGGCCGTACTGACCCTTACCGCCGGACTGACGGGCATATTTTGTATCCTGCTCAACGGATTTGCGGATGGTTTCCTTGTAGGAAACCTGGGGCTTGCCGACATTTGCCTCAACCTTAAATTCACGCATAAGTCTGTCAACAATGATTTCGAGGTGAAGCTCGCCCATGCCGGCGATTATTGTTTGGCCGGTTTCTTCATCGGTGTAGCTCTTGAAGGTGGGGTCCTCTTCCGAAAGCTTTGCGAGGGCAAGACCCATTTTTTCTTGACCGGCCTTGGTTTTGGGTTCGATTGCAACCCTGATAACAGGCTCGGGAAATTCCATGGACTCAAGAATAACGGGGAACTTTTCGTCGCAGAGCGTATCGCCGGTTGTGGTGTTTTTCAGACCGACAGCGGCGGCAATATCGCCGGAATAGACCATTTCGAGATCCTCACGATGGTTGGCGTGCATTTGCAGAATACGGCCGATACGCTCCTTGTGACCCTTTGTGCTGTTGAGCACGGCAGAGCCTGTGGGAAGTGTGCCGGAGTAGACGCGGAAGAATGACAGACGGCCAACATAGGGGTCGGTCATTATTTTGAAAGCAAGAGCGGAGAAAGGTGCGCTGTCATCGGAGGGGCGCTCACATTCCTCGTTCGTTTTGGGGTCTACACCCTTGATTGCCGCAACGTCCGTGGGGGCGGGCATATAATCGACAATTGCGTCCAGCAGCTTTTGAACACCCTTGTTTTTGTAGGATGTGCCGCAGACAACGGGGATAAATTCGTTTGCAATGGTTCCGCGGCGAATTGCTGCGCGAATCATGTCGGAGGGGATTGGCTTCTCTTCGAGAGCAAGCTCCATGATTTCGTCGTCCAAATCGGAAACGGCGTCAATTAGCTTTGTGCGATATTCGAGAGCAAGCTCTGCCATATCTTCGGGAATTTCCTCGACTCTCATGTCCTTGCCCATCTCGTCATAGAAAACATCGGCATTCATTTCAACAAGGTCGATGATGCCCTTAAAGGTATCTTCCTTGCCGATTGGGAGCTGAATGGGGATGGCGTTGCACTTGAGACGGTCGTGGATCATGTCGAGTACGTGGAAGAAATCCGCTCCCATGATATCCATTTTGTTAACATAGACCATGCGGGGAACACGGTAGTGGTCGGCCTGTCTCCAAACGGTTTCGGATTGAGGCTCAACACCGCCCTTTGCGCACATGACAGTAACACTGCCATCCAAAACGCGCAAGGAGCGTTCGACTTCAACGGTGAAGTCAACGTGACCCGGTGTGTCGATGATGTTTATACGGTGGTCTTTCCAAAAACAGGTGGTTGCAGCGGAGGTGATTGTTATGCCGCGCTCCTGCTCCTGAGCCATCCAGTCCATTGTTGCCGCGCCATCATGTGTTTCACCTATTTTGTAGTTAACACCGGTGTAAAACAGGATTCGCTCGGTGGTTGTGGTTTTTCCGGCATCGATGTGCGCCATTATACCGATATTTCTGGTTTTTTCCAGGGATACTTTTCTAGACATAAATTATAATACTCCTAAATTACCAGCGGTAATGAGCGAATGCCTTGTTAGACTCTGCCATTTTATGCGTATCTTCACGTTTTTTGACGGATCCGCCGGTGTTGTTAAGCGCATCCATGATTTCGCCTGCAAGACGCTCTTTCATGGTTTTCTCGTTGCGCTTGCGTGCATAAGTGGTGAGCCAGCGCAGACCAAGGGTCTGTCTTCTGTCCGGTCTGACCTCGATCGGCACTTGATAGGTGGCACCGCCAACGCGGCGAGCCTTTACCTCAAGTGAAGGCATAATGTTGTTGAGTGCTTCTGTGAATGCTTCTAGGGGGTTGCGGTCAATCTTTTCCTTGATAATATCAAAGGCTTCATAGACGACCTTTTGAGCAACACCCTTCTTTCCGTCCAGCATAATACTGTTGACAAGCTTAGTTACCAACACTGAATTATATATAGGATCGGCAAGAACGTCTCTTTTGGGTACGTTACCTCTTCTGGGCACTATACTTCCCTCCTTCATAAAAAAATGAATCTCATAGGTACTCGAAAAGGCGATGCCTTTCCGCATACGCCTGTCGGAAGCAACATAATATATATGTTAATGCTTCAAACAAGGCATAAGCCTTGCGCCAAAGCGCGAATCTGCTTATTTAGGGCGTTTTGTACCGTACTTGCTTCGAGCCTGTCTGCGGTTTGCGACACCTTGTGTGTCTAGGGTTCCGCGGATGATGTGGTAACGGACACCCGGAAGGTCCTTTACACGACCGCCGCGAATCATAACAACGGAGTGCTCTTGTAGGTTGTGGCCAATTCCGGGGATGTAGGCGATAACCTCATAGCCGTTTGTCAGGCGAACACGGGCGATTTTACGCAGTGCGGAGTTAGGCTTTTTAGGGGTTGCTGTACGAACAGCGGTGCAAACGCCTCTCTTTTGGGGTGCTGCGATGTCGGTTTCCTTGTTCTTGATGGTGTTGAGGCCCTTTTGCATTGCGGGGGAGCCGGACTTGTAGGTGGGAACCTCTCTGCCCTTTCTGACCAGCTGGTTGAATGTAGGCATAGTTTTCCTCCTTTCTCCTGTATTTATTTATTTTTAACGGAAACATCGAAAGATATTCCGAGAAAAAGCAAAGTTAGAGTTTATATTGTTAAATAGACCAATCAAGGAGCATTTTCGTTGCTTCAAACGATTTTTTGAGCCTTGACTCGTGGAAAATAACCAAAATCATCAAAAAGCATGAACACGTCCATGCAAATTAGTATTTTAGCATAATGCACAAGATTCGTCAAGAAATTTTTTAATAGGCTTGCCATTAAAATCTTGTGAAGTGTGCGCAAGCCCCGCTTCCGTACGGAAACGGGGCTTGTGTACAATGCTTTTATAGTGCGTTGCTTCTTCCGACAAGTGAACTGAGGTCAACGTAATCCTCGGAGGAGGACTGCGCCATATTGTCGGTTACGGTTTCGAAGTCGCGGTAGACGGCAAGTCCTGTTCCCGCGGGGATAAGCTTGCCTATGATGACGTTTTCCTTTAGACCAACAAGGTGGTCAACCTTGCCCTTTATGGCGGCATCGGTTAGAACCTTTGTGGTTTCTTGGAAGGATGCGGCGGAGAGGAAACTCTCCGTTGCAAGAGAGGCTTTTGTAATTCCCATCAGGGTTTGTGTGCAGGTTGCAAGTGAAAGTCCCGGCTCGCCCGCCGCAATTCTTTCATGAACAGCGCGGTTTGCGGCGTTAAAGTCGTTCCAGTCAACTGTGGAGCCGGAGAGCATCTCGGTGCTGCCGGATTCCTCGACACGAACCTTGCGCATCATCTGACGGACAATGACCTCGATGTGCTTATCGTTGATGTCAACGCCCTGTTGACGGTAAACCTTTTGAACCTCTTGGATAATATAGCTCTGGCATTCGGAGATGCCCTGAACACGGAGCACATCGTGGGGGCTGTATGCGCCCGTTGTGAGGGGCTGACCCTGTTCAACAATATCGCCGTTTTCAACAAGCATTCCCGAGGAATAGGGTACTTGGAAATCGAGTACCTCGCCGGATTCCTGATTGGTAATGAAGATTGCGCACATGGCGTTTTTCTTTGTTTCTTCAATGGCGATTTTTCCGGAAATTTCAGCGAGAATTGCCATTTTCTTTGGCTTTCTTGCTTCGAACAGCTCCTCAACACGGGGCAGACCCTGCGTGATATCGTCACCTGCTATACCGCCGGTATGGAAGGTTCGCATGGTGAGCTGCGTGCCGGGTTCGCCGATGGACTGTGCGGCGATTACGCCGACGGCTTCGCCCTCGTTGACGGGAGAGCCTGTTGCAAGGTTTAGTCCGTAGCACTTTGCACAAACGCCGCTCCTTGCTTCGCAGGTCATAACAGAACGGATGATAACCTCATTTATGCCGACGGCTTCAAGAGCCGGAGCATCAGCGCGCATGAGCATATGGTCTGTTGTGAAAATAACCTCGCCGGTTTGGGGATTTGTGATGTTGTGGAGTGGGAAACGGCCGTGGATACTGTCGCCAAAGGATTGGACGACCTGACCCTTGTCGTAAACGGCTCTTGCGGGAACACCAAATTCGGCGCCGCAGTCCGGCTCGCGGATGATAACATCCTGGGAAACGTCAACAAGACGGCGGGTGAGGTAACCGGAGTCGGCGGTTCGAAGGGCGGTATCGGCAAGACCCTTTCGGGCACCTCTTGAAGAAATGAAGTATTCCAAAACGGAGAGGCCTTCACGGAAGTTTGCCTTGATTGGGATTTCGATGGTTTTACCTGCGGTGTTCGCCATAAGTCCGCGCATACCTGCAAGCTGACGGATTTGGTTCATACTACCACGGGCACCGGAGTTTGCCATCATGAAGATTGGGTTAAACTCGTCAAGGTTGTTTTGCAGTGCTTTGGTAACTTCCTTGGTTGTGCGTTCCCATTCGGCAACAACAAGGCGGTAGCGCTCGTCGTCCGTAATCATACCGCGCTTATACTGGCGCTCGATATCGACAACCAGCTTTTCGGTTTGTTGGATGAGCACTTTCTTTTCCTTAGGAACGGTCATATCCGCAATGGATATTGTGATGGCACCCAAGGTTGAATATTTGTATCCGAGTGACTTGATGTTGTCGAGAACCTCGGCGGAAATTGTGAAGCCGTGCTTTTCTATGCAGCGGTTGATGATAACGCCAAGCTGCTTTTTGCCGACCTGCATATTTATTTCGTAGTCGAACAAATGCTCGGGGTCGGTTCTGTCAACGAAGCCCAAGTCCTGCGGAATGGGTTCGCTGTAGATGATGCGGCCGACGGTGGTGTGGACAAGCTTGTTGCGAACCTCGCCGTCTATGGTTTTTGTTACGCGGACTCTGATTGGAGAGTGCATTCCTATGGCGCCGTCGTCATAGGCCATAATGGCCTCGTTCGGGCCGGAAAACGCACGCATACCCTCAAAGCTTGCAATTTTAAGCTCCGGTTCGCCGTTTCTCATTCTTTGAACAACAACCTCGTTTGCGTCAATAAGCTCCTTGGAGGGAACAACGCTGTTCAGTTCAAGAGTTGTGTCGCCGGGGTCGGTTACGCGGAGCATTTCGCTCTCGTATTCACCCATGCGGATAAAGGTTAGGTAGTATGCGCCCAAAATCATATCCTGAGTAGGAACGGTTACGGGGTTTCCGTCCTGAGGACGGAGCAGGTTGTTTGCGGAGAGCATAAGGATGCGGGCTTCCGCCTGCGCCTCTGCGGAAAGCGGAACGTGGATAGCCATTTGGTCGCCGTCAAAGTCGGCGTTGTAGGCTGTGCAGACAAGCGGGTGAAGCTTTAGCGCACGACCCTCGACCAAAATCGGCTCGAATGCCTGAATGCCGAGTCTGTGAAGCGTCGGTGCGCGGTTTAGGAGAACGGGGTGCTCCTTGATGACGACATCAAGTGCGTCCCAAACGTCGTTCTGCTGCTTATCGACCATCTTCTTGGCGGATTTGATGTTGTTTGCAAGTCCGTCCTCAACCAGCTTTTTCATGACGAAGGGGCGGAATAATTCGATTGCCATTTCCTTTGGAACGCCGCACTGATAGAGCTTTAGCTCAGGCCCTACAACGATAACGCTTCGTCCGGAATAGTCAACGCGCTTGCCGAGAAGGTTTTGACGGAAACGTCCCTGCTTGCCCTTTAGCATATCGGAGAGGGACTTTAGCGCACGGCTGTTTGCGCCTGTAACGGCTCTGCCGCGGCGGCCGTTGTCGATCAGTGCATCGACCGCTTCCTGAAGCATACGCTTTTCGTTGCGGACAATGATGTCCGGCGCGTTTAGCTGAATTAGGCGCTTTAGGCGGTTGTTGCGGTTGATTACGCGGCGGTAAAGGTCGTTTAGGTCACTTGTTGCAAAGCGTCCGCCGTCGAGCTGAACCATTGGGCGAAGCTCGGGGGGGATGACGGGCAGAACGTCAATAATCATCCACTTGGGGTCGTTGCCGGAATGCAAAAACGCTTCCACAACCTCGAGTCTTTTGACTATTTTGGCCTTTTTCTGGCCTGTTGCGTCCTTTAGTTCAACGCGAAGCTCGTCCGAAAGCTTGTCAAGACCGTTAAGTGATGCAAGCTCTGCGTCCTCCTCGGGAGTGCGGGCTTGGATGTCGAGAAGGTGAAGCTTTCTTCTGCCCTGCTCATAGTTTAGACCAACCGTGGTGAGAAGCTTTTTAATTGCCTCGGCACCCATGCCGGCCTGAAAATCGTCCTCGTACTTTTCGCGCATATCGCGAAATTCTTTTTCGGAAAGAATTTGATATTTTTGAAGCGGTGTTTCACCTGCATCGGTTACTATATATGATGCGAAATACAGCACCTTTTCAAGGATGCGCGGGGTTAGGTCGAGTAGGAGTCCCATGCGGGAGGGAATGCCCTTAAAGTACCAGATATGGGAAACAGGTGTTGCAAGCGCAATGTGACCCATACGCTCGCGGCGAACCTTTGATTTTGTTACTTCGACTCCGCAGCGGTCGCATATTTTGCCCTTGTAACGAATTTTTTTATATTTTCCGCAGTGACATTCCCAATCCTTGGTGGGTCCAAAAATCTTTTCGCAGAAAAGACCGTCGCGTTCGGGTTTGAGTGTGCGGTAGTTGATGGTTTCCGGCTTTAAGACCTCGCCGTATGACCACTCATGAATCATCTCGGGAGATGCAATTCCAATTTGGATAGCGTCAAATGGTGCGTAGCTCATACTAAATCCTCCTCGCCCGATAGTTCTGTGGTTTCCTCTTCCAAGAGCGGTAAATCGTCATCCGTCTGCTCAATTGTGAAGCCGGAAGCAATAATTTCGCTCTCGTCAGCTTGATATACGTCCTCTCGGAAGTCTGATGAGAAGTCGTCGTCATCGTCGTCACGAAGCTCGATTTCGTCGCCGTCCTTATCCAAAACGCGCACATCAAGGCAGAGGGATTGAAGCTCCTTGACGAGAACCTTAAAGGATTCCGGTACGCCCGGCTGCGGGATATTGTGACCCTTAACGATGCTTTCGTAGGTTTTTACGCGGCCTGTAACGTCATCCGACTTGACTGTAAGGATTTCCTGAAGTGTATAGGCGGCGCCGTAGGCTTCGAGTGCCCAAACTTCCATTTCTCCGAAGCGCTGGCCGCCGAACTGGGCTTTTCCGCCGAGTGGCTGCTGCGTAACGAGTGAATAGGGGCCTGTGCTTCTTGCGTGAATTTTATCATCGACAAGATGGTGGAGCTTTAGGAAGTAGACGTAGCCGACTGTTACGGGGTTGTCAAAGGGGCGGCCTGTGCGTCCGTCAAAGAGGACGCTCTTGCCGTCCGAACGAAGTCCCGCATATTCAAGGGTTTCGCGGATTTCTTCTTCGTTTGCGCCGTTGAAGATGGGGGTTGCAACCTTCCAGCCGAGAGCCTGCGCCGCATAGCCCAAGTGAACCTCAAGAACCTGTCCGATGTTCATACGGGAGGGAACGCCAAGAGGGTTTAGGACGATGTCAAGCGGTGTGCCGTCCGGCAGATAGGGCATATCTTCCTTTGGAAGTATGCGGGAAACAACGCCCTTGTTACCATGGCGGCCTGCCATTTTGTCGCCGACGGAAATTTTACGCTTTTGGGCAATATATACTCTGACGACTTGGTTAACGCCGGGAGAAAGCTCATCGCCTGCTTCGCGGGTAAAGACCTTTACGTCAACAATTATGCCGGATTCGCCGTGAGGAACCTTTAGTGAGGTGTCGCGGACTTCTCTTGCCTTTTCGCCGAAGATTGCGCGAAGCAGGCGTTCCTCTGCGGTGAGGTCTGTTTCGCCCTTGGGGGTAACCTTGCCGACAAGAATGTCGCCGCTGTGAACCTCTGCGCCTATGCAGATTATGCCGCGCTCGTCAAGATATTTGAGAGCGTCGTCGCCAACTCCGGGGATGTCGCGTGTGATTTCCTCGGGGCCGAGCTTTGTGTCGCGGGCATCACATTCGTATTCCTCAACGTGGAGGGAGGTGAAGGTGTCCTCCATGACAAGGCGCTCATTTAGGAGGATAGCATCCTCGTAGTTGTAGCCCTCCCATGTCATAAATCCGACAAGGATGTTTTTGCCCAGTGAAATTTCGCCGTTGCTGGTTGCAGAGCCATCGGCAATAACAGCGCCGTTTTTGACTCTTTCACCATGCTCAACCAAGGGGCGCTGGTTTATGCAGGTGCCTTGGTTGCTTCGGCCGAACTTTGTGAGCTTGTAGTCCTTAATTTCGCCGTTATCGTATTGGATGGTGATGTTGGTTGCGCAAACGCGGGTTACGATACCATCGCCCTCGGCGGTAATTACGACCTTTGAATCGACCGCGCATTTGTATTCGATGCCGGTTGCGACTATTGGCTGCTCCGTTACAAGAAGAGGAACTGCCTGACGCTGCATATTCGCGCCCATCAGAGCACGGTTCGCATCGTCGTTTTCAAGGAAGGGTATCATAGCGGTTGCTATGGATATCATCATGCGGGGAGAGATGTCGATGTAGTCAACGCGGTCGCGGTCAACCTCAATGATTTCGTCGCGGTGACGGCAGGTGATACGCTCGTTGATAAGGCAGCCGTTTTCGTCAAGCGGCTCTGTTGCCTGAGCAACGATAAATTCATCCTCCATATCGGCTGTGAGGTAGTCGATTTGATCCATTACGAAATGGGTTTTGGGTTCAACGCGGCGGTAGGGTGCAATTAGGAAGCCGTATTCATTGACACGGGCATAGCTTGCAAGATAGGAGATAAGTCCGATGTTCGGACCTTCCGGGGTTTCAATGGGGCACATACGGCCATAGTGGCTGTAGTGGACGTCGCGGACGTCGAAGCTGGCACGTTCACGGGAAAGACCGCCGGGTCCCAGAGCGGACATACGGCGCTTGTGCGTAAGCTCGGCAAGCGGGTTTGTCTGATCCATGAATTGTGAAAGCGGGGAGCTTCCGAAAAACTCCTTGATTGCCGCTGTTACGGGGCGGATATTTATAAGGCTCTGAGGTGTGACAATATCTAAATCCTGTAATGTCATGCGCTCGCGGATAACGCGCTCCATGCGGGAGAAGCCAATGCGGAACTGGTTCTGCAAAAGCTCGCCGACACAGCGGATGCGGCGGTTTCCAAGGTGGTCGATATCGTCCGGCTCGCCAATTCCGCGGAGAAGCCCGAGGAGGTAGTTTACTGAGGCGAAAATGTCGTCTACTATAACGTGCTTGGGGATAAGGTCGTCAAGGTTGTTTGTTATGGCTTCCTTTAGCTCCTCGCCGCTGTATTGCTCAAGAAGCTGCTTTAAAACTATAAAGCGAACCTTTTCTTTAATTCCAAGCTCCTTGGGGTCAAAGTCCACAAAGTTTGCCATGTTTACCATGCCGTTTGAGAAAATGTGAACCGGCTTGCCCTCGGCGATTATTGTGGCTTCGATAACGCCCTTAGACTCGATTTCCTCGGCGCGGTCGCGTGTTATAACCTCGCCGGCCTCGGCAATGATTTCGCCCGTAAGGGGGTCTGTTATCGGCATAGCAAGCTCGTGGCCGGAAAGACGCGGACGCAGAGCAAGCTTTTTGTTAAACTTGTAGCGGCCTACGTTGCTGATGTCGTAGCGGCGCTTATCAAAAAACAGGTTGTCGAGAAGTGACTCGGCGCTGTCTACTGTTGGGGGGTCGCCCGGGCGCAGCTTGCGGTAGATTTCGATGAGTGATTCCTCGCGGGACAGGCAGGCATCCTTTTCGATAGTTGCCATCATACATTCATCATCACCGAAAACGGCCTTGATTTGTTCGTTTGTAACAACGCCCTGAGCACCGCCCGAGCAGGAAAGCCATGTGTAGGGCTTGTCCTCCTTGCGGCGGCCTATGGCGCGCAAAAGCCAGGTTACGGGGATTTTGCGGTTTTTGTCTATGCGGGCATAGAAAACGTCGTTTAGGTCGGTTTCGTATTCAAGCCATGCGCCGTGATAAGGGATGATTGTTGTGCTGCAAATGCTTGAAGCGGATTTGTCCGTTTTTTTGTCATAATATATTCCGGGGCTGCGGACGATTTGGGAAACTATTACGCGCTCTGCACCGTTGATGATGAAGGTGCCGCTTTCCGTCATAAGCGGAAAATCGCCCATGAAGATTTCCTGCTCCTTGATTTCCTCTGTTTCCTTGTTGCGAAGACGGACACCGACTTTAAGGGGGGCTGCATATGTGGCATCGCGCGCCTTGCACTCCTCCTCGGTGTACTTGGGCTTTTCGTTCATGGAATAATCCACAAAGCTCAGCTCAAGATTGCCCGAATAGTCTGAAACAGAATCGACATCTGCAAAGACATCTCTGAGTCCTTCCTCGAGAAACCACTTATAGGACTCCTTTTGGATTTCCAAAAGGTTTGGCATCTCTTGAATTTCCTGGCTTCTGGCAAAGCTTTTTCTGAGGGTTTTTCCGTAAAGAACGTCTTTTGGCATTGACCATCACTCCTTATATTAGTAGTGCGCTTGTGCAGTGTGCTTGAAACGCCCGGGTGAGTTGTTAATAATTGTTGATTGCTTATTGCAATTTTCTGAAAATTTGATAGAATGTACTTAGTTAATGAGAGTGGGGTTATATCCCCTTTTTGCACACGTAGTGTGTTATTATATCAGCAATTTTGCCGGTTTGTCAACACCTATGCGGAAAAATTGTGCAATTTTTTATTTTTGCGGCGGAATTTTTATTCTTTGCCGCTATTTTTTATGTTGGGAGTGTGTTCATGGACATTGCAATAATGCTCATTTTCGGCCTAATCCTTCTGTTGGCACTGTTTTTGCCATGGATGGAAGGGCTTTTAAAAAAAAGCAAATATCTGTTTGTCGCTGTCATTGCACTTGCCCTCGCCTTTGCGCTTCGTGCTCTCTGCATGAATTATGCAAGCGGCGACTACAATTCCTTCCTTGCACACTGGGTCGAGTATTTCAGAACAAGCGGCGGCTTTGCGGGGCTGTCCTCCTCAATCGGCAACTACAACATCCCCTACCTCTATTTTTTGGCGTTCTTCTCCTACCTCCCGCTAAACGACCTACATTTAATAAAGCTCCTGTCAATCCTTTTTGATGTAATTATGGCTTTTGGCATGATGAAGCTTGCGGGCGTCTATACCCGCTCCGTTCCAAAACGCCTTGCCGCATACCTTATAACTCTCCTGCTCCCCACCGTCCTATTAAACGGCGCGCTCTGGGGTCAGTGCGACAGCATATATGTCGCCTTTGCAATTCTTGCCTTTTGGCTTGTGCTGTCCGGCAGACCAAAGCTTTCAATGGTTTTTATGGCTCTCTCCTTTGGCTTCAAGCTGCAAGCGGTTTTCATTATGCCGCTTTATTTGGTTTTGCTGTTTGCAAAGAAAATTAAATTTTGGCACTATTTTGTTTTCCCGCTGACATACATAGCGCTTATCATGCCCGCCGTTGCGCTTGGGCGACCCTTTTTAGATACACTCACCCTCTATTTCAGTCAAGCCGGCTCAATAGGCTCGGGTCTAAACTACAACTCCCCCTCCATCTTTGCCCTCATCTCGGGAAGCGACAACCACTCGGCGCTGTCCGCCGCTTTTCTCGCTGTGGCCTTCCTATTTATTTTCATAATATTTTTCTGGGCGTGGCGTAAAAGGCAAAATCTGAACAACGAAGCTTTGCTTGGCATTGCACTTTTGTTCGCCATCGGCGTTCCCTTCCTTCTTCCCCATATGCACGACCGCTACTTTTTCATGGCGGATGTGCTGACACTCCTGCCCGCCGTGCTCTATGCGCGTTATGCTCCCGTCACGGTGTTTGTTTCGTTTGCCTCCCTTTTGTGCTACGGCTCATATCTTACTCAGCACTATGTTCTTCCTCTTAAATACGGTTCATTTGCCCTCATAGCGGTTTTGCTGATAATTTTCACCTTCACCGCCGAAAAGCTCGGCTCCCGCAAACACGCACCGCGGAAATATCAATAGTCGTTCCCGCCAAAATCCCCGAGTTTTCCAATGTAAACCCCACTAAAGCTCTTCTTTCCAAGCAGCAAAATCCAAGTGTTTAAGGGTATAATTTGGCTTTTATGTTATTATATACATTTTTTAAATTTTTATTGTTGACAAACGGCTCATTTCTGTTATAATTACTCTTGCGCCGCTCAATGAAGGCGCGTTCCATGCGAGAGTGCTGGAACAGGTAGACAGGCACGTTTGAGGGGCGTGTGTCA
>JAVVUU010000035.1:0-14637 GCA_036653035.1 Oscillospiraceae bacterium
AGTTAGTGGCGGGGGTGGGAGCGGACTTGGATTACGGCTTTTATTAGAGCGTCCATTACTACTTTTTCGGATATTGCGGCTTCTGCTTTTGCGATTTCTTCCGGCTTTGCGACGATGTAGCGAGCGGGTAGGGCGTTTAGGGCGCAGGCACAGATGTCGCAGCGGCAACGGTCGCAGCTGCACACGTTAAACCTTCGGATGACCAAATCAACATTTTGGAGAACGAGATTTTCCATGACGTTTATTGTGGCTATAGTTTCGGCTTCGACATAGTCGCTGCTTCGGGCGAATATTTTGTTTCGAAGTGCGGAGAGAGCATCCGGACTGCTGTCCACCTCAATTAGAGGGGAGCCGGGAATTGAGGAAAAGGGGTTGCTTGTAAGAGCGGGCATGATTTTTGAGAACATCAAATCCTTGTCCAGCTCTTTTTTTGACTTTGCCATTGTTTAGATATATCCCCTTTCAAAAAGCTCGTCCACCAGGGCGATGTAGTCCAGCACTGCGTTGTTTTTTGGGGCGTAGTTGATAATGTCCTTTTGCAGGGTTGTCATGGCTTTGCTGATAACATTGCTGTGGCGGATGGTTGTATTTAAAAGCGGGATGTTCAGATGGGTTGCCAAAAGCTCGGCGGTTTCCTTCGTTGTGCGGCTGAGCGCCTCGCGCGGATAGTAACGGACGAGAAACATTCCACCTATGACAAGGTGCGGATTAAAGGCTTGCTTGATGCGGGAGATGGTTTCGTGAACCTGAATGATGCCCTGAAGACTGTAACCATCCGACAGGCCGGGAATTAGAACGAGGTCGGAGGCTATTATTGCGTTTGATGAGAGCAGGCCAAGCTCCGGAGGGGAGTCGATGAGGACATAGTCATACATCGGCAAAATTGTTTTGATGCGATCCATGAGCATACGCTCGCTTCCGGGACCTGTAAATTCACGCTCGACATTTCCCAAAAGCGCGTCGGCGGGGATGATATCCACAATGTCGGTTTTTTGGATGGCATAGCGCGCCTTGACCTTGTGCTTGATAACATCGTATATTGAGTTGTGCTCGCGGGTATCCGCGCCCATGCTGAAGGACAGATAGCCTTGGGGGTCAAAATCTATGCACAGGACACTGTAGCCTCTGTGCTTTAAGCAAACGCTGATAGCGTTTGTAGAGGCGGTTTTTCCGACGCCTCCTTTTTGGTTTATGAGAGAAATGACTTTTGCCACTGATTTATCACTCCTTATTAGAATACTTATACCACAAAAAAACACATAAAGGAATAGTTTTAGAAAAAGGAAACGAAAAATATTAGTCGAAATGCAAAATATTCCGCTTTTTTGGAGTCACTTATACTACATACAGATTAAAAATAAAAATATAACAAAATTTTTTTGTATTTGCTATTTCATTTTGCCTATAAGGAGTGAATAAATAAAGTGAGGTATGAACCAATAATTCTATCTTTAGCTTTGTAATCAAAATCCGATTTATGTGCGGGGCCTTCAAACTGCCTTACAATTTGTCGGCGAACGCTCATGGGAGGGCATTATGGAAATAAATCACATCCAAAACATTTACAGACCACACATGGCAAACGGCGTATCCCGAGCCAAAAAAACTACGGAGGAAAGTTTTTCCGCGGTTTCCGAGGCGCGCGGCTCAGACATGGTTGCAATAAGCTCCGAGGCAAGCTTTAGGGCGAGCCTCAATACCCACATCAAAAGCTATGCGGCACAAAGCACCGCAAGCGCAGCACCGGAGCGCCTCCAAGAGCTTCGCGCAGCTTACCAAGGCGACCAATGCCCCGTCGCGGGGAGCGATATTGCAGCTGCTGTCGTAAAATCCACCTTGGGGACGGCAAAGAACATATAAAGCGCGAAGGGAGCACAATATGGCAACAAATCTCAGTGAATACATCTCGTTTTTAGAGAAATATCGGGATGAGCTTTCTGAAGTACTGAAAAACGAACGCGAAAAGCGCCAATCTCTTCTCAACAGTGACATGGATAAGCTTGAAAGCGTTCTTGCACTCCAGCAGGCGGAAACCATGAAGCTCCGTAGCTTTGAGAGCAAGCGGATTGAGTTTCAAGCCAAGCTTGGAATGAAAGACGCAACGGCGGGGGAGATAGTTTCCTCAATCACCGATATTGAGCTTAGAAACCGGCTCGACGGTCTGTTTTCCGAAATACTCGGCCTTGCCGAGGAGGTTCGGGAGCAAAACAGACTTTCGTCCGAAATTGCAAGCACAAACCTGAAAATCTTGAACAAGATTTTTCGGAGCAACGAAATTTCAGAACAAAAGAACACCTATGGGCCGGATAATGGCCACCGTGCCAAATATTCTGCGGGAGCAACATTTAAAGAGTCCATATAGGAGGAAGAAATGCTAAGATCAACATTTATGGGATTTGAGGCGTCAAAGTCAGCTGTCTTTGCAAACCAAAAATCGCTTGACATAGTCGGAAACAACCTCGCGAACAGCGAAACAAACGGCTATACAAGACAGCGCGTGGACAGAGCTTCAATATATGTATCCTCCTATTCAAGCCGTATTGCATCAAGCACAATCGGGCAGGCGGGGCGCGGTGTAGAAACCCTTGGCGTTAGCCAAATTCGCGACTCCTTTCTCGACAAATGCTTTCGCGATGAATATGCTCTCAGTAGCTACCACGGTAAAACGGCGGACATTTTGAACGACATCCTAAACGTATTTCCCGAGGGCTCCGACATTACGGACGGCTCCGGCATAGTCGGCGGACTCGAACAAATATACAAAAGTCTAAATAAATTCATTCAGTCTCCAACCCTTGACTCGGAGGCTAACATAGTAAAATCGGCATTTACAAATATGACGCAGGTGCTTCAACAGCTCGATAAGCGGCTCTCGGTTGTAACACAGCGTCAAACAGAGGATTTGCAGTCCACCATAAACCGCACAAATGATGTTATTGAACAGATTGCCCACCTCAACCAAATGATTGCGGGCGATGCCTCCGTTGTTGCAAACCCCGGCAATGAGCATTTTAAGCCAAATGAACTGCTTGACCAGCGAAATCTTCTCCTTGATGAGCTTGCAAGCTATGGCGACATCAGCGTTAAGGATATTGAGGACGGCACGGTTACAGTATCAATGGGCGGCAAGGAAATTATCAATAAGGGCGAATTTGACTCCCTTACAACCTTTATCAACAACGACCACTATGCAAACGTTTCGTGGCGTTCCACCGGAAAAAGTGCCATCCTTACCGGCGGCACAATTCACGCCTTTGCAGACGTTATCAACGGTCGAGGAAATAACGTCCAGAGTAACGATGAAACCCCAATACAAGGAATTCCATATTATCGCGACAGAATTAACACCTTTGCTTCGGCGCTTGCACAGGTTGCAAACTCCACCATCCCGGACAGCTTTGATGCGGATGGCAAAGTGTTAACCTATAAAACACTCTTGGGCGGAAAAACAGCAACAGGCACAAGTAGTAATATCACACAAATAACAGCCGGCAACATTTCAATCAGCGAGGAGTGGACAAAGGGCGGCTCGGGCTACTTTATAGTCAGCCGTGACGAAAATGTTGAGGACTACGCTCAACAGCTTCAAAACAAGCTTGGCGAGGACAGCAACCTTTTCACTTCCTATGGTGAGAGCTTCACGGGAACCTTTGCCAACTACAGCATAGACTTTATTGGTAAGCTTGGCTCGGATGTTAACTTCAACGAGGGCAGGCGCGATGCAACGGCAACAATTGCGGATGATTTTCTTTCAGGCCGCGATTCGGTTTCCGGAGTTCAGCAGGATGAGGAAACAACCGACATGATGAAATACCAAAAATCCTACGAGGCTGCGGCCAGAATGATGACGGTTATGGACGACCTCTTGGACATCTTGATAAACCGTTTGGGACGAGTGGGATTGTAACGGCGGCGCATAGCTAACCATTGCGCCTGCGGCTAAAAAACCGAAATATAAGAACACATCCTTCGGTTTGCTTAACCTTCTCAAAACGAATGGAAAAGAAAGGAACAACCGCTATGAGAGTATCCGATAGAATGACAAATAGGAACTACTTAAAATATCTCGAAAAAGCAAAGACAAGATTTGCGGAAACCAACGAAAAAATCGCCTCCGGAAACAGGTTCGTGCGTGTTTCCGATGACGTTTCCGCCGGAACAAAGGTTCTTCGCGTGCGGGCTGATATGGCTAAGACCGATGAATACTACGACAACGTCAAGACAATAAACGAGGAGCTTTCAACCACAGAGGACGCGCTGATGTCCATCCAGGAAACGCTTTCGGAGGCGCACAAGAAGCTTCTTAACGCTATGACTTCAACAACGGGTGAGTCCGGAAGAAAGGCAATTGCAAACGAGGTTTCGGCTATGCGCGACCAAATTCTTCAGTTTGCAAACACGAAATATTCCACAAAGTTTGTTTTGGGTGGCTCAACAGCTGCAACAGCTCCATTTTCTGCTGACAAAAACGGAAACCTGCTGTATAATGGAATCAATGTAAACGATATTCAGAAGGACGACGCAGGTTACTTCACAACGGATGCGGGAGGAAAAAGAAAGCCCATACCCATGGATGAGGACGTTTTCGCAGACATAGGCCTTGGCATCCGTATGAAGGGCAGCGACATCGAATCCGATACGGCCTTTAAGGTTTCCTATTCCGGCCTTGACGTACTTGGCTTTGGTAAGGATGCAAACGGCAAGCCAAGCAACGTGTTCAACATTCTAACCGATGCGGTCAACAAAATGCGCGAAGGTGACCTTGACGAGCTTGGAAAAGCCGACGAAAGACTTTTAAAATTTACAGATAAATTTGCAGCTAATATCACAGACATCGGTGCAAAAACCAATTTCCTTGACAATGTTGAAAAAAGAATTACAACAAGTATAGATTCATATAAAAATCAGGTTCATACGCTTATGGGCATAAATGACGCTGAGGAAGCAACAAACCAAACCATGAACGACTATGTTCTCAAATCTGTTTTGAGAATGGGCGCAAATGTCTTGCCTGTGTCACTAATGGACTTCCTTAGATAAGCTGTCCTTATTTCTTGAAAAGGAGGGTTAATCGTGCAACTTCTTCAAATCACTACTACACCGGTGAAATACGAGCTCGAAATTGAACCTGCAAAGCTTCAATACGAGCAAGACTTTACTCCATCGGCAAAGGTGCAAACCACACCTGCAAAAATGCAGATGCAGTCAAAAAATGCGCAGGTGCGCATAGATACCTATGAGGCGCGCAAATCATTGGGTATTAAAAAAATTGGCGACATAGTTGGTGACAACGCACAAAAGGGAACAGATCATCTCAACAGTATCACACGCGAATATGTTGAGATTGGGAAAGAACTGGGAAAAACTCAGAACAATCCCAGTATCAGTGAGATTTTCCGTCAAAAAATGATTGAACAGCCGGAGATGTACACGGCTTTTCTCCCCAGCGTGGGGGCAGATATTTCGTGGAGTCCGGCAGAGCTTAACATGAGCTATGAAAAGGGAAGCATCAGTACGGATTGGCAAATTAAAAAGAGTATGCTCAACTATGTCCCCGGCTCGGTTCATATGAAGGTCGTTCAGCTGCCAAGCATTGAAATCAAATACCTCGGCAAGCCCATGTATGTTCCGCCAAGTGCCTCTCCTTACTACGAAGAGCCTGTAAATGGCTAATTCACGCAACACAATTATTTGGAAAACAGGTGAAAGCTATGATATATTCCACAAGAGATTTTGGCGAAGTTGAAATTGCAGTTGAGGATGTTTACCACTTTTCTCAGCCAATTTTTGGGTTTGAAGAATACACCGACTACATAGTCCTACGCGATGAGGAAATCGGCGACAGTATCGTTTGGCTCCAAGCCACAAAAAATCCGGGACTATGCTTCATTCTAATGGACCCGAGTGGATTTTCATCATTTTTCAATCCGGAACTGCCGGAAGGCTCCGACAAGCTATTAGGCGACGGCGATTGTTTTTGCTGGGTAATTGCGGTTATCCCACAGAACGTCAAGGACGCCACGGTAAATCTCAAAAGCCCTGTTTTTCTAAATCCCGAAACGCACAAGGCTGCGCAAATTATCCTTGAAAGTGATTACCCCGTCAGATTTCCGCTGAATGGGGGGGCAAACAAATGTTAGTGGTATCAAGAAAGTTGGAGGAGTCCATCCTCATAGAGCTTGGGGAGGGAACGGAACCTATTGAAATAAAAATTCTTGCCATCGACAATCAAGTTCGCATAGGCATCAACGCACCTAAGGGCTGCAAAATTTGGCGCAACGAGCTTTATAAAACTATTGAGGCAAACAGACGTGCGGCAGAGACCGGCTCCGTTGGAAATATCCGTAGCCTGACAAAAATTGTTGGGGAAACCAAAAATGATTGAATGGAAAATGATATGAACAACACCAATGTTTTGGAACTGCTCAAAGAAAAAAAACAAATATTTCTTGAAATTGAACAGCTTACAGACACCATGAAGGACGTTGATATGTCCCGCTTCGAAGAACTCCTTGAAAACAGGGGCGTGCTTTTGGAGCGGGCGGTTCAAGTAAACGAGAACATTCGCATGATTGCAAAAAATGATGAGTTACTTAAAAGCGTTCTAAACAACACCTGCGATATGTCCTCGCTGACCGGCAATATGTCGGAAATCTACGAGGTATCTATGGGATGTCGGGCGGCTGTAAACCGCATAAACAAATACGATGCCCAAATTCGCGAGCGAATTGAAGCCGAGAGAGATATGTATCTTGGCAAAATTGAGGCATTAAACAGCAACAGCGTTTCGGTTGCCGGAAGTTATAGGCGCGCCGCCGAAACGGGCTTTCCACAGGGAGCGGGCGATACAAACAGAAGCATTTAATTCACAATAACGCGGTAAATTTTTTGAGTGTAATTGCCGCATTAAATATATAATGTATACAACATAAAGCTGCTTTGCGGTTTTATTTAAGACGCTCCCCCGATTATTGAGCTATTGATGCAAATGGTTGGGGAATTATGAAAGGAGCAGTTGTTATGAATAACATAGGCAATTCAAACTATTTCAGCGCAAGCAGAAGCTCTAACAAGGGTATGTCGGGTCTTGCTTCCGGCATGGATACCGAGAACATGGTAAAGCAAATGCTTGCCGGAACACAGGCAAAAATCGACAAGCAAAACCAGCTCAAGCAGCAGGCGGAGTGGAAGCAGACAATATATCGCGACGTTATTTCCTCAATTAACAGCTTCCGTGACAAATATTTCGACACCTCATATGGTGCTTCCTCCGACATGAACTTTGCAAGCAATGCATTCTTCGATTCCATGAAGTCCGCTATCACAAGCGGAGATTCCCTGAAGATTGTCAGCACAGGAAATGGCGCACTTTCCGGCGACATGAAAATACTTATTTCACAGCTTGCAAGCAATGCAAAGCTTTCATCGGAAACCAAGATGAGCGGCGACCAGTCTATCAACGGCAAGGCCATGGATTTTGCTGCAATCCAAAAATCCCTTGATGCAGGAGAGGCAATCAATTTTGATATTACATTGGACGGAGTTTCCAAGAATATTTCTATCGACGCCACAAACTTTACAAAAAATGCCGATGGAAAGCTTCAAATTGACGCTGACAGCGTTGGCGCAGCCATGCAAAAAGAGGTCAAGCAGGCCTTTGGCGGTTATGTTAAGGTTGACCTAAAAACAAACCCGGACACCAAGGAATCAAAGTTTAGCTTTTCTGTTAACATCAGTGACGGACAGGGCGGCGTTGAACAAGGCCATGAGCTTCAAATAACAGGCATGGGCTCGGGAGCGTTCGGAATTGAACCCGGTTCCACCTCTCTTGTTTCCCCAAACACAAAGCTTGGCGACCTTACGGGCGCACAGGGCGAGAAGTTCGCATTTGAAATCAACGGCGAGAAGTTCAAGTTTACTTCCAATGACACGATTAGCTCCATGATGAAAACCATCAACGAGAGTAAGGCTGGCGTAAAAATGACATATTCCTCCATGACGGATAGCTTCTCCATGGAGTCCACTGCAACGGGCAAGCAGTTTGGCATTGAGATGTCACAAAGCGCCGGCAACATTTTAAGCCTTGCGTTTGGCGATAAAGTTGTTGACGAGGCAAACTCTGTTTCGAGTGAATCCTTAAACACCGCAACGGTTGATAGCGGAACCACAGGCCTCGCGGGGGACTATGCCACCAAGGAGGCCTCCTTGAAGATGAACGTCAACGGCAAGGATTATACATTTGAAATAGCCTCGGATGAGGATGTTCCTAAGGCCGAAGTTGAAAGACTTTACAACATTTGGCTAAAGAAAAACTTTGGCGCAGAGGGCGACCTTGCAAATATAAGCTATAAGGACGGCAAGCTTCAAACGGCAGCAGGATACGCCGTGAAATTTGAAAAAACTACAGTTGATATGAATGACCCAAAAGCAGTTGAGGAAGCCACAAAAAAGGACCTTGCTTTTGCTATGGGATTTTCCAAAAATGCAGCCACAAACACAGTAACCGCCGACACAAATATTGCGGATGTTTTGCAGCTTAAAGACATGAACTTTACCAAGGCGGACGGCACAGCGGCAACAAAGCTTTCCGAAATTGCGAAATATACCGACGGTACGGGTGCAGGCGCTAAGACCTATGACGTTTCTTTCAAGGGCGACCACCTTGACCTTACGGGCGGAAATACCGGCGATATACCCATCAAGTTCAGCGATGCAGGCATAAAAAACCTGTTTGGCGACAACATTAAGCTTGGTACCGGCGCACAGGACGCAACCAAGGTTCAAGCAGGCACTGATGCGGAGCTTACAATTAACGGCGTTAAAACCACCCGCAGCAGCAACACCTTTACCCTCGACAACATCACAGTAACTGCCACCAAGGTCAGCGACAAGGAAACCGTAATCGGCACTACGCGCGATGCGGACAAGATTGTCAACGGTGTAAAATCCTTTGTCGAGGATTACAACAAAATGATTAAAAAGCTTTATGACTACACCTCAACGGAAGCAGAATACCGCAAATACAAACCACTTACGGCTGACCAAAAAAAGGAAATGTCCGAAAAGGAAGTTGAGGAGTGGGAAAAAAAGGCAAAAACCGGTCTTATCCGCAACGACTCCATTGTAAACGGTTTCTTGAGTCAAATGCGTACAGCCATGTATGCCACACCAAAAGGCTCAAGCATCGCTCTTTACAGCATTGGTATTGAAACAACAAAATGGGAGAAAACCGGCAAACTTGAGGTTAATGAGGCGGATTTGCGCAACGCCATTGCAACTGACCCCGATGCAATACGCAACCTCTTTACAAACAAAGAGGACGGCCTTGCAAAAACTCTGATGGAGGTTTCCGACGGCGTTGCAAAGCTTAGCGCGGGCAATCCGGGCACTCTCGTAACCAAAGCCGGCGCGGACAACTGGATGACCCACGAGAAGGACAACGACATTTACGACCAAATTTCAAGCATCAAAAACAACCTTTCGTTCCTTCAAAATAAATATGAGCGCGAGCGTTCACGCTATTGGAATCAGTTCTCACAAATGGAAAAAATTCTTTCAAACTACAACAGCCAAAGCAACATGATTTCTCAACAATTCAGCTAAAACTGCGTAAAAATAAACGGAAGCAGTGGTGATAAAACGGCATGACAAACCCCTATCAGACCTACAAACAGCAATCTGTTATGACAATGACCCCCGGACAAATGCTCGTTGCTCTTTTTGACGAGCTAATAAAGCAGCTTAATTTTGCAAAGCTTGCCTTTGGCACCAAAAATATACCCGAAATCAATCGAAGTCTGCTCAAATCCCAAGCCATCTTGAGGGAACTGAAAAGCAGCCTAAACTTCGATTACAGCATTGCAACAAACCTCAGCGACCTCTATGATTACTTTATTTCCGCGCTGATTAGCGCAAACACAAAAAAAGACCCAAGCGGTATTGATGATATAATCGAAATGATAACCGAGCTTCGGAATGCGTTTTCGGATGCGGAGAAAAGCTTGCGCTGACAATTATATGCGACAGGGAGGTAAAAACCTGTGTTTTACGATTCAAACAAATTTAAGGTGATGGAAGCCGGTGCGCGTTTTGCGTGGATGCAGCAGCAAATCAACACCCAAAACATTGCAAACGTTGAAACTCCGGGCTACAAATCCTACGGCATGAGCTTTCAGGAAACTCTGCGGGATGCTCAGGATGGCGAGAAAATCGACCGAATTACGGCCAGAATTGAAACCAACGATGACGTTTCCACGCGTCCGGATGGCAACAATGTCGATTTAGAGGCAGAAAGCCTTGCACTCTACAAGGCGTATACTCAATATTCTATGCTTATCAATAAAATTAGCGGTGAGTTCGACAAATACGGAATGGTCTTAAACGCCAATATGTAAAGGGCGACCCCAAACTTTAAATTGCCGAGGGACTGCCGATTAAACTTGATTTTGATGGCAGTTCCTTTGGTGCTACAAAAACGGAAATCAAAACAAGTCCCGCCTGTGAAAGGAATGGTTAGAATATGTCATTTTGCTCATCGCTCGATATAGTTGGTTCCGCACTCACGGCGGAGCGGTTTCGTGCGGACATCATAACTCAAAACATTGCAAATGCGAAAACCACAGTAACATCAACGGGCGACCCTTACCGCCGCCAACAGTCGGTGTTTGAGGAAATTCCACTGACATTTAAGGACGAATTAAATAAAGCCCGCGGCGGCGTGCGTATGTCAACCGTTGTGGAGAGTGACAGGGACTTCAAGCTTGTATACGAGCCGGGACACCCACAAGCGGATGCGGACGGCTATGTTCGTTATCCGAATGTAGATACCACCGAGGAAATGATTGACCTCATGGCGGCAAGCAACGCCTATGAAGCGAACCTCACGGCGCTAGGCGTTGTCAAAGCAATGATTAACAAAACTTTGGAGATGGGAAAGTAAACCGGATATGGACATAACCTTCATCGAGCCGGACTTTTATAAGGACTTTGCCTGCATTGCAGAGAAATGTCGATATAGCTGCTGTGACCATCCGTGGCGTATAGTTGTTGACAAAAAAACCTACAAGATGTATAAGAGCCTGCGTAATCCCCGAGAGCTTGCAGAGAGGCTTCAATCATCCGATTTATACAGAAATCCGAAATCAGAAAATGATGACGATTATGGAATATTTAGGATGATATCACACAAGGATAAAGTCGGAAAAACGCCATGTGCCTTTTTAAATGAAAAGGGATTATGCGACATTCAGCTTGCTTTGGGCGGAGATAAGCTTTGTCATACCTGCCGTGAATACCCACGAGAATATCACCTCTATGGCGATAATATCGTTGAAAAAACCCTTTTTCCGGATTGCGAAGCGGTTTTAGAACTTTTATATAAGCACACAGAGCCTATTAGATTTATAAATTATCCCGAAGTCCTATCAAATAATATCATGAACAAAATGGATATTAAAAATAAGCTTGGGCAAGAGCACAGATATTATGAAAATTATCTGGACTTAAAGGCTGTGGGGCTTGCAATATTGCAGGATAGAGAATATTGTTTTGAGGATAGGATGGTTCATCTTGCTGTTTTTTGTCACAAGCTTGATGAATTAACCAATAAAAATGCCGATGCGGACATAGATGCCTTTTGTGAGGAGTTTATTGCGCTTCTTGTCAATCGTTCGTTCGAAAAGCTAACGGAACAAACGCCGAATTACAAAATTCAAATGTTATTTGCAAGTAATGCAATATCATTATTCGGTGTTGGTACGACATTCACTGAAGATGGAAAAATTGAAATCTATAATACCAATATAACCAAAGAGGACGACAAAAAAAGCTGCGAAGAATATTACAAAGGCTATATAGAAAACTATAAAGTTTATATGGCAGATAAGCAATCTTTCCTTGAAAATATCATGGTTTTAACATTTCATAATACCCTTATGCCACTAACAATGGAAACTGCCTCAGAGAGCTTTTATGCCTTTGCTTTAAACTATATTATGCTCAGATGTCTAATTTCCGGATATATGGGAGAGCGGAAAGAGCTTTCCTATAATGAGTTAATAGATATGTGTGCTTTTTTGGAACGCGGCACAATGCACGATTACAAATATTGGGAAAAAAGCATGGAATTTTTAAAGATTAACAAAATGGATAATCTTGCATACATTATTATGCTCTTGAAAAGTTGAGAAAATTTGCCCCGCACACCGAGAAGTGTGCGGGGATTTTTGCGCCCACTAATTTGTGTGCAGCTTTCGGGGATTTCGCTTTAAGGGGCGGCTTTGTGCGGAGGTTTTAATATATATGCTATAAGTGCAGAGTTTATAGTATGTATTGACGTTTTCTGTCAAAACGAGTATAGTTATAGTAGATAAATATAAGATTTTTTGGGGATGGAAGATTGCGGAAATTCCCAATAAGCAATAAAGGAGTGCGGATATGAGCCAAACAAAAAAACTTTCAATTGGTATGATTGTGAAAAATGAGGAGAAATATCTGCGGAGCTGTTTGACGGCGCTTATGCCGCTTTTAAAACAGGTAGACAGCGAATTGATTATAGTGGATACAGGCTCCACAGACAGTACGCTTTCTATTGCCAAGGAGTTTACGGCCCTTGTCTATTCATTTGATTGGTGCGATGATTTTGCCGCCGCCCGTAACGAAACGCTGCGCCACGCAAAGGGCGAGTGGTATATGTTCCTTGATGCTGATGAAATTTTTGGGGAGCTAACTTCTCTTATTGAGTTCTTCAACAGCGGAGAATACCTAAAGTTTAACAGTGCGTCGCATATGATGGACAATATCGTTGGCGACAATGCAGACGCCGTTGTTGAGCTGAGATTATTACGACTGGCAAAACGCAGGAAGGAGCTTTGCTTTAAGGGAGCTATTCACGAGGTGCTCAACTCACTCCTGCCAATTAAAATGCTTAGTGCCCGCTCCACACATTATGGATATGATTTTATGGGCGATCCCGAAAAGGAACAGCGCAAGCATCAGCGAAATATTGTACCATTATTGAAAGAATACGAGGAAAATCCAAAGGATCTCCGTACACTGGCACATATTGTAAAAGAATATCACCTCCACAAAAATCTGCCCAAGGTAGAAGAATATCTTGATATCATGTACGAGCTTGTTAAAAAGCAGCCGGACAACGACTATGCCTTGTTTATGTTATACAGAAGAACAGTTGTGAATTTTGAGATGCAAAAATTTCAAACCTGCCTGCAGTGTGCTGAAGAATATTTTAACAGCAAGAAAACAGAGGTTGTCAGCGATATTGACATATATGCACTTTGCGGACGTGCCCACGTATCGCTTGCTCATTGGGATGAAGCTATCAAAGCACTCAAAAAATCGCTGGAGCTTTACGACAGCTTCGGCAAGGGCGAATTGGATGACAGCGATTTGCTGTACAACGAGCTTATGTTTATTAAAAACAGATTTCGCGAGAATACCCGCTCGTTGATTGCCCGAGTATACGAGGAGTTAAAAGATTACGATAACGCCCTCTTGTGGCTGGAACCAATAAAATGTTATGATGCCAAAACAGTTGCCCAATACATAACCCTAGCGCAAAAAAAAGGTAATGATGATTTGCTGGCGCCGCTGTATTTTAGCCTATGCGACTTGAGCGAGAAAGAACAACCGGACACATTCATTGCTGCATTTGAACTGTGCGTTTTCAAAAATGAGCTTTCACCGGAAGCTTTTAAAAAATTTGCGGACTGCGAAAATGATGACCCATATGTAAAGCTGCAAGCTCTCCGCTATTTTGACATGGCAAACGATGAGGAGCAGCTTTGCAGGCTCGTGGAGTGGTTTTGCAGCTCGTTTACGGACTGGAATGACACTTACAGCGATGTGGTTTACATTGCAATCAAGCACAATATAAGCATGGCTCCGCTGCTAAAGGTAATTGATATAGAATGGTTTGGCGGTCTTATTCGAGCTATTGAAGCTCGTCATTCGGATATCTATGTTTCGATTTTGGATACAAATTCGAAAGCGCTCATGGCAGGGACTTCCACCAGAGAGCTTTATTGGAGCACCTGTCTGCTTGAGCATATGCTGCTTTCCGAATATGATTTTTCCGAGGAGCACTATATGGCTCTGTTCACAGAATATACAGGCAGAGTTGTGAACATAGCAAACGCACTCTATCGACCGGAGATATTTGACTCCGATTTGATTGAGTTACTGCCGGGCGTGTATCGCTTCGGACATTTTATGGGTGAAGCATACGATGCAGACGAACGAGGAAATAAGATCCAATATATGGCAAACATCAGACAGGCATTGAAAAACTATCCTGTGATGAAAAAACCAATCGAGCTGCTTCTTACACAGATACAGAGAGAGCAGGAGAAAACAGATGCCGCGCAAGCCGAATTTGCTGCACAAGCTGTGCTGATTAAGCAGAAGATTGACCAGCTAATTGCGGCGGGAGAGCTGAGTGCTGTGCGGGAAATTTTGCCGGCACTTGACCAATTACTGCCCGAAGATTCGGATGTTCAGAGATATAAAGATGAGTGTTCGCTCTGAAATGCGGGGGCTTTAATACCATAACGCCGCTGTGCGGCTATGGTATAAGAACATTTGCGCATTGTATGCGCCTTGTTAGACTACAACTAAAAT
>JAVVUU010000036.1:0-7276 GCA_036653035.1 Oscillospiraceae bacterium
CCATGTGCTGTAATAGGTTGAAACGGGCACAAGCATCAAAGCTTTAACATGATACCACACCTTCAATAAAACTGCAATGGTTTTTTGTTGATGTTTTGCATCCAATATGGTATTATCTTGCGAGGAGTGTGATAAACTTATGAGAATACGAAGAAAACCAAACTTAATTCCCCGCATGGAGCGCTGCGCCCATGTTCAAATAAAAGATCCCGCCGTTGAAAAAGGCGTTTGGATGAAGGATTTTTCCGCCTACTCCGCACTTTGGCTGGAGCTTGGCTGCGGAAAGGGACGCTTTACCGCCGACACCGCCGCCCAAAACCCCAACATTTTTTTGGTTGCCGTTGAAAAAGTTGCGGATGCTATGATAATTGGCATGGAGCGAGTTTTTGACAGCGGCATCGAAAATGTCCGTTTTATCGACACCGATGTCGTCAACCTGCCCGAAATCTTTAATTGCGGCGAGGTTGACCGCATATTTATAAATTTTTGCGACCCGTGGCCAAAAAACCGCGACGCGAAGCATCGCCTAACCTCACCCTCATTTTTAAAGCTCTATGAGCACGTTCTCAAGGCCGAGGGCGAAATCCATTTCAAAACCGATAACAGCCCGCTTTTTGAATATTCCGTCGAGCGCTTTTTGGAGGCCGGCTGGACGCTTTCCGAGCTGACACGAAACCTCCACGAAAACGGCCCCGTCGGCGTTATGACCGACTACGAGGCAAAATTCCACGCCCAAGGCGTCCCTATAAACCGCCTTGTCGCGAAAAAGGAGATTCGCTCAAATGAAAATGATATCTTGGAACGTTAACGGACTTCGCGCCGTTGTCAAAAAAGGCTTTGAGGACATTTTCCGCGACCTCGATGCCGATATTTTCTGTATTCAGGAAACAAAGCTACAGGAGGGTCAAATTGACCTTTCTCTCCCCGGCTGGGAAAGCTATTGGAGCTATGCCGAAAAAAAAGGTTACTCGGGCACCGCCGTGTTTACAAAAATGACGCCTTTGAGTGTATCATATAATATAGGTATTCCCGAGCACGACACCGAGGGCAGAGCCGTAACTCTTGAATTTGACAATTTTTTTCTCGTCTGCGTCTACACTCCAAACTCACAGGATGAGTTGAAACGGCTTCCTTACAGGATGGCTTGGGAGGATGCTTTTCGCGCCTATGTTGCGGATTTGGACTGCAAAAAACCCGTTATAATCTGCGGCGACATGAATGTTGCACACGAGGAAATCGACCTCAAAAACCCTAAAACCAACCACAACAACGCCGGATTTTCCGACGAGGAGCGCGAAAAATTCAGCGTTCTGCTTGATGCGGGCTTTACGGACAGCTTTCGCTTCCTCTACCCCGACCTTGTCGGCGCATACAGCTGGTGGAGCTATCGCGGCAACGCAAGAGCAAACAACGCCGGTTGGCGTATTGACTATTTTCTTGTTTCAAACAGACTGCGCGAAAATATTGACAAGGCTTATATCTGCCCCGAAATAATCGGCAGCGACCACTGCCCTGTTGGACTGAACATAAATTTATAAGGATATATAATGGTAAAAATTGGCACAGTTGAAATTGGCGGCCTGTTGGCGCTTGCTCCGATGGCGGGCGTTTCGGACATCGCTTTTCGCGAGGTTTGCCGCACAGCGGGCGCGGCGCTGACATTCACAGAAATGGTCAGTGCGAAGGCGCTTGTATATAAAGATGTCAAAACAAAGGCCCTTTTGCTTTTGGGCGAAAACGAGCACCCCGCCGCCGCTCAAATTTTTGGCAGCGAGGTTGACATAATGCAGGAAGCGGCAGGCCTTGCGCAGGAAATTTCCGGAGCGGATATAATTGACATCAACATGGGCTGTCCTGTCGGCAAGGTTGCGGGCAACGGCGACGGCTGCGCACTAATGCGGGACCCCGACAAAGCTCAAAAAATTATTGAAGCAGTTGTTCGCGGTGCCGGTGTTCCCGTAACGGTCAAGTTTCGCAAGGGCTGGGACAAGGGTAATGTGAACGCCGTTGAGTTTGGAAAAATGTGTGCGGAGGCGGGCGCTTCTGCTATCACAGTACATGGCCGCACAAGAACGCAAATGTATGCGGGTGTTGCGGATTGGGACATTATCCGCGATGTTAAGCGCGCTGTTTCAATCCCCGTTATAGCAAACGGCGATGTCTTTGAACCGGAGGATGCGGCGCATATTCTCCGCTACACCGGCTGCGATATGGCTATGATTGGCCGCGGCTCATTTGGAAACCCTTGGCTTTTTGAACGGGCAAACGCACTATTAGCCGGCAGTCCTATCCCTCCCCTGCCGCCGATTTCGGAGCGCATCGACACTGCCGTATATCAGTTTGAAACAGCGGCAAAATTTAAATGCGAAAAAATCGCCTGCCTTGAAGCGCGTCGGCACTTTGCGTGGTATCTTCGCGGCGTTCCATATTCCGGATATTTTAAGTCACAGGTGGTACAATTGGAAACTCTTGAGGACGTTTATCGTCTTGCAAAGCAGATGAAAAAGGATTTGAGGTGAAAGCTATTGACGCGAGAGGAAGAAAGTGAGCTTGTTTTGCAAGCGCAAAGCAGTGACAGCGACTCCTTCGAAAAGCTTGTTCTCTATAATCAAACAAAGGTATATAATCTTGCGCTGCGAATGGTCGGCAATCCCGATGATGCCTTCGATATGTCGCAGGAGGCCTTTATTAAGGCATATAATTCACTTGGCAGCTTTCGTGGTGACAGCCGCTTTTCCGTGTGGCTCTATCGTCTAACCACCAACGTATGTCTTGACTTTTTGCGCTCAGAGGGTCGAAAATCCCATAATTCACTCACATTTATGGGCGACGACGAGGACTCAAAGGAGCTTGAAATTCCCGATGACCGTTTTAGCCCCGAAACGCTTGTTGAAAAGAAAGAGCTTCGGGAACGCTTGAGCCACGGACTTATGCGGCTGCCCAAGGACTACCGCGCAATTCTTCTCCTGCGTGAAATTGACGGCCTCAGCTATGACGAAATTGCCGCCGCGCTTTCACTTGAGGAGGGCACGGTTAAATCCCGCATCTTCAGAGCACGAAAAAAACTATGTTCAATTCTTTCGGATGATGGGAACTTTTCCACAAAGGTTTCGTCAAAGAAAACAAAGGAGGTGTGAAGCATGAGTGACTGTAAAAAAAATATCGAAATGATTAGCTGTCTTATAGACGGCGAGCTACCCGCAGAGCAGGAAGCCTCGCTTCGCGCCCATATCAATTCCTGCGATAACTGCAAAAAAGTTTATGAAGCCTTTTCCGGCATTTCAGACACATTATCAAACGATTTGGTTGAACCGCCCGAAATGCTTGCAAAGGGTATAATGTTCAAAATAAAGGCCGCCGAAAAAGGCGGCTCAAAACGCCGCTTTGCTTTTGGCCGCTTTACGGCAATTGCCGCTTGCTTTGTCGTTACAATGTTCGCGGCCGCCCGCTTTGGACTTCCAAACGCCCTAAAAGCCGCTTCCCCCGCGCCCGCCGCTCTCCCCGAAGCAGATTACAGCATTAAAGCTACCGGCGCCCCCGTTTATGAAGCCGCTATTGAAAATTCGGATACTACCGTCCAAATAACCGAAAATGTTGTTAAGCCACAGCCAACACCTGCACCCAAAACAAGAGATAAGGCCGAAGCTCCGGTGTTCCCGCTTGGTTTTCCGCCAAGGGATGTTCCAATGCCACAATCGAACAACATTTTGAATGTGCAAAACAACGGCATTTCCCCAAATGCAGTTATTGAAAATGACCATCCGCTTTTCAAAGAAATTTCCGAAATCAGCATTTATAAAAAAGACGATTTCTTGCCGGACTCCCTTCTTTTAACCATAACCGACGAGGAAACTCTTAAAACATTTGCGGATATCTTCAAAATCAAAGCAATTCAAATTATAGAACCGCCAACACAAAATCCGGACTATATTCTACTAATCCCCGCAAAAGACAACAAAACCGAACTCGCAAAGCTTCCCACCGAAGAAAAAGGCGAGGACAAAAAAATCACACTTACGGTTTGGATTATGGACAATGAGCTTTGGTGCTTGGACAGCGAAACAAGCATTCTCACCAAAGCAGAGGGCACTGCCCACGATCTTCAAAAATTTATTGAAGAACACACGGAAAGCCCTGTCATCAATCCCCTCATTCGCTAATTCCGCATAAAAAATATAACAAAAAATTGCACGGCGATAAGGATAAATAAATCCTCTCGCCGTGCAATTTTTTCTTTTAGTTCTAATATGTTTTCACACATTTCTTTGCGATAGACATATAATGTATAGCGCCGTTCTGCCAACAATCAGAGGTTCCTTAGTACAATTATAAGTCCGTGCCGGTGTTATGCGGAATTTTTGCCGCCATTGCAAGAAGCACAAACTTTTTGTTGTCGTTCGGGCACTCCAAAACATGGTCCAAGAGCATATACAGCACTTTTCCAAGCTCCGGCCCCGCAAAACCAAGCTCCAAAAGGTCGTCGCCCGTAATCGCAAGGCGTTTTAGAGAATAGCAGTCGTTTCCCGAGGCGGCGGAGCGGAGAGCTTTTAGGTAGCCCTCGCCATAAAGCACTTCGGCAGCCGCGGCGGCGCAAAGGCCGCAATCCCTGCCGTTTCGGGAGAGCAGCCGTTTCCATTCAAGCTTGCTCTGCGGCGCAGAGGAAACAACAAGCTCACAGCCCCGCGCACTGTTATGGATTGTGGCGGAGTCCAAACGGAGTGTTTGCAAAAACACCTCTGTGCTATCGATAATTCCGCTTCTCAAAAGCAGGGCGCAAAGCCCCGCCCAGCGTTGAAGCCTGTTTTTCGGAAGCCGCGAAAGTGTATCCAGCGGCACCGCTTTTTTAGTTTCGATAATCCTCGATAAAAGTCCGATTTCTATGAGGTCGGAGATGCGGCTCGGGGCATCCGAAAGTAAAATTTTTTCAAGCTCAATGCAAATTCGTTCGGGGGCAAGCGTGGCTGTTAAGCCTGCATTTTGGCGGATTGCCGCCATGGTTTCCGGCTCGATTTCGAAGCCGAGCGTTGCGGAAAAGCGCATGGCGCGAAGCATACGCAGAGCGTCCTCGTTAAAGCGCTTGTTTGGATCGCCAACACAGCGAATGGTTCTTCTTTTGATGTCGTCGGTGCCGTTGAAGGGGTCGAAAATCACTCCGGAGAGAGGAACAGCAATTGCGTTCATTGTGAAGTCGCGGCGTTCAAGGTCGCCCTTGAGGTCGGATATGAAAAGAACATTTTCCGGGCGGCGGTGGTCTGAATACTCTCCGTCCGAACGAAAGGTTGTGATTTCAACATCGGAGCCATGCTCACGGACAGTGACTGTGCCGTGCTTAATGCCGGTTGGGCGGGAGTATGGAAAAGCTTCCATAACTTCATCCGGCAGGGCATTTGTGCAAATGTCCCAGTCGTTGGGTGTGCGATTCATTATAATATCTCGAACACAGCCGCCGACAAGGTAGGCGGAAAAGCCGCGGCTTTCAAGGCGTGTCAAGACAGCGATAACATATTTAGGCGGTGCAATACAGGTCACGAATGTATTCGCTCCTTTGGTGTGGTTTAATTTTGGCAAAAACGGCTATAACACTAGTTCTCGATTAAACGCATTATATGTTTTTACTTGTATTGTCGGCTATCTTGTATTATAATACATCGTTAGTGACTTAACAACCGAAATATGGGATTTTTAGCGGCAACATTCTCCGCAACTCCCACATTATCAATATAACCGATATTTTTGTGAAAGCGGCCGCCCTTTTCCGTCTTGCGCAAGCACCTATCGGACGCAAACATCGAAAGGAATAAGCGAAATATGACAGGCTTTGAAAAATATCTGGCTCCCGGCAAAAAGGGACACCTTATTGGCATAGGTGGTGTTTCCATGTCCCCTCTTGCGGAGGTTCTCTCCGGCATGGGTCTTAACATAAGCGGCTCCGATATGAACGAAAGCGAAAAAACAGAACACCTCCGAAAAATGGACATCACCGTAAAAATCGGCCACTGCGCCGACAATATTGATGCAGGCACGGATTTTGTCGTCCGAACTGCCGCAGTTCACGATGAAAACCCCGAAATTATTGCCGCCCATGAGCGCGGAATTCCCATCTATGAACGCACTCAGGCTTGGGGCGCTATTATGCGTGACTACAAAAACGCGCTTTGCATCTCGGGAACGCATGGCAAAACCACAACAACCTCCATGTCAACCCACATCCTCATGGCCGCTCAGCGCGACCCAACCGTTATGATTGGCGGAACGCTTCCCCTGCTTCACGCCGGCCACAGAGTTGGGCACGGCGACACAATAGTCATGGAGTCCTGCGAATATTACAATTCCTTCCATGCCTTCTCCCCTACCATAGCCGTAATTTTAAATGTTGAAGCCGACCACCTTGACTTTTTCAAGGATTTGGAGGATGTCAAGGCCTCCTTCCGCAAATTTGCATCCCTTGTTCCCGAAAACGGCTGCATAATCGCAAACGCCGACGACAAAAACACTATGGATGCCCTCGCCCCACTAAAACGCAAGCTAATAACCTTCGGCCTTTCCGAAGCGGCGGACATCCGCGCCATAAACATCGAACAGCTCGGTGCGCAAACAACCTTTGATGTCACAAACCGCGGTGAGCATTTTGCAACCATAAGCCTTCGCGTTCCCGGCCTGCACAATGTCAAAAACGCCCTTGCCGCAACAGCCGCCGCAATCTGTCTTGGAATTGACGCCACTGCCGTAACCTATGGCCTTGCCGGCTTCACGGGTGCCGGCCGCCGCTTTGAATTTAAGGGCAAATATAACGGTGCCGATGTTTACGATGACTATGCCCACCACCCCGGTGAGCTTTGCGCACTTTTGGATGCCGTTGAACCTCTTGGCTACAAGCGCATCATAACCGTTTTTCAGCCCCACACCTACAGCCGCACAAAGGCGCTGTTCAACGATTTTGTGGAACAGCTTCGCCGCCCCGACATAACCTACCTTGCAGAAATATATGCGGCGCGCGAAAAAAATACGCTTGGAATATCCTCGGCGGATTTGGCAAAGCAAATTCCCGGCTCCATGTATTTCAGCTCCTTCGACGAGCTTGAAAAAAGCCTCAAGCTCAACACCGAGCCTGGCGATATCATCCTAACCGTCGGCGCAGGAGATGTTTATAAGCTGGGCGAGCTGCTCGTTGCAAACGAGGATTAGCCGCATCCCGAGAGGCAATCTCTTGTCAAAGCATTTAAAAATTTCTTCGCTTCGTTCAGAATGACAGCGGTATTTTTTTGGAAAGACAGCG
>JAVVUU010000036.1:7376-14534 GCA_036653035.1 Oscillospiraceae bacterium
GGAAAGACAGCGGTGCTCTTTCATACTAACAACAAATTTTTTGCACAGTTATAGCGGTTGAAAATTTTTATTTTTCAACCGCTATAAAATTTTTTGCCATTCCCCACTATTTCCTTTGCAAATAAAGCCAAATTCCGCAGCAGGGAACGACTGCGTTTTTGCGTTAACATAACTATAATTATGTTAACAACTTAACGGAGGGATGTTCTATGGCGGTAAAAGGAAAACTTGAAAAACCAAGATCGGCGATTATCGGACTGACGCGATTTCGGAGCAAACCGCAGGTCAAAGCAATTGCGGGGTATCTTCTGAATTTCATTCTGGGCTTTGCAATGTCGTGCTCGGTAATCATGACAAATTTGGCTCCGTTCGGCATTGGAATTGTCGCAAGAGCCGGAGCGGATGCGGGCGGAATAAGCTGCCTTTTGGGTGCCTGCATAGGTTACCTACTAATCGGCGGATTTGATTGGGGGATTAAATATGTTGCAACCGTGACGCTGGTTTTCACTGTGATTTTTGTTTTTAAGGAAACAAAAATCGTAAAATCTGCGTGGTTTATGCCCGTAGTTGCGGCACTTATTACGGGAGTAACCTCCTTTCTCAACACATTTGAATTTGTTGATGCCTTTCCCGGTGTGGTCAGCATTTTTTCAGAGGTCGTTTTGGCGGGGGCGAGCACATTCTTTTTTGCAATTGCGCTATCTCCCGAAAGCACCAAAACCGAAGCGGAGGAGCGTCGGCAGGCGGTTGGACTTTTGGTGCTTTGCTCCTGTCTGCTGATGTCGGTTGCGAACGTCACCATCGTAAATGTCATATCCGTCGGAAGATTTTTTGCGCTGATGATTGTGCTGATAGCGGCCTACAAGGGCGGAATGCTCCCCGGCTGCGCGGCGGGAACGGCGCTTGGCTTTGCAATGGATATGGCGGCGGGCGGCGAAGTGTTTTTCTCCATGGCCTACGCCCTTGCAGGGCTAATTTCGGGTGTGTTTTCAAAGCACGGCAGATTTTTGTTTCTCTTGAGCTACATAGTTGCAAATGCAACAGCCGTGCTTTGGACATGGGGCGCGGCGCTTCGAATTGAGCTTATGTATGAGGTGTTTGCGGCAAGCATAGTTTTTGCCATTTTGCCCGAGATGGTACTCGAATATGTAGGCTCGGTTGCTCAGCTTCCGTCCCCGGGAACAGGCGAATCGGGGCTTCGGCGCTATGCGGCGGATAGGGCGGAAAAAATTGGCACTGCCTTCCGCGACCTCTACGGAACGGTTTTGAAAAATCTCACAAGCACAGAAAATGACAACGACATCGCAACAATCTTTGACAGGGCGGCGGGCACGGTTTGCGTCGGCTGCAAAAACAAGGACGAGTGCTGGCAGAAAAATTTTATGGACACGCTGTCCATTATGAACGATGCAACAGAGCCTATGATGAAGCGCGGAAAGCTCATTAAAGAGGATTTGGCGGAGCGCTTCACGGAAAAATGTCCCCAGCACTATTCGTTTATTTCGGCGGTCAACGGCGAGCTGCGCGGCCTTATGTACAGACGGCAGTTTCGCAGCAGACTTAACGAAAACCGAACGGCGGCCTATGGCCAATACAAGGAGCTTGCCGACATTATTGACGGCGTTGCAAAGGAGCTTAACTCTGCAAAGGGTGCCGACCCCCTCTCGGAACGCAGGCTTCGAAGATTTTTGCGTGCCATGGACATTGAAGCGGACGTATCAGTTTTTCGCGACAACCGCGGCAGGCTTCGCGCCATCATCGAAAGCGGACATTTGGGGCCGCTTTTAAGGCAGGGTAACTATCTTGAAATCCTCTCCGGTGTGCTTGGGGCAAGGCTTTGCAAGCCGCCAAACGAGGAGGAAATCACGGACAGGCGATTGGTTGTTGTTGAAGCGGAGCCGCTTGTTGTAAGTGTTGGCATTGCCGGCATGAAGAAAAAAGGCGAACCGGTAAGCGGTGACAGAGGAACATATTTTAAGACCGATGAGGGCATTTTATGCGTCATTTTAGCGGACGGAATGGGCAGTGGCGAGGATGCGGCAAAGGAGAGCATAAACGCCGTGCGCACACTTGAAGCCTTTTTGCGCGCCGGTGTTGACCCCGCTGTTGCAATGAAGCTTTTAAACTCCGTTCTGCTTCTCAAAAACGGCGAGGAGTGGGGTTATTCCACAATAGACCTCATGTGCGTTGACCTTTTCACGGGGGAAACCTGCTTCTACAAATACGGTGCCGCCCCCTCATTTATAAAGAGCGGCAAAACCATTCGGCGCGTTCGCTGTGAAAGCCTTGCCGCCGGAATTTGCGCGGGCGAAGGCAGTGCGCCCGATATTGTTCGAATGCGTCTAAAGGTTGGAAACGTGGCACTCATCGCAAGCGACGGTGTGATGGTTGAAAGCAACGATGCTTGGCTCCGCGAGCTGCTCCTCAAAAATGACGGACAGGATACTAAATTGCTTGCGAAGGAGGCTCTGCGCTCCGCCGCGCGGCTATATGGCTGCGAGGACGATATGACGGTGCTTGCAATCCGTGTTGACGAGAGGGCTTAGCGATGGAGAAGCAAAATCGGGACTCACAGAAAATAATTAGTTTTTCCAAGCTTAGGAAGAAAAGCCTGAATAATACACCTCATGGGCGGTTAAACTGGAAGCATATGGAGCCGCAAGGGGGATTTGGCGTGGTTAAGGGTATTTCGCACAGAGTAATTGTTGTAAAGTCACCGGATCGATATTTTGAGGAAGCAATTTTTGTAATACGTGATGACCTTTTGAACGATAGCGGTGCCGACCGCGCCGCAGTTTTAAAAGAAGCCCGGCGTGTTGCAAATTCCTATGTTTTGGGCACGAAAAAAAAAGGAGTAAGTTTCATCTCAAGACTTCCCGCGCCGGTTTTTGCGGCGGCGGGAGCGGCGGCGGCAGGCATCGCGTGGTTTGCGATGCGCCTCGTGGGAGTATAGGCTTTGCCATCATCAAGGACAAGTCTCTTGAATAAATGCGAGGCTTTGATGGCACCACCGGTGCGACTTTAGTGAAATTTGCAATATCGCCGGGCAAGTATGTTCAGTATACTTTGCCCGGCGATATTTTGTTGTCAAATTCTGTTGTTTTATATGAAATTAAATGTTAGAATAAAGTATTGTTTAGAAATACAGCCTATGAATTTGGAGTGAAATGCTATGGATATACTAATAAAAAATGTAAAGGCCATTTTGCCCGAAAAAACTGCTAATAATCTCTCAGTATACATCAGCAACGGCGTGATTGTTTCTCTTGATTTCCCTCCGGTGGGCTTCAATGCCGATAAAATAATTGACGGCACAAACAAGCTTCTTGCCCCCGGCTTTGTCAATGCGCACACCCATGCCTATATGTCCGCACTTCGCAACAAGGCGGACGACCTCAGCTTTATGACTTGGCTTTTTGATAATGTTATGATTATGGAAAACAAGCTCACCGAAGAGGACGCATATTGGAGTATGCAGCTTGGCTGTATGGAAATGCTGGCGAGCGGCGTTACAAGCTTTCTCGATATGCATATGTTTCCAAATGTAACGGCAAGAGCCGCTGTCGATTCCGGTATGCGCGCTGTCCTAACCCGCGGCCTTCAAGGCGGGCGCGACAGCATGGAGGGCGGATTGCTCCGCCTTAAACAGGCAACAGACGACATAAACAACTTTAAGGGCATCGAAACCCTTGGCTTTATGCTTGCGCCCCACGCCCCCTATACCTGCGACGACTACTACCTAAAAGAGGTTGCAGCACTGGCAGATGAGCTTCATGTCGGCATAAACACCCACCTTTCCGAGAGTGCGGACGAGCAAAAAACCATCATGGAGCGTTACAATATGACCCCGACACAGCTTTTTGACAGCTGCGGAATTTTGCGCAAAAACACCGTTTGCGCTCATTGCGTCTATCTCTCCAAAAAAGATATGGACATCCTTGCCGCACGCGGCACAAGCGTTGCCCACAACCCCGCAAGCAACATGAAGCTTGGCAACGGCTTTGCGGATGTCGTTTCAATGCGCCGTCACGGTATTAATGTCTGCATAGGAACCGATGGTGCCGCAAGCAACAACAACCAAAGTATGCTCCGCGAAATTCAGCTTGCCGCTCTCATACACAAGGGCACAAGCAACGACCCCACCGCAATAACCGCAAGCGAGGTCTTTGAAATGGCAACCTTAAACGGCGCCCGCGCCCTCGGTCTTTCGGACAAGGTCGGTGAAATCCGCGTCGGCAAACGTGCAGACCTTGCCATGTACGACCTCACCTTCCCCGGATTTTTCCCGCTTGGTGACGCAAAAAGCGCGCTCTGCTATTCAAGCGCCGGTCTGCGTGCGGACACCGTTCTCGTAAACGGCCGCGTCCTTCTTGAAAACGGCGAATACAAAACAATTGATGCGGAAAAGGTCAGATTTAAAATTAACGAGCTTACAAAACGGCTCGGCTATGAAGATTAAGGAGAACTCAAAATGAGTGAAGTTAAGGATATAAGCCTTGCCCCAAGCGGCGAGCGAAAAATAGCATGGGTGTCGCGCAATATGCCGCTCCTAAACGGCATTGCAAAGGATTTTGAACAAACAAAGCCCCTAAAGGGCCTAAAGGTTGCGCTTTCTGTCCACATGGAAGCAAAAACCGCATATTTATGCCGTGTTATGCAGCTTGGCGGTGCGGAAATGCACGTTACCGGCTGCAACCCCCTCTCCACTCAGGACGATGTTGCGGCGGCAGTTGCCAAGGGCGGAATTGACGTTCACGCAGTTCATGGCGCAACGGAGGAAGAATATGAACGCCACCTCTGCGCCGTTTTGGAAACCGCACCAAACATAATAATCGACGATGGCGGCGACCTTGTTAGCCTTATGCACACAAAATACACAGACCTCATTCCAAACGTAATCGGCGGCTGTGAGGAAACAACCACAGGTATCCACCGTCTTCGCACAATGGTTGCCGAAAACCGTCTGCGTTTCCCCATGGTCATGGTAAATGAAGCCGACTGCAAGCACCTTTTTGACAACCGCTATGGCACAGGTCAATCCGTTTGGGACGGAATTAACCGCACAACAAACCTCATCGTCGCGGGAAAAACCGTTGTTGTTGCCGGCTATGGTTGGTGCGGCAAGGGCGTTTCCATGCGCGCAAAGGGCTTTGGCGCTCGTGTAATCATCACTGAAATTGACCCCGTTCGCGCTATTGAAGCCAACATGGACGGCTTTGACGTTATGCCAATGGCGGAAGCCGCCGCGCTTGGCGATTTGTTCGTAACCGTAACAGGCTGCTGCGACATTTTAACAGAGGAGCACTTCCCGCTTATGAAGGATGGCGCAATTCTCTGCAATGCCGGGCATTTCAATGTTGAAATAAATCTGCCCCAGCTTGAAAAGCTTTCCAAGTCACATTATGAAGCCCGCAACAACATTGAGGGCTACGTCATGCCCGATGGACGCGAAATTTTTGTTCTCGCCGAGGGACGGCTCGTTAACCTTGCCTCGGGTGACGGACATCCCGCCGAAATCATGGACATGAGCTTTGCAATTCAAGCCCTGTCCGCAAAATATCTCGCGGACAACAGAGGCAAATTGCCTCTCGACGTAATCGAGGTTCCGCGTGAAATTGACCTTGACGTTGCGCAAAGAAAGCTTGCCGCAATGCACAAGGCAATTGACACCTTGAGCGACTATCAGAAAAAATATATGGGAAAATAAAATATTGGATTGAAGGTTTAAACCGCCTTCAATCCAATATAAAAGCCGACATTTCCCGGGAAAAGGGTGAGCAATTTGGAAATCAAGGACTATGACGAGCTAAAGGACGAGCTTCTTTCAATGCTTGAAAACAAAAGCATGAAGCCGTTTCGTGCAGAGCTTGAGGATATGAACGAATTTGACGTTGCGCGGTTTCTTTCGGAGCTTCCTCGACGAAAGCTCGCAATGGTTTTCCGATTGCTTTCAAAATCAAAGGCGGCTGATGTTTTTGCAAACCTTGACGTTGAGGAGCAAACCCTCATAATTGAGTGCATAACAGATACGGAGCTTTCCGAAATTATCGAAGAGCTATATGTTGACGATGCCGTTGATATGCTTGAGGAGCTGCCCGCCAATGTCGTAAAGCGCGTTATGCGCACAGCGACGAGTGAAACAAGAAACCTCATAAACCAATTTTTGAAATATCCCGAAAACTCCGCCGGAAGCATTATGACGGCAGAATATGTTGACCTCAAAAAATACATGAACGTCCGCGAAGCCTTTGCACGAATTCGCCGCATCGGTGAAGATAAGGAAACCATCTACACCTGCTTTGTCATCAGCAGTGACCAAAAGCTTGAGGGTGTTGTAACCGTCCGCGACCTGCTTCTCTCCGAGGAGGATGCGCTCATTGGCGACATCATGGACGAGAATGTCATTCGTGCCACAACGACGGACGACCAGGAAGAGGTTTCCGGCCTTTGCTCCGACTACGACCTTCTCACCATCCCAATCGTTGACCTTGAGGACAGACTTGTCGGCATTGTCACGGTTGACGACGTTCTCGACGTCATCCAGCAGGAGGCAACGGAGGACATCGAAATAATGGCCGCCATCTCCCCCTCGGACAAGCCATATATCAAGCTATCCGTTTTTGAAATTTTTAAAAACCGTATGCCATGGCTTCTCCTGCTTATGATTTCCGCAACCTTTACCGGCGCTATACTCGGCTCCTTTGAGGACAAGCTCGCATCGCAGGCAGTCCTAATCGCATTCATCCCCATGCTGATGGACACCGGCGGAAACTCCGGCGGTCAGTCCTCCGTAACCGTAATTCGCGCCCTCTCCCTCGGCGATATAGAGTTCCGCGACTTCTTCCGAATACTCTGGAAAGAATTTCGCGTTGCCCTCCTATGCGGTGCCGCTCTCGCAATTGCAAACTTTGCAAAGGTTCTCCTTTTCGATAGGCTTATTATGGGCAACATGGCAATAACCATGCCCGTCGCCGCCGTCGTCTGCCTAACCTTGTTCCTAACCGTCCTCTGCGCAAAGCTAGTCGGCTGCTCCCTCCCCCTCCTCGCCGAAAAAATCGGCTTCGACCCCGCCGTAATGGCAAGCCCCTTCATCACCACCATAGTAGACGCAATTTCCCTAATAGTCTATTTCATGATTGCCAGCGCAATTCTAAAGAT
>JAVVUU010000037.1:0-3484 GCA_036653035.1 Oscillospiraceae bacterium
CGGCCGGCAGGCATGCCGGACTGTTCGCCCGCGCTACTTCGTGGCGCGGGCTACTGCGGGTGGGGTGCTTTGACGCTTAAAAAATGGGCGGCCATTGGCCGCCCATTTTTTAGGCTTTTATTTGAATTTTTGTTGAACTGGAATTTGTTGAGGCAGGGTTGTCTTGGTAACCTCGGATTTCGTTGCTGGCGAGGAGGCTGATGGGGGAAACGCCTTTGGCTTCCAGCCATTTTATGGTGCGCTTGGCGTTAATATTTACCTGCTCGCAAACCTCTTCGTAGCTGTATTCATTCTCTGGACTGTTTTTTTGGAGCTTGCTGAACTGAATGGTTATGCTACAGTCTGTGGTATTATTGTCATATTCGTCGTTCATTATGAGGAACACCTTGCCCATATTTCCGTCCGCAGCGTCGGGGAGGATGCAGTTGGTGTATAGATCCATTGCTTCCTCGGCGCTTAGCTGTATGTTTTCGTACTCTTTGCTTTCCGGATTGAACCAATCTATATAGCTATCGGAAACGGTTTCGATGGAGGCGGGGATGGACACCTCGGTGCGGGCTTTAACGGCTTCCTCGCTGTTCAAAAGCTTTTCAAGCACTATGATATCATCCGTTACGGGATATTTAATGTCGCCGTAGTAGCGACGGAATAAGGTTTCATCTTTTTTGGTGTAGCTAATCCAAACATTGAAGCTCCTGTAGTCCGCGCTCTCCTGCTCCGCTGTGCTTGTGGGTGCTTCGTTTTCCGCCTTGTGTGAAATGATGCTGCTGTGCAGAGCAATGGCGGCCGCAATATTTTCGGGGTCTTCTAAATTTACGTTTTGGCTCCCTGCGTTAATGTGGACGGAGACGATTTCATCCGCGTTCGGAAGCTTGCGCTCATAGCCGAAAACGTCAAATTCGCCGCAGCACATAAGGCCGGAAACGATAATGGCAACTGCCGCCATGCCGACCCATGCGCGCACATTAAAGACACGCAGAGTTTTTTTCAGCAGCATTTCGGAAGCAAAATAGCCTATAAATGCGCCTATCAGCATACAGCCAAGCAAAGCCAGCATTTGCGAAAAGCCTGCTCCGTTTGCTCCGCCTATGCCCATCAGTCCGTAAAATCCCATGCCCAAAACAACTGCGCAGCCGAATGCCATGCAATATTTAAAAACCGGCTTTAGCGGATTTACGGCGATAACGTCCGAAGCGCTCTCCATGCGGCGGTGCTTTATGAGAAGCAGGGCACAGATTGCAAACGCTACGCCGACTGCCGCGTATATGAGAAGTGTTGGCCATGAGCTGTAAAAATATGAAACGGGAACTTCTATGCCATCCGCACCCATTGCCATAACACCTTGAACGTGCGTATTGGCATTTATGCCGACAACAGGCGAGAAGATTGCGGCTGTTTCAAGCATTGCGCCGGGGCGCATACCATAGATGAACATAGCCAAAACCTCGCGGCAGAGAAAGGAAACGACAAACACCGTGAAGTTTAGAACAATGTAGACCACCGGCATAACGAGAATATGCCCCGTGAAGCTTGCGCAAAGTGCCGCAAAGCCAAAGAAAAACACGTTTGTCAGGCAGACCATCGCAAGCCATTGGAGAAGATAGCCAATTCCAACAGCGCCATAAGCCGCTTCAACAGCCAGCGTCATTGCGAAGATGAGGATGTTTGAAACAAACATTCCAACAAGCCCCGCCGTGAACACGGAGATGAAAACGCCCTCACGCTTTATGGGGAGAGAGCACATCATTGAAACGCTTCGCGAGTTGTAAAGGTAGGCAAATGCCGCCATCGCGATAATCATTCCGAATATGGCGGACATAATAGAGCCGCCGAGATAACCCGCCGTCATAACGTAATTTGCCGCCATCAGCATTGGGTTATCGGGGGATTGGTTGTTGAGGTTTGAGCCTAATGCCATGGGCATAATTGCCGCCCAAACAATGATGTAGGCGACAAAAATCGGCCAATAGCGTTTGAACAGGTTTAGGAACAGTGTTCTGTTAAAGAATGATGTCTTTGACTGCATAGTGCTCACCTCCCAATTCATAAATAAAGATTTCTTCAAGCGACAGCGGAACAACGTCCATAAAAAGCGGGTCGCAGGTGGATAATTTGTTTGTAACTTCCTCTGCCTGACCGCGAATGATGAGCGTTTGCAGCCTGCCCGTGTTGCTTTGGTGGAGCAAATCAAGCCCCTCCGGCAGTGCTCTTTCGTCGGCAAACGCAAGCTGAACCTTGACTATATTGTCTTGAAGCTCTGTTAGGCTTCGCTCCAAAAGCAGCTTGCCGCTATTCATAATTCCAACGTGGTCGCAAACATCCTCAAGCTCGCGGAGGTTGTGGGAGGAAACGAGAACGGTTGTGCCGTTTTCCGCAACGTCCGACATTAGTATGCTCCAAACCTGACGGCGCATAACGGGGTCAAGTCCGTCCACAGGCTCATCGAGCACAAGCACCTTGGGGCACATGGAGGCTGTCAGCCAAAAAGCCGCCTGCTTTTGCATACCCTTTGAAAGACTGCGCATTTTTGTGTTTTCGTTGAGGTCAAACGCCTTTTGCAGCTTGTTGTAGCGCTCAATTGAAAAATTGGGGCACACGCCCTTATAAAATTTCATCATGTCCTTGATGGTTGACTGTGTGAAGAAAAACACATCGTCGGGTATATAGGCGATGTCGCGCTTTACCGCGGGGTTTTCATAAACCGGTGCGCCGTTTACAAGCACCTCGCCCTCGTCCTGACGAAAAATTCCGGTAATGTGGCGGATTATTGTTGATTTTCCCGCGCCGTTCGGGCCGACAAGGCCATAGATTGAGCCTTTCGGAACTGTGAATGATAGGCCGTCAAGAGCCTTAAAGCCCTCAAAGCTTTTTGAAACATTCTTAATTTCAATCATGCTCTTTCCTCCTTTGCACTTTTTTCGGTTATGTGCGCACAGACCTCGCGCGGCGTTACGCCAAGATAATAAAGCTCTGAAACGGCTGTGTCGAGCTGGACAAACAAGGCCGAGCGGCGGCCGTCACGCACCTCCGCACATTCACCGACAAAGCTGCCCTTGCCGGGCACGGAATAGATATAGCCCTCGTTTTCAAGCTCCCTGTATGCGCGCTGAATTGTGTTTGGATTTATTGCGAGCTGTCCCGCCAAATCCCTTACTGATGGAATTTTTTCCTCCGCTACAATCACGCCGGTTATGATACTGCGGCGCAGGCTGTCCTTAACCTGCTCGTAAATCGGTCGTGAATCGCGGTAATTGATTGTGAACACTGGAGCACCCCCTATTACTATGTTATCGGCTGTACTGTTCGTATTAGCACAGTCAATGTACACCATATGCCCGCGCTTGTCAAGCGCTAAACAAAATTTTTTTGCAAATTGAAGCCCTTACAGCACCGCCGCACGAAAAAAGTTTGCATCGGTGCGAAATACCGTTTATAATATAGTCTTAACCTATTAAAAAAGCCTTACAATCAGTGCGCCCATGGG
>JAVVUU010000037.1:3584-14251 GCA_036653035.1 Oscillospiraceae bacterium
ACGGAGTGCATTCGGAGGCACATTTATGAATTACGACGCAGGAAATTGCGACCTTGCCGTTATCGGTGCGGGTCACGCGGGCATTGAGGCGGCGCTTGCCGCGGCTCGGCTCGGACTTGACACCATGATATTTACAATAAATCTCGACACCGCGGGAAATATGCCCTGCAACCCCGCCATTGGCGGCACAGGCAAGGGGCATCTTGTCCGCGAGCTGGACGCGCTCGGCGGCGAAATGGCCGTTGCGGCAGACAAAGCCTGCATCCAATACCGTATGTTAAACCTTGGAAAAGGCCCCGCTGTCCATTCCCTCCGCGCTCAGGCGGACAGGCGCAAATACCAAAGCGTTATGAAGCACACGCTCGAATTGCAGGAAAATCTGCGCGTAAAGCAGGCGGAAATCGTCGAGATAGGCGCGGAAAACGGGCACATCAGCTTTGTTCGCACACAAACGGGCGCAACCTTTTATTGCCGCGCCGCTGTCATTTGCACCGGCACATATCTTCGCGGGCGCACAATAATCGGCGACATTCTGTGCGAATCCGGCCCCGATGGCGTTGCCGCCGCTGTGCCGCTCTCCGCAAGCCTTGCTAATTTGGGGCTTTCTCTGCGCCGCTTCAAAACAGGCACACCGCCGCGCGTAAATGCCCGCACGGTCGATTTTTCCAAAATGGAGCTTCAGCCGGGCGATGAATATATTGAGCCGTTTTCCTTCACAACCACCCACCCTCTCGAAAATCGCGCGGTCTGCTACCTAACCTACACAACAGAGCGCACGCACGAAATAATCCGCGAAAACCTCCACCGAAGTCCGCTTTACGGCGGCGTTATTGAGGGCATAGGCCCGCGCTACTGTCCGTCAATAGAGGACAAGGTTGTGCGCTTTGCGGACAAAAAGCGTCATCAGCTTTTCGTTGAGCCAATGGGTCTTGACACGGAGGAGCTTTACATCCAGGGCTTTTCCTCCTCTCTCCCCGAAGAGGTTCAGGTTTTAATGCTCCACAGCCTGCCCGGCCTTGAAAAAGCCGAAATGACCCGCGCCGCCTACGCCATCGAATACGACTGCGTTGACCCAACGGAGCTTTTCGCAACGCTTGAAAGCAAAAAAATCGCCGGACTTTACGGTGCGGGGCAGTTCAACGGCTCCTCGGGTTATGAGGAAGCGGCGGTTCAGGGCTTTGTTGCGGGCGTTAATGCCGCACTTAAAATCAAGGGCGAGCCGGAGCTTATTTTGCGCCGAACGGATGGATACATCGGCACACTAATCGACGACCTTGTGACAAAAGGCACGAATGAGCCATACCGCATGATGACCTCGCGCTCCGAATATCGGCTTTTGCACAGGCAGGATAATGCCGACCTTCGCCTTTCGCACATTGGCCTGCGCATAGGCTTAATTTCGCCCGAGCGCCACGCGCGGGTGCTTGAAAAATACGCGGCGGTGGACAGCGAAATAAATCGCCTTGAGCGCACCCATCTTTCCCCAACGGACGAGCTTTGCAAAATGCTGACAGAGCGCGGCACCGTTCCCGCCGTCACGGGCATCAGCCTTGCAAATCTGCTTCGCCGCCCCCAAATTTCCTATGCCGACCTCGCCCCCTTTGACGAAAACCGCCCACCTCTTTTGCGCGTCATAACCGATCAGGTTGAAATTTCGCTAAAATATGCAGGCTACATCGACCGCCAGCTAAAGCAGGTTGCGGAATTTGCAAAAATGGAAAATCGCAAGCTTCCGCAAGGCATAAATTACGAAGCAATTGACGGCATTCGCCTTGAAGCGCGGCAAAAGCTCCAAAAAATCCGCCCCGAAAACTTCGGTCAAGCCAGTCGCATCTCCGGCGTTTCGCCCTCGGACATGGCGGCGCTGATGGTTTATATTGAGTCCCACAGGTCAAACGAAAATCCCGAAATGCAGTGAACATTTTCGCTTGCACATCCCTAAGGAGCCTCTGATTAAATCCCCCCGCACGTCTTGACGGATTTAATCAGAGGTTCCCTAACAAAAAACGAAAAGGAAGAAAACAGATGTCAAAAAAAGTTGTTTTGGGTCTTTCCGGCGGTGTTGATTCTGCGGTTTCGGCGCGGCTTTTAAGCGACCTCGGCTTTGAGGTTTTCGGGCTTTTTCTCGATATAGGCGGCGAAGCGGCAAGGAGCGATGCCCTATCCGTTGCGGATTTTCTCAAAATCCCGCTCAAAATTTTGGACATTCGCGAAGCGCTTGAAGCAAATGTCTGCGCCCCGTTTGTAGCCGCCTATCTTCGCGGCGAAACTCCGAACCCCTGTATTCTCTGCAACCCAAGCGTGAAATTTAAGGCACTATTGGAATATGCGGATAGCATTGATGCCGAATATATCTCCACAGGACATTACGCACAAACAAAGGACGGCAAGCTCTTTAAGGGTCACCCCGAAAACGACCAGAGCTATATGCTCTGCCGCCTTACATCAGAGCAGGTGCGCCGCCTCATTTTGCCGCTTGGCGGCATGGCAAAGCAGGAAATTCGTGCGCTTGCGGAGGGGATGAATTTGCCCGTTGCGAACAAGCCGGACAGCATGGAAATTTGCTTCATTCCCGATGGCGACTATGCCGAATTTATAGAGCGGCGCGGCGAAGGCTTTCCCCCGCCTGGAAATTTTGTTGACCCGCTCGGCAACATTCTTGGCCGCCACAAGGGCATTCACCACTACACCAGAGGTCAGCGGCGCGGGCTTGGAATTGCTGTTGGCAAGCGCATTTTTGTGTCCGAAATCCGCCCCGCCACAAACGAGGTTGTCCTCCGGGACGGCGACATTTTGTACACCTCCGAAATTTCCGTCCGCAGCATAAATTGGCTTGTTCCGCAGAGCGATACCTTTTCGGCGGATGTCCGCGTTCGCCATTCGCGCGTTCAAACCGCCGCCGTTGTCACGCCGACAGAGAGCGGCGCAAGGGTTCGGTTCAACACCCCCGTCCGCGCCCCCACGGCAGGTCAATCCGCCGTTTTTTACATTGGCGATATGGTGGTCGGCGGCGGATTTATCGAAGCCCGCTGAGCCTTTCGTACAATACTAATTTTGGATTTTAACCTTATATGCTTTTAATCCGACAAGCATAGCTTGCCGCCGAAGCAAAACAAAAATGCACCTTACCTGCGGCGAAAAGCTGCATAGGTAAGGTGCATTTTTTATGTTTTTGTTAGGGAACCTCTGATTAAATCCCGTCACATGGATTGGCGAAGGGTTTTTGTCGATGTCCGGACGAAAAACACGCAGCCCGGACGTGCGGCGGGATTTATTTATGGGTTTTAGCAGAGCGTTGCTCCGGCGGGAACTGCATCATCGAGCATGAGCAAATTCAGTTCCTCATTCTTTTCGGCGGAAAGCAGCATTCCGTTGGACTCCTGTCCCATCATTTTGCGCGGGGGCAGGTTTGTAACCGCAACAACGGTTTTTCCGACTAATTCCTCCGGCTTATAAAACTTTGCAATGCCCGAGAAAATTTGACGCGGAGTTCCCGAGCCGTCATCCAAGCTGAATTTCAAAAGCTTTTCGGACTTCTTGACGTTTTCGCAGGTGAGCACCTTGCAGACGGTCATTTGAACCTTTGCAAATTCGTCGATTGTGACGGGGGGCACGGCGGGCAGCTCCGGCGCGTTTTTCTCGGCGTTCATTGCTTCAAGCTCGGCAAGCTCCTTTGCCATGTCTATGCGTGGGAACAGCGTGTCGCCCTTTTGAACGGTTACGTCGGCGGGCAGAGCGCCAAAAATGTTTGCCTTGTCCCAAGCCGTGTTGTCGCTTGAAGCGCCGATTTGCACAAAGGCTTTTTCACAGCTTTGCGGCATGAAAGGAACCAACAAACTTGTTGTGATGCGGATGGCTTCGAGAAGATTGTACATGACGCTTGCAAGGCGGGGCTTGTTTGCTTCGTCCTTTGCAAGGATCCATGGCGCTGTTTCGTCAATGTATTTATTTGCGCGGGAAACGACCTTAAACACCTCAATAAGTGCAGCTTGAGGGGCATAATTGTCCATTTCGCGCTGATAAATGTCGCGCAGGCCGCTTGCCATTGCAATTAGCTCGTCGTCCAAGTGATCCGCAAGGCGCTCTGTGGGGAGGGTGCCGCCAAAGTATTTAATGACCATTGCGACAGTGCGGGAAACAAGGTTTCCAAGGTCGTTTGCAAGGTCTGCATTTATGCGGTTTATGAGTGCTTCGTTGGTAAAGCTGCCATCGCTTCCAAAGGGAAATTCGCGCATGAGGAAGTAACGCAGGCTGTCAACTCCGTAGCGCTCAACAAGCACAACGGGGTCAACAACATTACCCTTGGACTTGCTCATTTTTCCGCCGTCTATCAGCAGCCAGCCGTGGCCAAAAACCTTTTTCGGAAGCGGAAGCTCCAAGCTCATCAGCATTGCGGGCCAGATGATGGAGTGGAAACGGACAATTTCCTTGCCGACAAAATGGACATCCGCAGGCCAATATTTGTCAAAGTCCTTGTATTTGTCGTTGTCGTAGCCGAGGGCGGTGATGTAGTTTGAGAGCGCATCCACCCAAACATAAACGACATGGCCGGGGTCAAAGGTGACGGGGATGCCCCATGTAAAGGTTGTGCGGGAAACGCACAAATCCTCCAAGCCGGGCTTGATAAAGTTGTTTATCATTTCGTTTACGCGTGAGGCAGGCTCAAGGAAGGTGCCTGTTTCGAGCAGTGCCTGAACGCGGTCGGCATATTTTGAAAGACGGAAGAAATACGCCTCCTCCTCCGCATCGTGAACCTCGCGGCCGCAGTCGGGGCATTTGCCGTCTGTGAGCTGGCTTTCTGTCCAAAAGCTCTCGCAGGGGGTGCAATATTTGCCCTTGTAGCTGCCCTTGTAGATGTCGCCCTTGTCAAACATTTTTTTGAAAATCTTTTGAATGGCTTCAACGTGGTAGTCGTCCGTTGTGCGGATAAAGCGGTCGTTTGAGATGTTCATAAGCTTCCACAAATCCAAAATTCCGCCCTTGCCCTCAACAATTTCATCGACAAACTGCTTGGGGGTAACGCCCTTTTCGCGCGCTTTTTCCTCAATTTTTTGACCATGCTCGTCCGTGCCTGTGAGGAACATGACATCATAGCCGCACATTCGTTTATAACGGGCAACAGTGTCCGTTGCAACTGTGCAATAGGCGTGGCCTATGTGCAGCTTGTCCGACGGATAATAGATTGGTGTGGTGATGTAGAATGTTCCTTTACTCATGGTTTTTCCTCCTGTATTTTAGCCCGGCGAAGGCTCTCTCGCACTTCGCCGGGGGCAATGCTTGATATTCGCTTTTTTAAACTGTTGGCGTTGGGGAAGCTGCCGCCGTTGGAGTGGGCGTGACGGGTGCTGTTGGGGTTGGAACCGGTGTGGCGCTTGGACTTGGCGGCGGGGTTGGGGTTGGCGTTTGTATGGGTGGCGCTGTTGGGGAAACCGTTGGCGCAACCGTTGGTGAGGGGCTTGCGCTCGGACTTGGGCTGGGGCTTGGACTTGGGCTTGGCTCCTCTTTTTTGTGGATGTGATAAAAGCTTGTCGCTTCCTTGGTTTTGCTGATTAGCTTTCCATCCTTATCGTAAACATAGCGGTAGGAGGCGGCGCCTGTGCCGTCCTCTGTTTGCCATGTTTCGGTTTTCATTTCAACCTTTGTGCCGTCCACATTTGTGCCGTGGATTTTTACAACGACGCTGTATGACTTTTTGTCCACATAGGACTCGATTTTTATGGGATAATCGCCGTCATTTTTGAATTTGAAGTCCGGTGCGGGCCAGCTGACGGTTGCGTCAAGTCCGGCGGGCAGATAGCCGACCGCAAAATAGTGACAGCTTCTCTGAGTGATTTGAAGATTTGCGATTAGGGTGCAGTAGTAGAGGGTGGAGGACACCTGACAGATGCCGCCGCCGATTTCCGTGACAACCTTGCCGCCGGAATATGCGCCCGCGCCCTGATAACCCGCCGCCGCCGTGCGCTGACCCAGCGCTCCGTTGTATGAAAATTCATCGCCCGGATTTAGGACAATGCCGTTGATTGCCGCCGCCGCTTTTTTGATGTTATTTACACGCGCGGCACTGCTGCCGCCAAGGCTTGTGCTTTTTTGTGAGAGCACCTCGGCAAAAAGGCGGCTGTTTAAAAGCTCGGTTGTAATTTCCGGCTGAGTTAGGGTTAGGGGGATGACAACGCGGTCACCGCTTGAAGCGGCATCCCAAAGCTTTTTCGCTTCGGCCTTGTCTATGCTTTTTCCGACCGTGTGGGCGGTTGCCTTTTGGGTTTGCGGGTCATAGGCGGCATTTATCGGCTCTGTAAAAACCGTGTCGGCAAGCTTTTCAATGTCGAGCGGCGCGGCCTCCGCCGTTCCGGATTCCTCGGACGCTTCATATTTTATCGGCTCATAACGCCCCTCCGTAAGGGCTTTTTTCACGGCTTTGTATAGGTCGTCGGCGTTTATTTGCACGGCCTCCGCGCCCTTTACGACAGTTACGCTATCCTCTGCGATTTTTAAATCGGACTCCATTAGCGCGGCGGAAACCTTGCGGACGGCTTCGTCAGTTTGCTCGCGGAGATACACCTCATTTAGCTTAATGCCGTCCTCAAGCTTTAGCTTTTCACCTGTGGTTACGCACTTGAAAAACTTGATTGTGTTCGCAAAAAATCCTTCGCCGTGGCAGGAATTGAATGCCAAGGCGGCGGCATCCGGCGCTGTTAGGTAACAGCCGGCTTCTTTTGCACTGACCTCCAATTTGCAGCTTGCGGGCAGGGAAACGACAAGCGTTTTGTCCTCCCCATCGCCTACCTTTGCTTTTACGAGAGCGTCCGCGGCTTCTGCCGCTGTCATGCCGCCAAGGTCTGTGCCCTCATAGCTGACCTTTGGAAAAATGGTGTCGCTCCCATTTGCATAAGCGCCTATGATGCAAAAAACGGTGCAAAGAGTTACTATAAGCGCCGCAATGGCGATTATAGGTTTTTTGCTTTTTCCGGCAGGCTTTGCGGCGCCGGTTTTTTTCTGCGAAGCAGCCGCGGACTGAGCTCTTTGCTGTGGTGCCGGTCTTGCAGGCTGTGCTCTTTGCTGCGGGGCAGGTGCCGCCTGCGGCTTGGGCGCTTTTTTTGCCGAAGCCGAATTTGCCGCTTTGCCGGACGTATTGACGGGATTTTTTTTGTTCCTATTTGATTTTTCGCTGAACAGCTTCATTTTCGCCCACCACCCTTGTTTTTTTGTCTGTATGTTTATATTTAAGTTTTTTTGTTTTTATGTTTTTATGTTTATCTTAGCCATAGGTCGCGCCGCCTGTTGGGGCTGTTAATTCCGGCGGCGTACTGTTCAGGTTGTCTTGAATCCATGGATTTGCGCTCATTTTTTCCTGAGATTGAGCTTCCAAAAGTGTGCCGATTAGGATGTTTGAGAGCAAAAATCCGGAGGAGGTAAAGCTCCATCTGTTACCATGGTGATGTGTCCAACCCTTTTTTTCATATTCGCTTAAAAGGTATTCAAGACCCGAAAAGCCGCTTTTGTAAACGGCGCTGTATTCGTCCTTTGATATGCCGCGAACGGTTCTCATGCCGAGCATGATGTATTCGGCGGCTCTGTCGAGCTTATCGGTTTTTTCGTATTCGTCAACAATGTTGCCGCCCTCGTTGACACCGAGAATATATTCGTCCAAATTGCCCACATAGCTGTACCGCACGCCGCTGACACAGCTGTGTGCGGCGGGGCCAAAGCCCATGTAGTCATCGAGCTTCCAGTATTTAAGGTTGTGGCGTGACTCCATGCCTTTTTGTGCGAAATTTGAAATTTCATATTGCGCATAGCCGTAGCCCTCAAGCGTGTCGGTCATGTAGAGGTACATATCCGCCTGCTGGTCATCGTCCGGCAAAAATTCGGAGTCCCTGTATTTGCAGATTGGTGTGCCGTCCTCAATCTTCAAGCCGTAGCAGGAGAGGTGCTGGGGACGGAGTGTAATTGCCTTTGAAAGTGTGTCCGCCCAGTCGCTTTTTGTTTGGCTTGGCAGACCGTAGATGAGGTCTAGGCTGAGGTTGTCAAAGCCCTCCGCGCGGATTGCTTTGACGGCGGCTTCCACCTGCTTGAAATTGTGGCGGCGGCCGATTAGGCGCAAAATGTCGTCATTCGCGGACTGAACGCCGAGCGAAATGCGGTTTACGCCCTCATTTTTTAGGAGCTTTAGGTCGCTTCGCGTCACGCTGTCCGGGTTCATTTCAACCGTTACTTCGGCGGATTTGAGTACCTTTGCGGAGCGCTTTAGGGTGTTGAAAATTTCGCAGATGTATTTTGCGCCGTAAAAGCTTGGCGTTCCGCCGCCAAAATACAGGGTGTCGATGTAATAGGGCTCCATCTGCGGCGCGGCTTCCTCGATGTGCTTTAGGAGCGCGGCTTGGTATTTTGCCATTTTGCTTTCATTTCCCGCAAGGGAGTAGAAATCGCAATATGAGCACTTGCTCACGCAAAAGGGTATGTGGATGTAAACTCCGAGTTTTCGTTCCATAATGCGGTTTCCCTCCCTTGTTGGGTTTTTTTAATTATCTGCTGTTATCCTAAATGGCGGGGTTGGATTAGAAAAGCTCGCAGACAAGCTCTGTGTATTCCGCGGGATTTTCGAGAGGAAGATTTGCGATTAGTGTGGCTTGGGCAAGCAGAATTTTTGAAAGCTTTGCCGCTCTGTCCTTATCGGTTTCGAAGGCCTGCTTTAGGGATGCAAAGGCGGAATGCTCGCAGTTTAGCTCGAGAACGCGCTTGGACTTAATTTGTCCCGCCATCTCGCCGGGCATATTTTTGAAGTATCTTTCCATCTCAATGGAAATTTCGCCCTCTGTTGTAAGGTAGACAGGGTGGCTTTTCAGCTTGTGGCTAAGGCGAACGTCAACAACACTTCCGCCGGCGGTTTCCTTGACAAAGTCGAGCAGCTCGCGATTTTCTTCCTGCTTTTTCTCTGTTTCGGATATTTCTTCCTCGGTTTCAAGGCCAAGCTCGTCGGTTGTGATGTTGCAGAACTTGATGCCCTCGTATTCCTCGAGTCTGCGGATTACAAATTCGTCCACATCGTCTGTAAGGTAGAGCATTTCAAAGCCCTTGTCGCGGATTTGCTCGGCTTGGGGGAGAGAATCTGCAAATTCAACGCTGTCTGTACAGACGTAATAGATTAGCTTTTGTTCCTCAGGCATTTTTTGTTTGTACTCGCGCAGGGGGATAAGCTCCTTTTCCTTGCTGGAGAAATACATCAAAAGGTCTGTTAGAAGCTCCTTCTTTTCGCCTTGATTTGCAACAATTCCGTACTTTAATTGAAGCTCAAACGCCTTGTAGAATTTGTCGTAATTTTCGGCTTCATCGTTCATCATGCGAAGCAGCTCGGCCTTAATTTTCTTTTCAAGGTTGTTTGAAATCATCTTTAGCTGTCTGCCGTGCTGGAGTGTTTCGCGGGAGATGTTGAGGGAGAAATCGGGGCTGTCCACAATGCCGCGGACAAAACGGAAGCAGTCCGGAAGAACCTCGTCGCAGGCCTCCATAATCATAACGCCGTTGCAGTAAAGCTGAAGCCCGGGGTGGTATTCGGCGGAGATAAAGTCGGTTGGTGCGCGGCCGGGGATGAACAACATCGCGCGATAGGATATTTGACCCTCCGCATTTACGCGGATTGTTGACAGAGGTGCCTCATAGTCGTAAAATTTGTTTCTGTAAAACTCGTCAAGCTCCTCCTGTGAAACCTCGCTCTTGTCGCGCTGCCAGATGGGAACCATGCTGTTTATAACGTCCTCGCGGACAACGGGAACCTGCTTCATAATGGGATTGCCGTCCGCATCCTTTTCGCCGGAATCGACCTCCTCGGCCTCGGTGAAGTCCATTACTATGGGCCAACGGACAAAGTCGCTGTATTTTTTGACAAGCTGGCCTATGGACATTTCGTTGAGGAAGCGGGTGTATTCGCTCTCCTCGACATCCTCCTTGATGTCCATGATGATGTCCGTTCCAACGCCGTCCTTTTCGCATTCTTCAATTGTGTAGCCATCCGCGCCGTTGCTCTGCCACTTATAGGCGGTGTCCGAGCCGTATGCCTTTGTAATAACAGTTACGGTGTCGGAAACCATAAACGCAGAATAGAAGCCGACGCCGAATTGACCGATGATGTCGATATCGGCAGCATCTCCGGATTTGTCCATTTCATTTTTAAAGGTTTGGGAGCCGCTGTGGGCGATTACGCCAAGGTTGTTTTCCAAGTCCTCGCGCGTCATGCCAATGCCGTTATCGGAAACGCTGATGATGCGGGGATTTTCGGATACGCCAAGCTTAATTTTAAAATCCGCACGCGCCATGCCGACATTTTCGTCGGTTAGGGAGAGGTAGCAAAGCTTGTCGATAGCGTCGCTTGCGTTTGAAATCAGCTCTCTTAAAAAAATCTCCTGATGTGTGTAAATTGAGTTGATCATGAGATCCAATAATTTTTTGGATTCTGCTTTAAACTGTTTTTTTGCCATAATATTGTGTTGCCTCCTAGTGTTAAAAAATCTTGCGTTTATCCTTTATTCTATCACTTTTAAATTTTTTTTCAACACTTTATGTGCAATTGCCGCAAGAAAAAGTTTGCCCGCCGTATGTCCTTTTGTAAATATGCCCCAAAATCACGCTTTGCCCCGGCGCTTTACGAAAAAAGCTCATAAAAATTTGAAAGC
>JAVVUU010000038.1:0-13451 GCA_036653035.1 Oscillospiraceae bacterium
TCGTTCCACCCCGCTAAAGCGGGGTGCCCCTCCCCTCGCCCCTTGGGCGAGTTATCCCCCCCCACCGCAGTGCGGGATAAAAACAACAACCCCCTGCTCATCCGGTGTGGGCAGGGGGTTACGGCTGTTCAGTTTTATTATCGAGCATCCTTTTAGTCAACCTCTCTTTCTACTGTTTTGACGACCGTTGCCGGAACTTTACCTGTTTCGTTTGCGCTTCGATTGCTGTTTTGTTTGGGTCACCGACTTTGAAAACGAAATTCGCTCTCCTGCAATGACCGGCTGCTCTCATAGAGATGAGAAGTGCACGAACGGCGCATGAATATGGGGCACGTATCCGGGACTGCCGTGGAGGAAAAGGAAGCTATTGCGAAGTGAAACACCACATTGGACTCACCCTTTCTCTATCCATAAGATACAACATTTTCGCATAATTGTCAAGTGGTTTTATGAAAATTAAACAATTATTTTACTGATTTGGCGGCTCTGCGGTTTTGATGAGCAATATGTGCACACTGACACCTATTCCAACCACCAGCAGAATTCCCATAACCCAAAGCCGCTTTGAGAAAAACGCCGACAGCGCAAGCATAGACCACAGAAAAATAAGCGCCGCAAGCTTTGTTTTTCGCGGAACGCCGGATTTTGTGCGATAATTAACTATAAACGCGCCAAAAATACGGCTGTGCTCCAGCCAAGCATAGAGCTTGGGGCTACTCCCCGCAAAGCAGGCCGCCGCCAAAATGATAAACGGCGTTGTCGGGAACACGGGCAAAGCAAGCCCCACCGCCCCCAAAGCCAAGGCCAGTGACCCGCAAACAATCAATATCGGCTTTAATAAAGTCATAAAGCACCCCCCACTATTTTACCATTGTATGTGAATTTTTGTATTGGCGCAAGCCTTGTAACGCTATTGACGTATTTGCGTAACGGCGTTATACTTGAGGTAACACCGTTACTCTGCATCGGCCTTGCGTCGGGCTTCATTTCTTGCGCATTTTATGACGCAGAAAGAGTGCTTTTATGGATTTTTATGAACAAACAAGCGGTAACGTGCCTAAGCTTTCCCCCACGGAACACAATATTTTTAATTTCGTAATAAAAAATATGCATATTGTAAAAGATATGAGCATAAGGGAGCTTGCACAGGTCTGTTACGTTTCCACCACCACGCTGTTTCGCTTTGTCAAAAAGCTCGGCTACGGCGGCTACAGCGACTTTATCGAGGCTGTACGCGAAACCGAGGTCGAGTCACGCAAAATCCACATTCCCAGCATAGTCCACGACGACAATTACAGGGACAGCTACCTCAAAAATGTCGTTGAAGCGGTCAAGGTAATCACCGATGATAAAATCGAGGCCTTCCACAAAATAATGCGGCGCTACCCACACATTTTCATACTTGCCGAGGGCTTGAGCCGCGAGGTTGCAAAGTACTTTTCGCGCCTTTTAACCAGCATGGGCTATAATGTTGAAATTCCGCTCGAGGAATACGAATTTGCCTCACTTTTGCGGCGCGTAAAGCGCGATGATGTGCTTTTAATCCTCTCCTACACCGGCAATAATCGCAGCATAGTCAGCGAGGTTGAACGCATTTTTGCAATTGCCACGCCGACCATAATCTCCCTCACACGGGCGGACAACAACATAATTCAAAACATGAGCGACCTCAACTTTTACGTCTTTGCGGACGAAATTGACTACGAGGGAATTGACGTTACATCCCGCTGCGGCATGATTGCCATTATCGAAACCCTGCTTTACAAGAGAATAACCCGCGACCAAAATCCGGCACCTGAGCCAATAGGCCCAAGCTTGGAGGAAAGGCGCTGAAAAGGCGCGGTGTTACTGCAAAAGTAACACCGCGCCTTTTTGATGCACAGTGTTCCTAGTTAAGGGCAAATCGTTGACATAGTGGCAAATACAGGATATTCTTTGTGCGAAAGGCAAATTAAATGCAGCAAGTTTTTAATAATGATGTGCAAATCGACAATAATACAGTTTGGTAAAAGAATTTGCACAAACTAAATTCGGTATGTTTTTTTCAATGTTTCACGCTTGTAAACAATACATGGCTGAACTGACACGTTGGGAAACTCTTTTACACAAAAAAATCTTTAGAAATGAGAGGTACTTTGAAAATGGCGAAAAGAATTGACAGTACTCCGAAGAAGGACGGTTTCCGTATGCCCGGCGAATTCGAGCCTCAGAAACAAATTTGGATGCTTTGGCCCGAAAGACCCGACAACTGGAGAGATGGCGCAAAGCCCGCACAAAAAGCATATGCAAATGTTGCAAAAGCAATCAGCGCGTTCGAGCCTGTTACAATGTGTGTTTCAAAAGAGCAGTTCGCAAACTGCCGCAACGCTCTCCCCTCCGAAATTCGCGTAGTCGAAATGGCAAGCAACGATTCTTGGATCCGCGACTGCGGCCCCACCTTTGTTGTTAACGACAAGGGTGACGTCCGCGGCATCGACTGGGACTTCAACTCCTGGGGCGGACTTGTGGACGGTCTGTACTTCCCCTGGGATATGGACGACGCTGTCGCACAAAAGGTCTGCGAAATGGAATACACAGACACCTATCGCACACCCGGCTTTGTAATGGAGGGCGGCTCCATCCATGTTGACGGCGAGGGCACCCTCATCACCACCGAAATGTGCCTGCTTTCCGAAGGACGCAACCCCCACATGACCCGCGAAGAAATTGAAGCCGAGGTCAAGGAATACCTTAACCTTGAAAAAGTCATTTGGATTAAAGACGGTATTGACCCCGAGGAAACCAACGGCCACGTGGACGACGTTGCCTGCTTTGTCCGCCCCGGCGAGGCTGCCTGCATTTGGACAGAGGACGAGAACAACAGCTTCTATGCCGAATGCCAAGCCGCCTACAAAACTCTTTCCGAAGCAACCGACGCCAAGGGTCGCAAGCTCAAGGTTCATAAGCTCTGTATGCCCAAAAAGAACGTCACCATCAAGGGCGACTTCGCAATTGACCTTGTTGAGGGAACACTCCCCCGCGAGGACGGCGACATCTGCATCGCATCCTATATGAACTTCCTCATAGTCAACGGCGGCATCATTGTTCCTCAGTACGGCGACGAGAACGACAGCCTTGCACTCAAGCAAATTGCGGCAATGTTCCCCGAGCACAAGGTTGTTGGTGTTGACACCTGGGAGGTCGTCTATGGCGGCGGCAACATCCACTGCATCACTCAGCAGCAGCCCCGTGGCTAAAAAATTAACGCAAATGGGCACAGGCACGAATTTTCGTCTGTGCCCCGAGCACCAAGGCTTTCGGTTCGCGGGGAGGCGATAATGTCAGCCTTGGTTTTCCGGCGCGGCGGCCTTATTCGGTCGGCGCAAAATAAAGAGGAGGATAAAAATGGAAGAAAAAAAAGTTAGCCTATGGAAAAGTATACTGTTCACAATATGCAGCATACTTGTACTTGACACCTTTGTTGCTCCTGCAATCATCGGCGTTTCGTCAATTACCATTTGGGTCATCACGGCAATCGTGTTCTTCATTCCTTACGGCCTCATCAGCGCAGAGCTTGGCAGCACCTACCCCGACGACGGCGGTATTTACAGCTGGGTTAACAGAGCCTTCGGCGAAAAATCCGCGGTTCTTGTCGGCTGGTACTACTGGGTAAACGTGGCATTCTGGATGCCCGCAGTATTCATAGCTTTTGCCGGCTGGCTCTCACTCACATTTTTCCCGGACGCAAACCCATGGGTTCTCGCGGGAATTGCAACGCTGATGTGCTGGGTTATCGTCTATATCGGCATTCGCGGCGTTGAGCTTTCCGTCACCGTCACAAACATCGCGGCCATTGCAAAGGTTGCCGTTCTGCTGCTCTTCGGCGGGCTTGGCGTTGCCTATGCAATAAAGTTCGGACTGAAAAACGACTTCTCCCTACAGGCATTTATTCCGAGCCTTGACAATACAACGCAATATGTTGCGGCAATTGTGTACAACCTATTGGGCTTTGAGTTAATTGGCTCTATAGGCAGTAAAATTCACAACCCCGGCAAGACAATTCCAAAAATGACGATTTTTGCGGGCGTTATAATCACCGCCCTCTATGTTTTCGGCACCTTCGGCATTTTGGCGGCAATCCCCGCTGCCGAGGTTGACTCCGTTGACGGCTTCTTCTACGCTTTGCAGGAGCTTTGCACGGTATTCGGCCCCGCCGCACGCCCTGTTTTCGTTGTTGTAATCGTTATAGCTTCCCTCACCCTTGTTTCCAACATGGTTTCCTGGACAATGGGCGCAAACGAGGTTCTTGCGGCAGCAGAGCTTGATAAGCGCAGTAAGCTTCTCGGCCACCGCAACAAAAAATATGGCACCCCCGATGCTCTATACATCATCATGGGCGTCATTGCAACCGCACTTCTTATTTTGAACTTTGCGCTCTCCGGTGACGCAAACGACGTATTCTGGACCATACTCTCCTTTAGCTTCGTAATTTTCATGATTCCTTATCTGTTCATGTTCCCCGCCGCCGTCAAGCTCCGTCTGACGGACAGCCAAACTCCGCGTATCTATCAGGTTCCCGGCGGCAAATTCGGCATAATCTTCTGTGCTGTTCTTTGCGAAGCCTGCATTGCTCTTTCCATCTTCTTCCTATTCAAGGATGCGGGCAGCACCTTTGCACTGATGACGCTGATTGTAGGAACACTCATAACAACACTATTCGGCGTTCTGCTCTACAAAGCCGGAAAAGACAAGAGCAAGTCATAAGCAAACCATAGCACTTTATTTCCCCGCGTTTTTTAGCGGGGGCAAGGGCAGGGGATGACAAAATGAAGAAGCTTCGCACCGGCTATCTCATAGGTCTTGCGGCAATTCTGCTAATTGCTGTGTTCAGCTTCACGGCGCTCGGCGGGCTTTCACAACAGCTCGCCTCCGCTCTTGCGGGTATTGACGGCGCGTCCGAAGCGGCAGTGCAGCAAACAGCCGTTCTGACGGGAAAAACGCTTGGCATAATAAGCCTTATTCCCGCGCTTCTAACAATCCTCCTTGCATTCATCACGAAGGAAGTCATCTCCTCCCTTGTCGCCGGTTTGTTTGCGGGACTAATCATCCTGCAAGGCGTTTCCGGCTCCGGAAACCTCATAAGTCAAATCGGCGGCGTGTTCAACGCCTTTGGCGACACCATTATAAGCATCACAACAGACAGCTTTCGCGGCTCCATCATAATTCTATGTCTTTGCATTGGCGGCATGGTTGCGGTTATAAATGTTTCCGGTGGCTTTGCCGCGCTTGGCAAAAAAATTACAAAGGGCATAAATTCGCCCCGCCGTGCCACACTAATGGCACAGGCAATGGGAATGTGCCTGTTTTTCGACGACTATGCAAACGCTCTCATAACAGGCCCCGTAATGCGCGGCATCACGGACAAGCAGGGGGTTTCGCGCGAAAAGCTTGCATATATCGTGGACTCCACCGCCGCCCCCGTTGCGGGCATTGCAATTATTTCAAGCTGGATTGCGGCGGAGCTTTCCGCCATCGAAAGCGGCTTTGTCGTTGCCGGCATCGAAGCCTCCGCCTACAGCCACTTTTTTGGCAGTATCCCTTTCTGCTTCTACAATTTCATCGCTGTTGCCTTTGTTCTCTACACCGCCGTAATGGGGCGCGAATACGGCCCCATGCTTCTCGCGGAGCGCCGTGCAAGAGCGGGCGAGCCGCTTCGCCGCGGCTCCGCTTCGGAAAGCGCGGAGCCGGAAACCGGCGCAGTTCTTGCCGAGGGCAGCATCTGGTCTGCCGTTCTCCCAATAATCACAATGTGCCTCTACGCCTTTGTCGGTTTTTATGTGAACGGTATGCAAAACGCCGTTGCGGCGGGACTTTTACCCCGCGGCGTTGCCTTTTCTCTCTCAACACTTTCAACCGCCTTTGGCAATGCCGACACGGTCGGCGTACTCATGCGGGCGGCAATTCTCTCCGGCTTTGTCGCAATTTTCATGGGCTGTGTGACAAAAAAGCTAAATCTCACTCGCGGCATCAAGGCATGGGTTGAGGGAGCTTCGGGCATTTTACTGACCGTCCTCGTCCTTGTTCTCGCTTGGGGCCTTTCGGAAACCATTGCAAAGCTCGGCGCGGCATATTTCCTTGTTGACCTCGTAACTCTCCATCTCCCCTATTGGATTTTGCCCATGCTCATTTTCATAGTTTGCTGTGCAATTTCCTTTGCCGCCGGCAGCTTTGGCTGTATGGTCATTGTAATGCCAATCACGGTTCCCGTTGCATATCAGGCGGCGCTTTCCTCCGGCATAGGCTATGAGGAGCAATTCATCTTCGCCTGCATCGCGGCGGTGCTCTCCGGCGCTATCTTCGGCGACCATTGCAGTCCCGTAACGGACACCACCATTCTCTCCTCCCTCGGTGCGGGCTGCGACAACCTCGACCACGTTAAAACTCAGCTCCCCTATGCACTCACCGTTGCGGGCATAGCCTCGGTTTTCGGCTATCTTCCCGCCGGACTTGGCGTTCCGCCCATCATTTCCATCGCCACAGGACTTCTTGTGGGCTTTCTAATCGTCCGCTTTGTCGGAAAAAAGATTGAACCCTCAGACGTGGCTAAATCGGGTTTTTAATAAAACAGAACAAAGTGCTTCCGTCATTGAAGCATCCGCTGTTTTTTAAAAATAAACAATAAACAAAAATAAAAATTATTATGGAGGTGCCATCATGGCAGAACTCAGACATTTTGTGGACACGAACGACTTTTCCAAGGAAGAGCTCCTTGACATCATCAACCTCTCTCTCAAAATCAAGGCCTGCATCAAGGCGGGCTACTATCCCCCGCTCATGCGCCGCAAGACCCTCGGAATGATTTTCCAGCAGTCCTCCACCCGCACCCGTGTATCCTTTGAAACCGCAATGGAGCAGCTTGGCGGCCACGCTCAATATCTTGGACCCGGCATGATTCAGCTTGGCGGTCACGAAACAATTGAGGACACCGGCGAGGTTCTCTCTCAGCTTGTTGACGTTCTGATGGCTCGCGTAATCAGCCACGACAGCGTTGTAAAGCTTGCAAACAAGTGCACAATCCCCGTTCTCAACGCCATGAGCGACTACAACCACCCCACGCAGGAAATTGCGGATGTTATCACCATCATTGAAAATATGCCCCGCGACAAAAAGCTTGAGGATTTGAAGGTTGTTTTTGTCGGTGACGCAACGCAGGTTTGCTTCTCCCTCGGCTGCATCTGCACAAACCTCGGAATGCACTTTGTCCACTTTGGCCCCAAGGGTTTCCAGCTAAACGACCACCACAAGGAGGTTCTTGAAACCAACTGCAAAAAGTCCGGCGGCACATGGCTTGTCACAGACGACGAAAAAGCAGCGCTGACCGATGCAGACTTCATCTACACCGATGTTTGGTACGGCCTTTATGAGTCCGAGCTTTCTCCCGAGGAGCGCAACCGCGTGTTCATGCCCAAGTATCAGGTTTCAAAGGAAATGATGGGCAAATGCGCACTTGGCGCAAAATTCCTCCACTGCCTGCCCGCAACCCGCGGCGAGGAAGTCACAGACGAGGTTCTCGACAGCAACATTTCAATTGCCTTTGACGAAGCCGGCAACCGCCTAACCGCAATGCGCGGACTGCTCGTATACTTCACACGCTATCAAAAGGACGCCTCCGAAGCCGAAAAGGAAGCCGCGAAGCTTGAGCTTGACAGCTTTATGGCAGAGCGCGGCCTCCTCTAAGCCACACCCGAAAGGAAATACTCATATGGCAAGAATAGTAATCGCCCTTGGCGGCAACGCCTTGGGTAACACTCCGCAGGAGCAATTGGCGCGCATAGACGAAGCCGCGCCCTCTCTTATCGGACTTATAAAGCAGGGTCACGAAATTATTGTAAGCCACGGCAACGGCCCGCAGGTCGGCATGATTAAGCTGGGGCTTGACACCGCCGCCGATGCAAACGACAAAATTGCCCGCTTCCCTCTCCCCGAATGCACGGCGATGAGCCAAGGCTATATCGGCTATCACCTGCAAAACGGCATACTCCGCGAGCTTCGCATTGAGGGAATGCCTTGGCACGTTGCAACCGTTGTCACCCAAATTGAGGTTGACCCCAAGGACCCCGCTTTCAAAAACCCCACAAAGCCCATCGGCGCTTTTTACACCGAGGCCGAGGCAAAAGCGCTTATGGCGGCAAACCCCGGCGTTATTTTCAAAGAGGACGCGGGGCGCGGCTGGCGGCAAATGGTTGCCTCCCCAAAGCCCGTTGACATCGTTGAAAAGGACAGCATCCTAAACCTGCTTGACCACGAATTTATCGTCATCGCCTGCGGCGGCGGCGGAATTCCCGTCATCAAGGACAAGGACGGCGACTACGAGGGCGTTCCCGCAGTCATCGACAAGGACTTTGCCTCCGCAAAGCTTGCAGAGCTTGTTGACGCGGACTACCTCTTTATCCTAACGGCTGTTGACAGAGTTTGCATCAACTTCGGCAAGCCGAACCAAGAGGAGCTGACGGAAATTACCGTTGCCCGCGCAAGGGAGCTTTCCGCAGAGGGTCATTTTGCCCCCGGCAGTATGCTTCCAAAGGTCGAGGCCGCAATCAAATTTGCCGAAACCAAGCCCGGCCGCCGCGCCGTTATCGCTTCTCTCGAAAAAGCCCCCCTTGCCATAACAGGCGAGAGCGGCACAATTATCACGCTATAAAAGTCATCTCCCATAGTGCATTTTGTTCTTTACGCAAGGTATAGCTTTATGCCCCTTGGGAGGCTCCTCATTAAATCCCCGTTGGAATTTAATTCCACGGGGATTTAAGGAATCTCTGATTAAATCCCGCCGCACGTCTAGGCGACGGATTTAATCAGAGATTCCTTAATTTTGCGATTTTTGCCGAACTTTCATCCCGTCCATGCCACAAGCGCACTCCTTTTGCTCGGTAAATAGCTGATGTGTGGTGGTCAATGATTTTTTGACCAGTAATATTAGCGTGCCGAGCACGGTTTTTGTCCGCCTGCTTTGTCTAATTTCGACAAAAATCGACTTTATAAAGAATTGTTTAAATTTGATATTGCTAAAATTGCTCCGTTCGGATATAATGGTCAACATCACAATTTTACAAAGTATCCTATAATTCTTCTGTTTTTGTTAAATTGTTATTTATTTATCCAATCCCGCTTGCAAAAATTTACTTTTATTGAAGCTTGCACCACGGCGATGAGAAAGGGCGTGTCCAAGTGATATACATACCATTAACCCACGCAAGAGCCGGAATGACACTCGCACAGGACGTTATGGCGCCCAACGGAATGCTCGCCTTAATCGCCACCGGTCAAGTCCTGTCCGACCGCTTAATAAAGCGTTTGGAGTTGTACGACATTGACGGTCTTTACATAGAATCCTCAATCGGCGAAGACATCGAACCCGCAAGCTTCGTCAAGCCCGAGGAACGCCATAAAATGCTGTCGGATGTTCGCAGCATATACACAGGTTTTTTCAACCAGCCCATGCTCTCCTCCGAGGTTGTCGGGGACACAAAGGATCTTGCCGAAAATCTTGTTGAAACCATACTCGACCAAGACGAATTTCTTCTCGATGTCATGGAAATCAAGAGCTACGACAACTACACCTACTCACACAGCCTAAACGTCAGTATGCTAAGCGTTCTCATAGCCAAATCCCTCGGCTTTGTGCGCAACCGCCTAACGGACATCGCCCTCTGCGGCCTTATGCACGACATCGGAAAAATTGACATCCCCATCCAAATAATCAACAAAAACGGCCCTCTGGAGGCCGACGAGATGGAGCTTGTCCGCTCACACCCCGAGCTTGGCGTTGAGCGTATGCGAAAATGCTTCAACATTTCCCACGAGGTTCTGCGCGGCATCAACTGCCACCACGAAAAAATTGACGGCACCGGCTACCCCTACCACTACAAGGGCGACAGCATCCCTCTTTTCGCTCGAATTCTTGCCGTTTCAGATGTTTATGACGCACTGACAAGCCATAGAAGCTACCGCCGCGCATGGCTCCCCTGTGAAGCCATCGAATATATGCTTGCCGCGGCAGATACCCAGTTTGACCACTCTCTGGTTCAAGTTTTCATGCACCTCGTCTGCGCCTACCCCGTTGGCTGTATAGTTCGGCTGAGTGAAGGCTCCCTTGCCATCGTTGCCAAAAACTACTCCGACAATGTTCTTCGCCCCCGTGTTCGTCTTATCGAAAACGGCCCGCTTGGCACCAAAGGAACCGACATCGACCTTTTTGAGGACTCCCGCTATCTCGGCATCACCGTTGCCACCACCTTGGGTGCGGCGGGCGACACCACCTCATCATTACCGGATTCCATTTTTAAATAATGTCCACTGAACAAATGCACTTTGCGAAGTGCATTTGCCCAAAGAGCAAAAGGCTTCTTTGACAAACTCCGGCGGGGCGCTGCAAAATTTGCAGCGCCCCGCCTTTTTGTGCCTATGTAGGTTAGAATAAATATTTTATAAGTAGGAGCAAAACCACTCCCGGCAGACCCAAAACACCGACAACAATGGCGTTTATCCAATTGACGGCAAGGGAAAGGTCAACAAAGCCGCCCAAAAAGTTTAGGATGAAGAGAGCGATAAATCCGGACAGGGCGTTGAGCAGGAGCTTCATTGCCCATTTTAGCGGGGTTTTTAATATTTTGAGCAGCAGAACTATGAGGATAACCGAAATTATAACGGCTCCGATTACCGGAATGGCATCCATATGTGTTTTCTCCTTTTGATGTTATCTGATATTAGGCAATTGCGAAACGCGCATTTTGCACAAGCGAAAAAAGAAATTGGTTGTAGGGGCGCGCATTGCGCGTCCGTTTGAGGGGTATTTCTGCCGCTTTATGGCGGACGCGCAATGCGCGCCCCTACAATTTTGTATATTGTTACCCATTTCGCAATTAGCTATTATCTGATATGTCAATAAAACGCGGACGTATATCAATAATAGCGCTCGCGGTAATGCTTTAGGGCGGTGTTATAGCGTGAGCGCAGTGCGCTGATTTCGTAGATGCAGGCATCCAGTGCGTCGGGGTCTGTGGTGCTGTTGAAATGGGAATAGGCGGTGTCCAAGCTGTTTTGTATGCTTCCTATTTCAAGCGCGGTGGTTTTTAAATCCGAGCGCCGCGCCTTTTCCGCTTTTTTGTTCTTTGACATATCCTTGCCCCCATACATATTATATGTATATTGTGGGCAGTAATGAGGAAAATAAACAAAAAGCAGAAAATTTTAGCTTTTCATCGGCTTGCGGGAGCGCTTCGCTTGGGGGTTCTATAGCGTTTGAAGCCCTTGATTTTTTGGAAAATATAAGATATACTACATAAGTTAAAGTGGCAAAATTTTATGCACAAGATGTTGTGCTGCAAGGAGCAGGCAGGTTTATGAAGAAAACCACAGCGGCGGAATACGGAAATACGAGCATTTCACAGCTCAAGGGTGCGGCAAGAGTCCGCAAGCGTCCGGGCGTAATTTTTGGCTCGGATGGGCTTGAGGGCTGTGAGCACGCCGTTTTTGAAATACTCTCAAACGCCATCGACGAGGCGCGCGAGGGACACGGAAACATTATAACAGTTACGCGCTACAAAGACAAGTCCATTGAAATTGAGGATTTTGGGCGCGGCTGTCCCGTTGATTACAACGAAAACGAGGGGCGCTTCAACTGGGAGCTGGTTTTTTGCGAGCTTTACGCCGGCGGAAAATATGCGAACGACGAGGGCGAAAACTATGAATTTTCACTCGGTCTGAACGGCCTCGGCTCCTGCGCAACGCAATACGCCTCCGAATATTTCGATGCAACAATTCACCGCGACGGCTTTAAATATATGCTCCACTTCGAAAAAGGCGAAAATGTCGGCGGACTCCAAAAAGAACCGTCGGACAAGAAAAAAACCGGCTCCTGCTTTCGTTGGAAGCCGGATATGGACGTTTTTACGGACATAAATATCCCGCTCGAATATTTCACGGAAACCCTGCGCCGTCAGGCGGTTGTCAATGCCGGCATAATTTTTAGGCTTCGCAACCAAACCGACTCCGGCTTCGACACGGAGGATTTCCGCTACGAAAACGGCATTTTGGACTACGTTTCCGAAATTGCCGGCGAGGACACCCTCTCCGCCCCCGTTTTCATAGAAACCGAGCGCCGCGGGCGCGACCGCGAGGACAAGCCCGAATACAAGGTCAAGCTAACGGCGGCCTTTTGCTTTTCAAACCGCGTTACCGGCATTGAATATTACCACAACTCCTCTTGGCTCGAATACGGCGGCGCACCCGAAAAGGCAACGAAAAGCGCCTTCACCTTTGCCGTGGATGCCTATATAAAAAAAATCGGCAAATACCAAAAAAGCGAAAGCAAAATTGGTTTCCAAGACGTTGCGGACTGCTTGGTGCTCGTTACGAACTGCTTTTCCACACAGACCTCCTATGAAAATCAGACGAAAAAAGCCATCAACAACCGCTTTATCCAAGAGGCGATGACCGAATTTCTTCGCGCACAGCTTGAAATTTATTTCATTGAGCACAAGGCGGAGGCGGACAAAATCGCAGAGCAGGTGCTCATTAACAAGCGCAGCCGTGAGCAGGCGGAAAAGGCGCGTCTAAACATCAAAAAAAAGCTCTCCGGCAATGTGGACATCTCAAACCGCGTCCAAAAATTTGTCGATTGCCGCTCAAAGGACATCGACCGCCGCGAAATTTACATCGTTGAGGGCGACTCCGCTTTAGGCGCCTGCAAGCTCTCGCGCGACGCCGAATTTCAGGGCATAATGCCCGTGCGCGGCAAAATTTTAAACTGCCTAAAGGCGGACTACGCGAAAATTTTTAAAAGCGAAATCATCATAGATTTAATCAAGGTTTTGGGCTGCGGCGTTGAGGTTCAGGCGGGGCGCGGCAAGGAATTAACCACCTTCGACCTCGACAATCTGCGTTGGAACAAGGTCATAATCTGCACCGATGCGGATGTTGACGGCTTTCAAATTCGCACGCTCATCCTAACCATGATTTACATTCTCATGCCCACGCTCATCGAAAAAGGCTTTGTCTACATTGCGGAGTCCCCGCTCTATGAAATTTCCGCAAAGGACAAAACCTATTTCGCCTACACCGAGCGCGAAAAGGCGGAAATAACCGACAAGCTGGGCGACAAAAAGTTTAGCATAAACCGCTCCAAGGGACTTGGTGAAAACGACCCGCAAATGATGTGGCTTACCACCATGAGCCCCGACACACGCCGTCTAATCCGCGTTATGCCCGAGGAAGCGCGCCTAACCGCCGCCTCCTTCAACCTTTTGCTGGGCGACAACCTCGCCGGCCGCAAGGTACACATAGCCGAAAACGGCCACAAATTTTTGGATTTGGCGGATATATCATAACACGGATGTCGCTTACCCAAAAAGTTTTGCATTACAATATGAGAGGAACGATGCAAGCTAATGGCAAAGAAAAAGCAGCCTAAC
>JAVVUU010000039.1:0-12891 GCA_036653035.1 Oscillospiraceae bacterium
AGGGAGATTAGCTGGGTGGAGAGGGCTAGGGATAAGAAAATTATTTTTTCGGCTAGGGGTAGTGGGTCTGCCAGGGTTATTATGCACAGGAAAGAGGAAAGCTGGCAGAAATAGAGGGTTGAGAGAAATCTTGGGCGTTCAAAGGCGAAGCCGGCTACATAGAAGAATGCGAGCAGGCTTGCGGAAACTGCGAGCAGGCGCGGGGCGAAATGCCAGATTACGGGGTCGGAGGAGCAGGCTTTGTAGGTGGCAACAAGCCAAAAGCAGAGGAAAAGCACGATTGCAAGTGAGAAAAATTTTGCGCCGCTGCCGTTTTTTTGTGCGTTGCGAATAAGCATAGTTAGGCTTATGGCGCATACAATGGCAAGCAGACCCGAGATGAGGTCGAAGATGGAACGCGATTGGAGGCTCCCGATTGTTGTCATTACGCCGCCCAGTGCGATTAGGGCACCGAGTATGATGGCAACGAGGGGATAGGCGGAGGCTTCACGCGCCATGACTTCGGGGTATTTGTCGGGATGGGAAAGGTTTTTTAGGGAGCGTACCCAAAAAATGAGTGCCGCGGCTGTGGCAAGGATGATTAGGGCAAGGGCATAGCTCATAAAGGCGTTTGGGCGGGCAAGCCCTGTTTCCGGCTCAAAAACCGAAGTGGCTTGAAGCCAGCGCAAAAATGCGCCGAATATTCCCATTACAACGGTGAAGCCGCACAGTTCAAAAGATTTTTTTCGCATATTATCAGTCCAGTCAAAATATAATAGTAGTGACGCATCGAAACAAATTTATAACTAGTTTATACTATACTCTTTTGGCAAGCGCGTCAACCATAATCGACAGGGGGATTGTATATGAAACGGCTGATTTGGGCTTCGTTGCTGCTTGCTTTGGCAGCTATAATGATGCCTGTGCTGTTCCTTCGGGAAAACAGAAGCATGGCGGCGCCAACACCGACCGAAACCTCGGAGCAGAAGCACACTGTGGAAATTCCAACGGTTACGCCGCCCGTATCCGCACCTGCTGTTGGGGCAAACGGACAAGCGTATGCGGGGCTTTCCGATGCGGAAACCGTTTTTATGGTTTTGGACAACGGAGCTGTGCGGGAAACAACCATGGCGGAATATCTGCCCTGTGCAATTGCGGCAGAAATGCCCGCGTCATTTGAAAAGGAAGCACTGAAGGCACAGGCGGTTGCCGCGCGAACCTACATAGTTTACTGCACCCTGCACGAAAATCCGAAGCACCCGGAGGCGAGTGTTTGCACGCAGTCCGGCTGCTGCCTTGCCTATTCCGACCAAACCAAGCTGCGGGCGGCTTGGGGGGAGAGCTATGACAAAAATATGGCGCTTATGGTTGCGGCGGTTAAGGATACGGACGGTCAGGTGCTGACATTTGGTGACACGCCGATACTTGCGTCCTTTCATTCCTCGTCATCGGGAAAAACCGAGTCAGGCAGTGAGCTTTGGGGGGATGTGCCCTATTTGATTAGTGTGGAAAGTCCCGAAACGGAGCTTGATGTTCCGGATTTTGTTTCAAGCGTTGAGGTGTCGCAGGGGGATTTTCGCGAAACTGTTTTACTGCTTCATCCCGAAACAAAATTTTCGGAGGATGCTTCAAGCTGGCTTGGAAAAACGGAGCTTGACGACAGCGGCCGCGTTCGAGATGTGACAATCGGCGGCGTAAAGTGCTCGGGCGCGGAGCTAAGAAAGCTTTTTGCACTTCGAAGCACGGCGTTTTCGCTTGAATACAAGGACGGCGTTTTCCTCTTTACGGTGCGCGGCTACGGTCACGGCTTGGGCATGAGCCAATACGGTGCGAATGTCATGGCGAAAAACGGATTTACATTTAGCGAGATACTTTTGCACTACTATCCGCAAACGGAATTGTGCTGATTTTATCGGGAAAAAGCTTGCGCTTTGGCGGCGGCATAGACAGCTTGGTGCTTGCGGTTTTGGGGGATTTCGTGTATAATATATAGTATAAAAGTCTATTTATGCGCGAAAGGAAGTGCCATTGCTATGGACTATATGGAGCAATCACTCAAAATGCATTACGAATGGGGCGGCAAGCTGGACTATGCCGCGAAAATGCCCGTTAAAAATAAAGAGGATCTCAGCATTGCGTATACGCCCGGCGTTGCAAGACCCTGCGAAGTAATTCGGGACAACCCCGAAAAGAGCTATGAGCTTACAAACCGCCACAATCTTGTTGCCGTAATAACGGACGGCAGCGCAGTTTTGGGGCTTGGCGATATAGGCCCCGAAGCGTCCATGCCGGTTATGGAGGGCAAGTGCGTGCTTTTCAAATCCCTCGGCGGTGTTGATGCCGTTCCTCTTTGTGTTCGCACACAGGATGTTGACGAGTTTGTGAAAACCGTTTCACTTCTGCTAGGCAGCTTTGGCGGCGTGAACCTTGAGGACATCTCCGCTCCACGCTGCTTCGAAATTGAACGCAGGCTAAAGGAAATCAGCGATATTCCAATTTTTCACGACGACCAGCACGGCACGGCGGTTGTTACCTTAGCGGCAACAATTAACGCACTAAAGGTTGTTGGCAAGGACATACACAAGGTTCGCGTTGTAACCTGCGGCGCGGGCGCGGCGGGAGTTGCCATCATAAAGCTGCTCATTTCAATGGGTCTTTCGGACGTTATCATGTGCGACCGCAAGGGCGCAATATACAAGGGGCGCGATGGCCTAAATCCCTCCAAGGAGGAAATTGCGGAGCTTACAAACAAAACCCTCATTAAGGGCAGCTTAGCGGATGCCATGGTCGGTGCGGATATTTTCATAGGCGTTTCCGCGCCAAACACGGTTACGGAGGAAATGGTTCGCTCAATGGCGGACAAGCCGATAATTTTCCCAATGGCGAACCCCACACCCGAAATTATGCCCGACATAGCCGAAAAAGCGGGTGCCGCAATTGTTGGCACAGGCCGAAGCGACTTTAAAAACCAAATCAACAACGTCATGGCATTCCCGGGAATTTTCAGAGGAACGCTGGACGTTCGCGCCTCCGAAATTAACGACGAAATGAAAATTGCCGCGGCAGAGGCATTGGCGGGACTTGTTTCCGATGCTGAGCTTTCGGCGGACTACATTCTCCCCGCGCCCTTTGACCCCCGCGTTGCCCCAAGGGTTGCAGCAGCAGTTGCCGCCGCCGCGAAAAAAACCGGCGTTGCCCGAATTTAATAATTGCAATAAAACTAATTCCGAATTAAAAGCATTGTTGCTTTTAATCCGGAATTAGTAAAGCTCTGATTAAATCCATGTGTGGGATTTAATCAGAGCTTTCTTAGCTTTATATGAAGAAATAAGTAAAGGTGCCCTTGGCCAAAAGCCTGTGCTGGTCGTCATAGACAAGGCCATCCACTACGGCGGTTTTTGCGCCAACCTTTACGGGCAGACCCTCTGCAAAAAGATAGCTGCCTGTGCCGGGGCGAAGAAAATTGAAGCTGGAGCTTTGCGTTACCATGGGGCGGTCGGTGCTCAGAACGGCGTAGCCCGCGACAAAATCGCACATTGCAAAAAGAAGTCCGCCGTGGGTGATGCCCTGGGGATTTAGACTGTGCTCGTCCATATCAACTCGGCACGAGGCATAATCGTCGCGAACCTCAACAAGACGAATTCCGTTGTGGGCATTGAAATCGTCCACAGTGTTCATATAATCTATCATTCTTTGGTATTTTTCTTCCATAGTGACCTCCCGCGCGGTTGTGCGCAAATTATGATAAATGTCTCTCCACAAAAAGTGGAGAGACGCCGATTTAACAGTGGTCTGACGAAGAACAGAAGTTCTTCGTCAGACCTATATTCTATCACTTATGAGAGGAAAGATAAAGAGAAACTTTGCGCTTAAACGGCCTTTTTCAGCACTATTTTGCTGTCTTCGACATCCGCCTGTGCGGTATCGCCGTCTTTTAGCGTTCCGTCAAGCATTTTTTCGGCGGCGGCGTCCTCAATTACGGACTGAATGACGCGGCGCAGCGGGCGCGCACCATAGACGGGGTCAAAGCCGTCCTGTGCAAGCTTTGAAACCACCTCATCGGTAATCTGTAAGGAAATTCCAAGTCCCTCAAGCCGTTTTGAAACAATTTCGAGCATATTTGAAGCAATTTGCTTGATATTGTCGCGGCTCAGCTGGTGAAAAACAATTGTGTCGTCTATACGGTTCAAAAATTCGGGACGGAAGGTGTCGCGCAAATCCTTCATAACGAGAGCGCGGATTTCCTCAATGTCGCGGATACCGTCGGTTTTTGTTTCATGGCTTGAAAAACCAAGGCTTGATTGATTTTTGGTTATATTTTTTGCTCCTATATTGGAGGTCATAACAATGATGGTGTTTTTAAAGTCAACGTGCCTGCCCTGTGAATCGGTCAGTCTGCCATCGTCCATAATTTGCAGCATGATGTTGAAAACATCCTCGTGCGCTTTTTCAATTTCGTCGAACAGAATGACGCAATAGGGCTTGCGGCGAACCTTTTCGGTTAGCTGACCGCCCTCGTCATAGCCGACATAGCCGGGAGGGGAGCCGATGAGCTTTGAAACCGTGTGCTTTTCCATAAATTCGGACATATCGACACGAATCATGGCGTTCTCGTCACCGAAAACCGCCTCGGCAAGTGCCTTGCAAAGCTCCGTTTTTCCAACGCCGGTCGGGCCGAGAAACAGAAAGCTTCCAACGGGGCGCTTCGGGTCCTTCAATCCAACACGGCCGCGACGAATGGCGCGGGAAACGGCGGAAACCGCTTCGTCTTGGCCTATAACGCGCTTGTGAAGAATGTCCTCCATGCGCAGAAGTCTTGCGCTTTCGCTCTCTGTAAGGCTCGTCACGGGAACGCCCGTCCAGTCGGACACAACCGCCGCAATGTCCTCTGCCATCACGCTTTTATGGGTGGCAACACGCTTTTCCTCCCACTTTTTACGAACCTTTTCCAGCTCGTCGCGCTGTTCACGCTCGTTGTCGCGAAGCTTTGCGGCGGCTTCAAAATCCTGAGCCTTGATTGCGGCATCCTTTTCGGTTGTCAAAGCGTCTATGCGCTTTTCGATTAGCTTCAAATCATCGGGCGCGGTCAGTGTTTTCATGCGCACACGCGATGCGGCTTCGTCCATGAGGTCAATTGCCTTGTCGGGCAGGTAACGGTCATTGATGTAGCGGGCGGACATTGTGACGGCGGCTGTGATCGCCTCGTCTGTGATTTTCAGCTTGTGGTGCGCTTCGTATTTGTCGCGCAGACCGCTGATAATTGCAATGCTCTCCTCCTCGCTCGGCTCATTTACCGTGACGGGTTGAAATCTTCTTTCGAGTGCCGCGTCTTTTTCAATGTATTTGCGGTATTCGTTGATAGTTGTCGCGCCGATAACCTGAAGCTCGCCGCGGCCAAGAGCGGGTTTAATTATATTTGCGGCGTCAATTGCGCCCTCTGCGGCACCTGCGCCGATTATTGTGTGAAGCTCGTCTATGAAAAGGACAACGTCGCCCGCTTTTTGCGTTTCCTTGAGCACAGCCTTGATGCGCTCCTCAAAGTCGCCGCGATATTTTGTTCCCGCAAGCATACCTGTCAAATCGAGGGAAACAATGCGCTTGTCGCGCAAATCCTCGGGAACGTCACCGGCGGCAACCATCTGTGCCAAGCCCTCGGCGATTGCCGTTTTGCCGACACCCGGCTCACCTATGAGCACGGGATTGTTTTTTGTGCGGCGTGACAAAATTTGGATAACGCGGGAAATTTCGCGGCTTCGTCCGATTACGGGGTCAAGCTGACCGGAGGAGGCCATCGCCGTTAGGTCACGGCTGTATTGGTCAAGAGTTTTTGTGTCGGAGCGTCGGCCGGTTTTTGTTGCTGTTGCCGCCTGCTGTGCCGTTTTGGGGCGATAGTCGGTATTTTGGAAAACGCCCACAATGTCCGTGTAAATTTTGTTGATATCAACGCCTGTTGAGGCGATGAGCCGAGCGCCTGCGCTCTCCGATTCACGAAGGATCCCCATGAGCAGGTGCTCCGTGCCGATGTAGCTGTGCCCCAAACGGTTCGCGTCCATTATTGAAAGCTCAATTACGCGCTTTGCGCCGGGGGTTAGACCCTGTGCGGGAGTTCCGGGTGCGCCGCGCCCGACAAAGCGCTCCAAAAGCTCCGTAACAAGCGCTTCGTCAAGGCCGTTGTCGCGCAATATTTTTGCGCCCATGCCCTCGCCCTCGGCGGCTATTCCAAGGAGGATATGCTCCGTCCCAACATAGCTGTGACCCATGCTTTGCGCCGCTTCCTGTGCCTTTTCAAGCGCAAGCCTTGCGCGTTCTGTAAATCTGTCTTGATTTCGCATTCTAAAATCCTCCTAAAAGCTCTGTAAAAGAGCCAAAGTTTTACTTACCTGTATTATTTCTCCAAACGATGGATTTCATCCCTAAGCTCTGCGGCTTTTTCAAATTCTTCGGCCTTTATCGCCGCTTTGAGTTGGTTTTTAAGTGCGTGAAGCTCACGCCTTGAGCGGATGTCCTCGCCCGCGTCCTCGGGTATATTATCCGCGCTTTTTCCTTCGGAGCTTGTCGTTTTTTCGGGGTCGCCTATAAATACACGAACCTCCGGCAGAGTCATGGTTTCAGCCATCACGGAGCGGGGGAAGAAGCCCTCGGACAGGCGGCCAAAGGGAGAGCCGAAAAAGCCGCTCATCAAGCCGCCGAAGGGCTCTCTGAAAAAGTCATTAAACATGGACTGCGGACGGTAATTGAGCATTTCGCCAAAGCCCTCGGCCTCGGCACATTCGGCGCAAAGATGGTATTCGGATTTTTCGCCGTTAACATTGGACTGGTAATGGAAGGTTGCGTCATTTCCGCATTTGCTGCATTTCATAGTAATTACCTCCTATAATAATTACAATATTGGTTGGTTTTGATTGTTGTCTATACCAATCACCAATAAAAAACATACAATGCTTTTAATCAGAAATTAGTATCAATATGTGTCTGCCTGCTCGGCCAAAATTGCCACAAGCAGCTGTTTGAAAATTGAAGCACGAAGAAAGTCGCGGTGCTCCGGCGCGAGGGGTCTTAAAGCGTTGTCACCGATTGCTGTCATGATTAGATTTGCGCATTGTGCGTTGATTGCTTTTTCACCGAGCATATTGGATACAAACGCGGCCGCCGTGTGAAGGTCAAGACTGTCACCCACCGAATTGACCGTGTGCATAATGAGCCGGTGGGGGCTTATCTGCACCCTTGTAATTCTGATATAGCCGCCGCCGCCGCGTCGGGATTCCACCATGTAGCCGTGCTCAGGTGAAAATCTTGTGGATATAACGTAGTTTATCTGACTTGGTACACAACTGAATTTTTCCGCCAGATTTGCCCGCTGCAGCTCCGCAATTCCGCCCGCTGTTTCAAGCGTGTCTAAAATAAAGCTTGCAATTAAATCGCTCGTTCCCATGCCGTCACCTCGTTGGTTTGTTTTTCTCGTTTGACTTTGACTATCTTTGACCTTGTGATATTATAATAGTCAGTAATGGTCAAAAACGCAACTTTCAATTTGACCTTTGCTGACCAATGCGGGCTAAATGTTGAAAACTATCAAAGCAAAGCTTTAATTTTCTCTTGATTTCAAGCTTTCTCTTTAAATTTCAAGAATTTGACTATAAAATTGCCCCCCATAATGCCGGAAAGGTCGAGAGCTTGGAGGATTGTTCGGAAAATAGGGGGAAAAATATGTGGGAAACGATAAATATACTTGCAAAAAGGAAAGTATATGTTATAATGCGAAAGTAAGACTATAACTATATAACAAGGAGGCTAAAATAATGGCTTTTGTTATCAGCAGTGATTGCATTGCTTGCGGTGCTTGCTCCGATTCCTGCCCCGCCGGTGCAATTTCTATGGGCGACGACCACTACGAGATTGATCAGGATACTTGCCTTTCCTGCGGTGCTTGCGTAGATACCTGCCCCACAGGCGCAATATTCGAGAAATAAGGTTTCGTATTTTTCAAAGAGCCTGCCGCAAAATAATTGCGGCAGGCTCTTTGAATAGGTCTGGGGCTTGGTTAAAAGCTTCAACCAAAAGGCTTTTTGGCAGGCAAATTGCAGGGGCAAGGAGAGTGGCTTTATGGACGAATTTGATGAGCTTTGGTCGGGCGGACCTCGGCTTTGTCGGGCGGGGGAGGGCTTTAAGCTTTCAACGGACTCCGTTTTGCTTGCCGATTTTGCAAGCTCCCGGCGTGCTCATTCCTGCTTGGATTTGGGCAGCGGCGCGGGCGTTTTGAGCATTTTGCTTGCTTTCAAAAATTCGCAGTCCGAAATATGCGGCATTGAGCTTCAGCCGCAGTCCGCGGAAACCTGCCGCAAAAATATTGCCGCAAACGGCATGGATGAGCGGGTGAAAATCATAAATGCCGACCTTCGTAAGCATCGCGAGCTTATCGCGCCCTCAAGCTTCGACCTTGTCGTTTCAAACCCACCTTATTTCGCACAAAACAGCGGCGAAACCGCCCTTAAAGCGGAGCGGGCATTGGCGCGCGGCGAGGAAAACTGCACGCTTGCCGACATCTGCGCCGCCGCAAAATGGGCCTTGCGCTATGGCGGACTTTTTGCGCTTGTCCATCGTCCGGAGCGGCTTTCTGAAATTTTCGCGGCTATGACCGCCGTGGGAATTGAGCCAAAGCGCCTGCGAATGGTTTCCCACACCGCCGAAAGAGCGCCCTGTCTTGTACTTGTTGAGGGCAAGCTTGGCGGAAAAAAGGGACTTAAAATTGAGCCGCCGCTAATTTTAAAAACCGAAAACGGCGAAAACTCACCCGAAATTTTGAAAATATATCACATGGCATAGCTCTGTGATTACACCAATTATTGGTAATTAGTATTAAAATATAAAGGAATGGCTGAAAATATGAGCGGAACACTATATCTTGTCGCGACACCCATAGGAAATCTCGGGGATTTTTCGCCCCGTGCGGTGGAAATTCTTAAAAGCGCAGACTTCATTGCCGCAGAGGACACCCGCGTAACAATCAAGCTTTTAAACCACTTCAATATAAAAAAACCGCTCATCAGCTATTTTGAGCACAACCGCGTGTACAGCGGCGAAAAAATTTTGGAGCGGCTGATATCCGGCGAGAATGTCGCGCTTGTGTCCGATGCGGGGATGCCCGCAATAAGTGACCCGGGCGAGGAAATGGTTAAGCTTTGCGCAAAGGAAAACGTGCCTGTTTTCTGCGTTCCCGGTGCCTGTGCCGCCGTAACGGCGCTTGCCGTCAGCGGACTTTCAACCCAACGCTTCACCTTTGAGGGATTTTTGAGCACCTCCAACAAAAGCCGCGCGGAGCACCTCGAAAGCCTTAAAAATGAGCGCCGCACAATGATAATTTACGAAGCCCCCCACAAGCTTATGGCAACGCTCTCCGATTTGCGGGACACCTTTGGCGGCGAAAGGGAGCTGAGCCTTTCCCGCGAGCTTACAAAAATCTATGAGGAAACCCTCCGCACAACTATAGACGGCGCGATAGAGCATTTTACAAGCACGCCGCCAAAGGGCGAATTTGTCCTTGTTGTAAGCGGCGCGCCCGAGTCCGATTTGCCTGAAATGACCTTGGAGCAGGCTATGGAGCGTGTGGATTTTTACAGGAACGAGGGCAAGTCCCTAAAGGAGGCCTCCCGCCTTGCCGCCGAGGACACGGGCTATTCAAAAAATGAGCTGTATGGCGCGGCCGTTGAAAAGACAAAATAGAAAAATGTGCTGCCGCAAAATTTTGCGGCAGCACATTTTCAAGGAACCTCTGATTAAATCCATGTGGCGGATTTAATTAGAGGTTCCTTAATCTTGTAAAAGAAGTCCACGGGGCTTCTTTTTAGTTTTTTGCCGCTGCGTCAAAGCCCAAATCGTCCAATTCGGATATGGCGGTTTTAACGGCATTGTCATCGCCGTTTATGGTGACGGTTTTGTCGTCAAGACTCACGGAATAGTCGAGCTTTGCTTCCGAAAGCGCCTTTGTAATTCGCGCAACGCAATTTTTGCAGCGCATGGAGGGAACGGAAAGAACAGTCATTTTAAATTCCTCATTTCATTAGTTTTTGAAGTGTATTTACAAGGTCGTCAACAACAGCGTCATTGCCGGCGCGGATGTCATTTACGACACAGCCGCGAATGTGGCTTGCCAAAAGCTCGCGGTTAAAAGCGTTTAAGGCCGCCGAAACTGCCGAAACCTGCGTTAAAATATCGGTGCAATAGGCATCCTCCTCCAGCATTTTTCGAATGCCGCGCACCTGCCCCTCAATGCGGTTCAGACGGTTTACAAGCGAGTGAAGCTCGTCACCCTCACGGTGCTTTGTGCGATTATTCAAAGCTTTTTCCCCCTTAATCTCAAGGCGTTTGTCACAACAAATATGGAGCTGAGCGACATTGCCAGTGCCCCAAGCATGGGGTTTAAAAGCAGACCGAATTGCGGGAACAGCAGCCCCGCCGCTATTGGAATGCCCAAGGTGTTGTAGCAAAACGCCCAAAAAAGGTTTTGCCTAATGTTGCGAATTGTTAGGCGGCTGAGCTTTATTGCGCGCGCAACATCGGAAAGGTCGCTTCGCATGAGCACAAGCTCCGCCGACTCAATTGCAATGTCACTGCCGTTTCCGATGGCACAGCCAATGTCCGCCTGTGTCAGCGCGGGCGCATCGTTAATTCCGTCACCGACCATCATAACGGTGTTGCCCTCACCTTGCAGGCGCTCAATTACAGCCGCCTTGTCGCCGGGGAGCACCTCCGCAATTACCTCGTCCGTGCCGACAAGCCTGCCGATGTGCGCGGCGGCGGCGGGATTGTCGCCCGTTAGCAGGAGGGTTTTAATTCCCATGTGTCGGAGCCTTTCAACAGCGGCGGGGCTTGTCGCTTTGATTGTGTCCGCAAGAGCGATAATTCCGCAAAGCGAATTGCCGAGCGCTGCGAGTATTGGCGTTTGACCCTCAAAGGAGAGCCGTTCAATATCCGCGGCGGCTTTTTCAATGGAAATGTGCTCCGCCGTCATGAGCCGCGCGGAGCCGACGAGCAGGGTGTCACCGTTTTCCAAAATTGCCTTTATGCCAAAGCCGGTCAAATCCTCAAAGGAGGAAACTGCCGTGCCGTCTGTCAAGCTTCGAGCGCCTGCCTCCTCGATTACAGCCTTTGCAAGCGGGTGCGAGGAGAGCCTTTCGGCAGAAGCGGCGAGAGAAAGCAGCTCATTTTCGGAAATTCCGAACGGAATAATTTCCGTGACGCGGGGGCGACCCTCCGTAACCGTGCCTGTTTTGTCAAAAACAACTACGCTTGTTTTGTGCGTGGTTTCCAAGGCTTCGCCGCTTCTTATGAGAATGCCGCAGCTTGCGCCAAGCCCCGTGCCAACAATTATCGCGGTGGGTGTTGCAAGCCCCATCGCGCAGGGGCAGGCTATTACGAGCACCGATGTAAAAATTTTGAGCGCAAAAGCAAAATCCTGCCCGACAAGCATCCAAATTATGGCGGCGGCAAGCGCAACAACCATGACAATGGGCACAAACACGCCCGCAACCTTGTCCGCCGTTTTGGAAATCGGAGCCTTTTTGCCCTGTGCATCCTCAATAAATTTTATAATTTTTGCAAGAGCTGTGTCCTCGCCAACACGCGTTATTTTAACAAAAACAACACCGCCGACACTGATGCTGCCGCCAATGACCTCGCTGCCAACAGCCTTTTCGAGCGGCATACTTTCGCCTGTCAGCATGGCTTCGTTAACGCTTCCCGCGCCCTCGGTTACAGTGCCGTCGAGCGGGATTTTTTCGCCGGATTTTACAACAACAATGTCACCGACCTTTAGCGTTTCGGTTGGAACAATTTGCTGATGGCCGTCGCGAACGAGGGTTGCGGTGTCGGGGGAGAGCTGCATGAGCTTTGTAATTGCACCCTTGGTTTTTTCTTGGCTTGCGGCCTCCATATGCTTGCCGAGGGCAACAAGCGTCAGTACAATAGCCGCCGATTCAAAATATAAATTGTGGACAAGCGCGGCGTTTTCCGAGAGTAAAAAGGTGTTTGCAAGGCTATATAAAAACGACGCGGTGCAGCTTACTGCAACCAGCGAATCCATGTTTGGAATGCCGTGAAAAAGCGACACAAAGCCGCTTACAAAAAAGCGCTTGCCGCAGTATAAAATTGGAATTGTGAGCAGCATTTGCGCAAGTGCAAAGTTTATTGGGTTCGTGTGCATATTGATGATATTGGGGAGCGGCAGAGAGTGAAACAGCATTGAGCCCATGGAAATGTAGAGCAATAAGGCGGATGCCACCGCCGACAAAATTAAATTATTCCGCTCGCGGCGCAGCTCCGCACCATTGTCCTCGGACTTTAAATTTTTTGAGGCGGCTTTATCCTTTGTTACAAGCTCCGCCGTAAAGCCCGCCTTGTCCACCTTTGCAATTATCTGTTCGGGCGCGACGAGATTTTCGTCGTATACGATGGTAAGGCGATTTAAGGGCAAATTCACGTCGCTTTGCAAAACGCCGTCAAGTCGGCGCGTTACGCGCTCCACCGCGGAGGAGCAGGCGGCGCAGTGCATACCGCCGATGTTATAGGTTTCTTCCTTCATAGCGACCTCCTGTTGGTTCGATACGCCGATTATATACCCATGGGGGGTATATGTAAAGAGGGAATTTTAGCTGTATGACACTAGTTTGCCCGTATGGGAGAAAAAGTCTTGAAATATTGAAACAAGTGTTGTATAATGACCAAGCTTGTTATTATACTAAATTAACAGCAAGGCCGCCTGCCAAGCGGCAAACCATATGCCGGTGTGATGGAATGGCAGACATGCCTGACTCAAAATCAGGTGTCGCAAGACGTGTCGGTTCGACCCCGACCACCGGTACCATAACAAATTTGACGGTTTGCAAGTAAGCAAACCGTCAAATTTTTCTTTAATAC
>JAVVUU010000040.1:0-12256 GCA_036653035.1 Oscillospiraceae bacterium
ACCTGTGCTTTTATGAGGTTTGTTGTGCCGCTCTCGCCTATGGGGATGCCGGCGGTAATGACGACCGTGTCGCCTGTTGCAATTTCGCCCTCGTTTCGGGCAACTTCAACCGCAAGAGAGAAAAGGCGGTCTGTGGAGTCCACATAGCCGGAGAGCAGGGGGCGAACTCCCCAAGAAATGGAAAGCTGGCGGCGAACCTTTTCTGCTTGGCAGAGGGCAATTATTGGACATTCCGGGCGAAAGCGGGAGATAACCTTTGCCGTGTAGCCGGACTGTGTGGCGGCAAGAATTGCCTTGGCGTTGAGATCCATTGCCGTCATGCAGCAGGAATGCGTTATGGCGTTGTTGATGGAGGTGCAGTCCGTTAGGGAGAGCTGCTCGCGGAAACGACCCCAATAGTTTATGGCACCCTCGGCGGCATTAACTGTGGCGGTCATTGCATAAACGGCTTCAAGCGGGTATTTGCCGCTGGCGGTTTCACCGGAGAGCATAACGCAGGAGGTGCCGTCAAAAACGGCGTTTGCAACATCCGAAACCTCGGCACGGGTTGGGCGGGGGTTGCGTATCATGGAGTCCAGCATTTGTGTGGCGGTTATGACGGGAATGCCGCTCATAGTGGCGACCTTAATCATTTTCTTTTGGAGAACCGGAACCTCGTAAGCGGGAATTTCCACGCCCAAATCACCGCGGGCAATCATAATGCCATCGGAAACCGCAACGATTTCGTCAAGATTATTGACACCCTCGCGGTTTTCGATTTTGGCTATGATGCGGATATTTTGACCGCCATATTCATCCAAGCAGGCGCGGATATCTAAAACGTCGGAGGCCTTGCGGACGAAAGAGGCGGCGATAAAGTCAAAATCATGCTCCACGGCGAATTTGAGGTCGTCCCTGTCCTTGTCGGTGAGGGAGGGGAGAAGAATTTGCACATCGGGGATATTGATGCTCTTATTGTTGGAGAGTGCGCCGCCGTTTTCAACGGTGCAGCGAATTTCATTACCATTAATTTCCTTAACCTGCAAATCCACAAGTCCGTCATCCACAAGAATGTGACAGCCGGGCGAAACCTCGCGATGAAGATTGACATAGGTGACGGAAACGCGGCTGCTGTCGCCCTCGGCTTCGGCGGTGGTTAGGATAAACTCGTCACCGCGCTTTAGCTCAATCGAGCCGGTTTTGAAGGTTTTGATGCGGATTTCGGGGCCTTTTGTGTCCAAAATTGCGGCTATTGGGCGGCCTATTTCGTCACGGACATTCTTTAGCTTGGTGAACTGGGCGAGGTGACTTTCGTGTGTGCCGTGGGAAAAGTTGAAGCGGGCGGCGTCCATTCCTGCGAGAATAAGCTTGCGAATTGTGGCTTCGTCATCAACTGCGGGGCCAAGTGTGCAAATGATTTTTGTACGTCTCATATCTTACATACCTCCATTGGGTGTGAGTTTTGCTTTTTTCTTCCTTGTATGAGCACATCATACTACAAACAACCCTGTAAAAAAAGAGAAAAATTTATCAGTTCCCGATAATGCCATACTTTATTTTAATTCTATCCAGCTTTTCAAGCATTGCGGGGCCGGCGACCCAGAGGAAAAAGGCGGTTGCGGCGGCGTGAATTAAGTCCATGGGCATACCCAAAAAGCAATAGGCGGCAAGCATGGACAGTGTCGGCTTTTCCTGATAGGTGAAAACCACGGAGCAATTCATGATGATGCCGTAGACGAAAAATGCGGCAAAAAATCCAAATACACTAAGGGCAATTCTGTCGCGCCGCAGGAAGCCTTTCTTGAACAGTATGCCCGCCAAAAAGCCTATAATTCCCATAGCAAACATCTGCCAAGGTGTCCATGGCCCTTGGGTATAAAACATATTTGAGAGGAACATTGTGAGCGAACCGACTATAAATCCGCTCTCGCCCCCAAAGGCAACCGCCGCTATAATGACAAGCGCCGCAACGGGCTTGAATTGGGGCAGCATAAAAAACGCCGCCCGTCCCGCAACGCCGATTGCACAGAGGACGGCAAGCACCAAAAGCTCCCGCGCCTGCGGCCTGCGCTTTTCAAAAATCATTAGAAACGGAACTATGGTTTCCAAAATTATCAGCATGGAAATGAAGTAATATTTGCGGTTGTCCAAATAGAAACAGCCAATGAAAATTGTTAGCGGAATGAGAAGTAAAATCATTGCCGCCGCTGTTACGGTGCGGCGGTTCAGCCGTCTTTTTTCATGGGGAGCTTGCGGCGGCAAGGCTTTGCGCTTTTTTTTGGAAAGAAGCGCAAGTGCTCCGCCTGCACAAAGAGTCATCAGCAGCACAGCTGCCGCATAGCCCCACCCCTCCTCTGCGGCGGAAATGCTGCCGCCCAAGTCGCCCAAGGTGACAGGCAGTCCGCGAATTAGCACAAAAGCGATTACGGCGGATAGCGCAAGCAAAACAAATGCGAGTGGCTTTTTCCATTTCGCGTTTGACTTATTGGGAGAAACGGCTGTATCTTGGACTTCGGGCGCATTTTTCAAAGTATTCGGCCATTGCGGCTCCTCAACAGCGCCGCCGCAGGCGATTATGATATCCTCTGCGGTCACGGCGTTTGGAAGGAGCTTCCGCGCCATGCGGTTTGCAGCGGTTGTATAGAAGCTGTTGCCGGAGAAAAAAGTGTGCGGCTCGCCGCTTGTCACAACAGCACCATCAAAAAAGAGGGCACAGCGGTCGGCATAGCGGGCGCAAAATTCAATGTCGTGGCTTACCATTAGAATAGTACAGCCATCGGCTTGAAGCTGCTTTAAAATGCGGGCAAATTTTTCTTTAAAATAGCTGTCCATCCCCTTTGTTGGCTCGTCCAGCAGGAGAATTTTCGGTTCCAAAAGGAGCACCTTTGCCAATGCCGCACGCTGCTGCTCGCCGCCGGAGAGGTCGTAGGGGTGCTGATTTAAAAGCCCGCTCAGTTCACAGCGCACGGCAACCCTTGCAACGCGCAAATTTCTTTCCGCCTTTGAGAGCTTTCGGTCACTGAGCATTTCATAGAGGTCAAGCTCCACGGTTTTTTTGACAAACAATGTCTGCGGATTTTGTGGAAGAACGCCCAACAGGCCGCCGAATTTTTCGCTGTCCGAAATGTCATCACTGCGCCGACCGTCAAGGCGAACCGTGCCGCGGTAGGGGCGGTTAATGCCCGAAATGAGCGACAGCGCCGTGCTTTTTCCCGTGCCGTTGCCGCCAACGATTGCGCAAAATTCCCCGGCGAAAATTTTTAGAGAAAGCCCCTTTATAACATCGGGAGCATTTTTTTCGTAGCGAAACCAAGCTTCGTTTAGCTCTATGATAGGCTCTGATTTTTGCTGTGCGGCGGGGATAATTTCCTGTTCAAGCGTGTGTGCTTTTGAAAACTCCGCAAGCCAATTTCGCCCATCGCGCACTGTTATGGGACAGCGCTGTGTGTTTTCAACGCCCGCCCAAACCCGCATTGGAGCGGGCATTGCAAGAAACATACTGTGACCCTGCGCACGGAGAATTTCACCCACGGCCTGCGGTGAGCCATCGGCGGCAATGCGTCCGCCGTCCATGACGATGCAGCGGTCGGAAAGCGGGAGAGCCTCCTCCAAGCGGTGCTCCGTGAGCAAAACCGTAACGCCAAGCTCGCGGTTAATTTTCCCCAAGGCGGCAAAAAAATCCGCCGCCGCGATGGGGTCAAGCTGACTTGTCGGCTCGTCCAAAACAAGCACACTCGGCTGCATTGTCATAACGGCGGCAAGGTTTAGCATTTGCTTTTGTCCGCCCGAAAGCTCGGTGACATTTTTATAAAACCAAGTCTGAATGCCGAAAAACGAAGCCATTTCCGCAACCCGCAAACGGATTGTCGGCGTGTCATAGCCCAAACCCTCAAGACCAAACGCAAGCTCGTGCCAAACCTTGTCGGTGACAAGCTGGTTTTCGGGTGATTGGAGCACAAAGCCGATTTTCTCGCTTTGTACGCGCTGACTTATTTCATTAAGAGGTGTTCCCTCAAAGTAAATTGTGCCCATCCGCTCGCCGTGCGGGGCAAGAACGGTTTTGAGCTGACGCAAAAGTGTGGTTTTTCCACAGCCGGAGGGGCCACAGAGAGTGACGAACTCCCCGCGCTCTATGGTCAGGCTCAAATCCTTTAGCACGGCATTCGCCTGCTCGGGATAGGCGAAGCCAAGGCGGTCGAGCCGAAAAATTTCGGTTTCACTCATCGCGGTATCTCCTTTTTGTTTTTTAGTCGGCCGCCCACACGATAGGTGCGTCCGCGTTCACACCGCAATACACATGGCAGCCATTGCAGGCTTGCATCGGTTTACTGACTATCACGGCTTTTCCACCTGTAATCCTCCCGCAAATCAATTATGAGCGGGATTGTGCAAAGCAGCAGGTAGGCAAGAAAGCCGGAAATTGAAAATGCGTTCCAAGCTGCCACTTTGCAGCTTGGAAAGTAGCGGCAGTAAAACCCACCCGCAAGGGTCATGGCGATAATAAAAACGCCAAGCCCCGATATAAGACAGAGCGCACCCTTGTCGCGGCTGTCAAAGCGATAGATTGAAAACGCCGTGCGTCCCGGCAGGCCATAGGCGCGGCTTTTCATGGAGTCCGCTGTTTCAATGGCGTTTTCGAGTGACCAAGTGACCATTATTGAGAGAATGTGGATGGCATGCCTTGCCCGCAAAAGGAGCTTGCCGTTGGAAGCATCCCGCCCCACGCACCTTTGCGCGTTGGAAACCTCTTTAATCTGCGCCTTGAATTTTGGCACAAAGCGCAGGCACATGGACAGCAGCAGTGACAGCGAGGGGATGATACGCCCAAAAAGGCAGACAAATTTGTCGGAGGTCATTACGGCGTTGTAGCAGGAAAACCAACACATTACCGAAGCTAAAAGTGCCGCCGAAGCAAAGCCATAGACGATAGCTTCCAATGTGAGCGGGTTGCCGTTTGGCAGATAGGCAAGGATTGTTACGCCCTCGTGACAGAACACGGGATTTACAAGCGCCATTACAAGCATGGCGGGCAGCAAAAACAGCAGATTGAACCGCACCGCCCGTTTTCCGTTTAGATAGACAGACCACGAAAATGCCGCAGTGAGCGAAATCATCAGGCACAGCGGGTGCATAAAGCACATCGAAAACAGGAGTACCAATCCAAAATAGAGAAAATTTACCGCCGGATGGTAGGCAGAAAACGCGTCCTTCATAATTTTTAGCTCCCGACCGGTGCTGCGCCGCCGACATCCGCGCCCAAATCGCAGGTGTAGACCCATTCCACAAGGTCGCCCTGCTTGAGCTGATAGCGTGAACAGCCGTAGCTTGGAAATAAGCCGTTTACCTTGTACATCCAGCCGGAAAGCTCGCCGCAGTCAAATTCGTAGATGTTTTGGATACCCTCTATGTAGGCGGAATTGTAGATGGGCGTGTTCACAAATTCGAGATGAATGCCGCTTTTTTTCAGCTCCCGCGCAAGTACATCGAAAACGCTCTCGCCCTCGCAAAAGGTAACAGTGGCGGCGGGAAAAATTATGCCGCCCGCCGGCAGTAAATCCGCCTTTTCCTTATCCAACATATCCATATTATTTAGGATTGCGGCGCAATTTACAGACAAGGTGCAGGTGAAAGCTTTGCCGCCGACAGGGGTGTTTTCAGGCTCTGCGGGGAGGGGCTTTTCGGAGGGGGCAGGCTCGGCTGAATGTTTGTCTTTGCCTGTATTTTTGTCGATTATCATTTCGGCATCCGCGCCCGCTGTGGGGGGCGCTGTCGGCTTTGAAGCGGCGGGCGCTTCGGTAGCTGTCGGTGCGGGGGATGGCTTTGCGGCAGGCTCGGCTGAAGCGGAGGGTGCGGGAGCCGATGCTGCACCGCGCAGACCGACGGCAGAGCCGCCCCACCAAAATGCAAGCGCGAGAACAGCTATAAGTGCCAAGGCAAGGATTATTTTCTTTTTCGTAATTTTCATAATGCCCCCTTAAAGCAGCTTGGCAGTGCCCAAAAGGTTAAAGAGCATTTGAGCAATTTCACAGCGTTTCATTTCACGCATTGGCAAAATTTCTGTGTCGGTTTGCGGCAAAAGCTCTGCTCCGTAACAAAAAGCCAGAGCGGAACGCGCCCATTCGGCACATTTTATACAGTCGGAAAACCTTGCCAAGGTGCCTTGGACGGAGGCTTCGTCAAGCGCCGTATCCATTCCGCAGAGCACGGCGGCGCGAGCCGCCATGACGGCCGCCTCTTGGCGGGTGATGGTGCCAAGCGGGTTAAAATGTGCAGCGTCAACGCCCGCCGCAATTTTATATGTATATGCCGTGCCGACAAGGGGGGCATACCAAGCGTTTGCGGGAACATCGGAAAAATTTTTGACAGCCGCGGGAGCAAGCCCCAACGCCTTGACAACAATGGCGGCAAATTCCGCGCGGGTTACGCTTGCGTTGGGGTCAAAGGCGGTGTCGCTTTTGCCCTTAATAATACCTCGGGAGGCAAGCGCTTCTATTGCGGGTCGATTTTTGTGCGTACTGATGTCGTCAAAGGTCTTTCCGGGAAAAGCTATGGCTTGTGCTTTTACGTCCGCGTTTTTCCCCGCCAAGCCTTCGCCTTTTTTTATATCGTCATCGTCGGGCGTTGAAATTTTCAGCGCATCGCTCATGCGGTAAAGTGATGGCTTGCCGCTTTGCAGTCGCTCGGCGGCAACGAGAGCGTAAAAGCCCTGCTCTGTTGCCATTTGGTTGCTTCCGCCGCCGTCGGACGTGTGCAAAAAGCCTTTTTGTGGGGTATAGAATGTCATCAAATTATAAAGCGTTGTGTTTCCGTCTTTTACAAAGCGCGGGTCGTCCAATGAAATCCCAAGCTCGCAAAGCGCTACGATTACCTGAACCACGCTTTCGGAATTGTCGGTGCTTCGGCTTCCGTAGCCGCCGTCCTTTCCCTGCTGCTTGGAGAGGCAGCTAAGAGCCTGCTCCGTTGCGCGTTTAACCTCGGGCATGGCTTGATATTTTGCAAGAGCTTGCAGTGCCATGCCGCTTATGTCGGGGTCGGAAATGCTCCCCGCGCCGCCTTGCAGTGACCATCCGCCGTCGGAAAGCTGACAGTCCAAAATCCGCCGTATGTACATATCACGCGTGGCCTGCGTTTTTGCTTTTGGATTTTGCGGCATGGCATAAGCGCCCGAATCCAGCGCAAGCAGTGCCCAGATTGGGCCGTTTATCCCCTGCCAAACGGTTTTGTCATAGTCGCCCAAGGGTGTCAGCAAATTGTAGCCGCCGACATCGGCGGGGTTTTTGCCAAGGGCGGAAAGCGTTATGATAATGCGGGAATACTCCGTGTATTTTTTGTCGTGAAGCTTGCCCTTGCAGGCCTTTACATAGGCGGTGAGGGTGTCATAGTAGTCCTGATAATATTTATCCGAAACCTTGAAGCCACTGCGCGCCAAGCCAAAAACGGCCCATTCGCCGCCAATTGTGCCAACCTGAGGGGACTTGACCGTTTCGGTCATGTGCTTTGCGGTATCGGCAATGGCGGCGTTCAGCTTGTCGCTTGAAACCGCACCTGCACCTCCGATTGCGCCAAGGCACAGACAAACAGCGAGGAACAGAGCAAGAAATCTTGTTGTTTTTTGTTTCATTATATCTCCTTCTCGGTGAATGAGCTTTTATCGAACAATATCGGTGACAAAACGCCTGAGCATCACGGCAACCTCGGCACGGACGGCATTGCCGCAGGGTGCGAGAGCTGTGGCAGTGCGGCCTGCAATAAGTCCTGTTCCAACAGACCATTTCATTGCGGACTGCGCCCAATCGGACACTTTTGCGGCATCATTAAACCTTGCAAGGTCGTTTGTTTTGCCGACATCAAGACCCTTGAATATGGCGTAGCGGTAGAGGACAGCGGCAAGCGCTTCGCGGGTAATACTGCCGTTGGGGTCAAAGCCATTTCCGTTTCCGCTAACAATTTTATTTTCCGCCGCCCATGCCACGGCATCGGCATACCATTCGCCTGCGGCAACGTCGCTAAAGCTCGCGGGTTTTGTTGGGGCGGGCTTGCCCGCAAGACGGTGCAAAACGGTTACGAGCATGGCGCGGCTCATGTCGGTGTTGGGAGAAAAGCTTGTGGCCGAAGTGCCGTTAAATAGGTTTTTTTCGGTGACAAACTGCACGGCTTCACAGAACCAGTCGTTTTTGTGAACATCGCGAAACAGCGTCCTTGCTTCATCGTAAACCACGGCAAAGGTGGAAAAGTGGGTCGTTTCAAAAACAATGCTTTTGGTGGCGGGGTCATATTTTGCGCCCGTCATTTCTATGGGATTGCCAACTTTGTCTATATAATAAATTGTTATTTTGTCGGTGTCCTCGCCCTCTTGGGGGGTGTAGGGGATGCTTACAGTGACTGTGCCGCCAAACTCTGTGACCTTGTTTTCGCAAACCTTGACGGAGAAATCATATACAGGGTGGTTTCCAACGAGCTTTTTGTTTTCCTCGCTCATTTTTGAGGTGTCGGCCTTTTCCGCTGTGATGCTCACGTTGTCACCGGATTGTTTGGAAATTGTGGCAAGCGCGGCGGTGGAAAGGCTGATTTTTGCCACCTTGGAGTCCACGGTCAGTGCCGCTTTGGTGCCGTCTGCAAGGTTAGACACGGCGGTTTTTGGTAGAGAAACCGTCATTTTGGACACATCTCCGTTGACCTGCGGCGCAATAACAAGCTCCTTTTCACCACTTTTTTTGACAGCTTCAACGGCTTTGTCCGCCTCATTGGAGCTGATAGTGGAGCTTGCCGCACCATCCGTTACGGTCGTTTCGGGTTTCATAACCGTTGCATCGGAATTTTCCGGCGTTGCATCGTTGCCGCCCCAAATTTCGGAGCCTTGCTCTTTGTTATAGTCATCGGTGTAATGGAATATTATGGTATCCCCGCTCTTGAGGAGCTGTTCGGAAACGCTCAGCAGTGGGTGATTTCCGTTGAGCAAAAACATCCAGCCGGAGTTGGGGCCGTTGTCAAACTCGGAAAGCGTAACTCCGCTTCGCGTAATACCTGAAATGTAGCCGCCTTTGTTTGACCAAGACATTCCCGCTTCGTTGAGAGCGGTTTCCAAGACATCGAGAGCTGTACTGCCCTCGGAAACCGTAAACACTTTTGGGGCAAGCCATGTGCTCAATCCGCCGCTTTTAAAGGTGTGTATGCCGCCGCCCTCGCCGTGCTTGCTGTCCCCAAGCAGGGAAAAGCTGACATTAAAGGCTGTGTCGGGATTTGCTGTTGGCGGGTCGGTGGTAACATTCACCTCAAACAGCGCCGTGTGATTTTGATAAGCGGCGGTGATGGTTTTGTAGCCCTTTACAAGACTGTTAAATCCCGAAAAAACGACCTCATTTCCATCAATTGCTTTTGTGCTTCCATCGCTGAAGCGAGCTAAAATGGTCATGCCGCCAACATCAAGACTGCTTCCTCCGGGATAAGCCGATTTGGACGCATTGACAGTGAAATCAACCATACAGAGCTTGCTGCCAAGCTCCGGGAATTTTGAGCCATCCGCAGCGGAAATCCAATTTTTCCCGCTGTTAACGCCCGCGTTTAATTTGTTGAGAATTGTGCCGTCCGTAAATTCCGCAGCTGTTGCGGAGGCTGCAAGCTTTTCCGCTCCCGCACCCGTTCGGTCATCAAAGCGGCAAAATCTTGGGTCGGAGATATCAACACTGCCAAGGGAACCAATTCCCAATTTTGCGCCGCAGTTTTCTGTGTAATAGTTGTTTGAAATAACATTGTAGCGGTTGAGCGACAGCATATGGCCGATAATGCCGCCGACATTGGGCGATTTGGCTGTTGCATTGAGTGTGCCTGCAAAATAGTTGTTTTGGATATAGCCAACACCGTTTGCAAGGCATTGCTTAACAGCCGGCTCTGCGCCGATAATTCCGCCGACAAAATCTGCGCCGAGAACAGAGCCTGTAGCATAGCAATTGCGCACCGAAATGCAGGGCGCGTTTGGTGCGGAGCTTGAATAATATCCTGCACCGATAATGCCGCCGACATAGTTCCCCGAGGCTTCAAGCTTGCCTTGAAAGGAGCTGTTTGCAAGCTTGCAGGGGCCAATGGCTTCCCCCTTGCGGCCAACCAATCCGCCGACATAGTCCTTGCCGTATACCGTGGCATAGCTGACGCAATTTGTCATAGTTCCGTTGAGATTGCCCGCAAAGGAGCCAATTTCGTTTAGGCTCTTGTCATAGCCGATTACAACATTGGCTTCAATTTTGGAATTGCTGATATTTACAACATTTGCGGCAGAAGCAAAGCCGCCTATGAAGCCCGAGCACCTTGTGGAGGAGCCGGACCTTAGGGTGACATTATCAATATCAACCGTGTCGGGACAGCCCGGCTCACTGCTGCCGCCTGTTCCGCTGCTATAATTTCCGTCTGCACCGTAATCGACGCAATAATTATTAACAAGGCCATAGCCTGCAATTTTGCCGCTGATGTTCAAATTGCAAATTCTTGCCTCGCGGACATATCCGAACAGGGGCAAACCCTCGTTTGCAGTCGTGATTGTCTTTCCTCCGCCGTCAAAAACGCCGGAGAACGGGTTGATGTTGGCGCCGCCTCCGCTGTTATTTGCACCATTTTTGAGTGCGCCTATGGGCACCCATTCGGAGGGCAGCGTAATATCATTTTCCAAGATGAAATAATAGCTTTCAAAGGTGACCGCCTTTGTGTTGACCATATCGCGGAGATGCTCAAGCTCCGTTATATTGTTAATCCGATAAGGCTCCGCCGCAGTGCCCTTGCCCTGCCAATTTGCACCAAGCTCATCAAGACTTTTAAAGGAAATTGTTGCGGTATCCGAATTTTCCGAAGCCGTGTAGGTGTTTCCGTTCAGGCTTTTAACCGTGCTTGTAACTTCGCAGTAGTAATAGCTGCTTGTGGATTTATCGGAGCCGGCGGGCGTATAGCTTTTTGCGGTTGCGCCCTCAATTTTGGAGAAGGTGGTGTTGTCCGCACTGCTAAACCATTGGTAGGACAGCTTGCCGCCATCGGTGGGATATTTTGCGGTAAGCTCAAGCGAGAGGGGCGCTTCGCCAAGCACATATTCGCGGCTTAAAGGCTGTTTAGTTATCGAGGGCTTTGCCGCGCTTGTGGCAAGCACCTTAACGGGAGTTACAACAAGCGCAGGGTCGGTGTAGTCACCATTCACTGTGTATGTAATGCCCTCGTAGGTGAATTCCACCTTGCAATAATATTTATATTCGCCGCCCCTTGCTGTTGCGGGGGTATACTCGGCTTGATTATAAATACCTGCGGCACGGCTACAGCCGTATTTTTCGCGGGTATACCAGCAATAGGCATACGTGCCGCCTGTAACATCGGATGTGCAGATTACCTTTATTGGCGTTGCCGCATCTCCGGTATTGTAGGTGTAGCCATCTGTGGGGATGTCTTTGCCATCGGCCTGAGTATAGGTGAGCTTTGGGGTGTGGTCGGGGTTCTGCGTGGAAGCATCAGTTGGTGAATTGACATAAGGCGTGACGCTTGTGTCCTCCGCCGCCATTGCTCCCGCGGGCAGTAGGGAAAGCACCAAAATCAGCGCCAACAGCAGTGAAAGTGCCTTACTCGTGGTTTTTTTCATTCTTCATTCTCCATTCTCAATTTTGCTTTGGCGCAAACACAAAAAAGCTGCGGCAACCATAATGATTGCCGCAGCCGTATTTCTGCACGCCAATAACGCGCAGGCTCCTATGGAGCTGCGCATTTTTTGAACTTCTTGTAGGTCTTCTGACTTTGCGTTTTATGGAAAAAATCTCCTGCGTACATATCCAGCCTTCCCGGTTTCCCAGTGACCGACTTTCGTCACGGATATGTCCTCAACGCTTACAGCGGCGGTACCGTTCGGGGGTCTAACCCGATTCCCTTGTTCACCCTCATAGGTTCATCGCCCATGAGGTCACAAAAAGATGTATTCGATTGTGATGGCAGAGCTTGCCATGCGACATTATAATATCACGGGAAATTGTGAATGTAAAGGGAGCACAGAGCGATGTTAACGCCAAACTTTGCGCATCCTTCGCCGCATTTGCGCACAAATTCGGCAGGCAACTGCGCTCGGCGGTGTTCCCCGACAAAATTCACAAAATTTTTCGCCGCGCATATTGTGGGAATGAACCCATAGCTGGGTTGGGGAGTCAAAACAGAGCAGAAATAAGGCGGCTTGACTCCAACAAATTTGTGGCAGTGCTTTGCGGCACTGCAATTAAAAACTAAAATTTGGAGGTTATTTTTATGGGAATGCCCATTATAA
>JAVVUU010000041.1:0-12037 GCA_036653035.1 Oscillospiraceae bacterium
CATCGTCAATGACGGTGGTGTACATATTTTGCTTGTAGTGATCCCAATGCCCGCTCTGCTCCCAAAGCTGACGATTTAAAATCATGGGTGTGGAAACCTCAACATAGCCATAGCGCTTGTGAACCTCGCGCCAATAGTTGATGAGTGCGTTTTTCAGCTCCATGCCCTTGGGCAGGAAAAACGGAAATCCGGGGCCCTCGTCGGTGAGCATGAAAAGTCCAAGCTCCCTGCCAAGCTTGCGGTGGTCACGGCGCTTTGCCTCCTCGATTTTTTCAAGGTAGGCGTCCAGCTCCTCTTTTTTGGGGAAGCAGGTGCCGTAAATTCTTTGGAGCATTTTGCGCTTGGAGTCGCCACGCCAATAGGCGCCGGTGCAGCTTGTAAGCTTGATGGCGTTGCCCTTTATGCGACCTGTGGAGTCCATGTGGGGGCCGGCGCAAAGGTCGGTAAAGTCGCCCTGCTTGTAAAAGCTAAGTGCCGCGTCCTCGGGCAAATCGTTGATAAGCTCCACCTTGTAGGGCTCGTCCTTCATAAGCTCCAAGGCTTCCGCCCGGGGCAGCTCAAAGCGTTCAAGCTTAATTTTCTCCTTGCAGATTTTGCGCATTTCGGCTTCAAGCGTTTCGAGAATTTCGGGGGTGAAAACGGTTTCGGAGTCCAAGTCGTAATAAAAGCCGTCGTCAATGGCGGGGCCTATGGCAAATTTTGTGTCGGGGTAAAGGCGCTTAATCGCCTGTGCCAAAATATGAGAGCAGGTGTGCCTGTAAGCCAACTTAAAATCGGGGTTTTCGAAGGTAAATTGCTTTTCGTCCATGGTAATTTCTCCTTAATATATAATGTATAGGTTATCAGACGTTAAAACGGAAGAGCGTCACATCGCCATCGTGCATAATGTATTCCTTGCCCTCGCTTCGGACAAGTCCTTTTTCCTTGGCAACCGCCATGTTGCCGGAGGCTTTGAGGTCGTCAAATGCGACTATTTCGGCGCGGATGAAGCCGCGTTCAAAATCGGTGTGAATTTTTCCCGCCGCCTGCGGGGCTTTTGAGCCTTTTTTTATTGTCCATGCGCGAACCTCGTCCGAGCCGGAGGTTAGGAATGAAATAAGTCCCAAAAGGTCGTAGGAGCAGGTGATTAGGCGGTCAAGGCCCGACTGCGTCATGCCAAGCTCCTCCAAAAACAGCTCCTTGTCCTCCGCGTCAAGCTCGCCGATTTCCTGCTCAACCTTTGCGCAAATCGGAAGCACCTGCGAGCCTTCCTCTGTCGCATATTTTTCAACGCGCTTGTAATAATCGCTGTTTTCATAGCCTGCGGCAAAGCCCGCCTCGTCCATATTCGCGGCATAAATGATGGGCTTTAGGCTTAGCAGCTCGCTCTCGCAGATAATTTCCCTGTCCGTTTCGGAGCAGTCGTAGTTTCGGGCGCATTTGCCATCGTTTAGGAAAGCAAGCAAGCCCTCCATAACCTCGGCCTCGTGCAGGTATTTTTTGTCGCCCTTACCCGCCTTTTTTGCTTTGTCGATGCGGCGCTCAACCATTTCCATGTCCGCCATGATAAGCTCAAGGTTTATAATTTCGATGTCGCGCAGGGGGTCGCAGCCGCCCTCAACATGGATTACATTTTCGTCGTCAAAGCAGCGGACAACGTGGACAATTGCGTCCGTCATGCGAATGTTGCTCAAAAACTTGTTGCCAAGCCCCTCGCCCTTTGAAGCGCCGCGGACAAGTCCCGCGATGTCAACAAATTCGATTACCGCGGGCGTGTATTTTTTTGGCTTGTAAAGCTCCGCCAAAAAGTCCAGCCGTGCATCGGGAACGGCAACCGTTCCGACATTTGGGTCAATTGTGCAAAAGGGGTAGTTTGCGCTCTCCGCGCCCGCATTTGTAATTGCGTTGAAAAGTGTGCTTTTGCCAACATTTGGCAAGCCGACTATGCCAAGCTTCATATTTTGAACCAGCTTTCTCTCTGAAAAGGGCGGGACACGCCCCGCCCTTTGTGGTGTATTTTATTTGTCCTCGCCGTCGGGATTTTTTGCGGTGTCGTTGGAATTTGCATTTTTATCTCCGTCAATTGCGGAGGCTGCTTTGTCCTCGGTGTCCGCTTCGCCGTTATCCGTGGCTTCATCCGCTTTAATTTCGGTGATAGTCGCGGCGGCTTCTTCGGCTGCTGTGATATAGATGTCCTCCGGCTCGGCTTCGTCAAGCTTTTCGGGAACATAGCCGTTTTCGCAGAGGAATATAAAGTCCGCGCCCTCCATGGTTTCGTGGGCAAGGAGGTATTCGGCTGTTGCAATCACTTGGTCACGGTGCTCCGAGAGGATTTTCTCGCAAACGGCACAGGCATCGTCAAATATGCTCTTGACCTCGTCGTCAATTTCGGAGGCGATTTTTTCGGAATAGCTCTTTGTTTGGCCAAAATCGCGGCCTATAAAGATGCTGTGGTCGGAGCTGTCGAAGGATATCGGCCCCAGCTTTTCGGAGAAGCCGTATTTTGTAATCATTGCACGGGCAAGTGCGCTCGCGCGCTGAATATCGCTTGAAGCGCCTGTGGAAATGTCGTCCAGCATGAGCTTTTCGGAAATGCGCCCGCCAAGGCAGGTTACAATTTCTTCAAACAGCTCGCTCTTTGAAACAAAGGTTTTGTCCTCCGTTGGGCGATAGATGGTCATGCCGCCCGCGCCGCCGCGGGGGATTATTGTGATGTGGTGAACGGGGTCGGTGTGCTCCAAATATTTTGAAACAACGGCGTGTCCCGCTTCGTGGTAGGCTGTAAGCTTGCGTTCCTTTTCGGAAATTACGCGGCTGCGCTTTTCGGGGCCTGCCATAACCTTTAGGATGGCCTCGTCAACATCCGCCATGGTAACAAAGCGTCTGTTGCGGCGAACCGCCAAAAGTGCGGACTCGTTGAGCAGATTTTCAAGGTCGGCTCCCGTAAAGCCGGGAGTGCCCTTTGCAATGCTGTTGAGGTCAACATCCTCGCCGAGCGGCTTGCCCTTGGAGTGAACCTTTAAAATTTCCTCGCGGCCGCGAATGTCGGGAAGTCCAACATAAACGGTGCGGTCAAAACGACCGGGACGGAGAAGTGCGCTGTCCAAAATGTCCTGCCTGTTGGTGGCGGCGATTACAATAACGCCGTCGTTGTTGCCAAAGCCGTCCATCTCGACCAAAAGCTGGTTTAGGGTTTGCTCGCGCTCATCGTGACCGCCGCCCAAGCCGCTGCCGCGCTGACGGCCAACCGCGTCGATTTCGTCTATGAAGATGATGGCCGGAGCGGTTTTCTTTGCCTGCTCAAAGAGGTCGCGGACGCGTGATGCGCCAACGCCGACATAAAGCTCGACAAAATCGGAGCCGGAGATTGAGAGGAACTGCACTCCCGCTTCTCCCGCAACCGCCTTTGCGATAAGGGTTTTACCTGTGCCCGGAGGGCCGACAAGCAAAACGCCCTTGGGTATTCTTGCACCCATTTCGCCGAACAGAGAGGGATTTTTGAGGAATTGGACGATTTCCTGAAGCTCGGCCTTTTCTTCATCCGCACCCGCAACATCGGCAAAGGTTACCTTTTTCTTTTCGTCCGTTCCAAGACGAACGCGCGCTTTGCCAAACTTCATGGCTCCGCCGCCTGCACCGCCGCCGCGTGCGGCATTTTTCATCATAAAGTACCAAAACAGGCCAAATACGAGGATTATGCCGAAATACGGAAGCATGGACACCCACCAAGGTGCAACCCAAGGCTCGTTATAGTCGTATTCCTTGATGGTTCCGTCTGCCTTTTGCTCCTTGATAATGTCGCCAAGGTCGCTGTAAAACAGCTCAAGTGAATACACCTTTGTGGTGATAAGGTCAACATCCTTGTAGGGTGTTTTGAGCTTCATTGTAAGCTCGTTTCCGACGAGGTCAAAGGAGTCCACCTGTTCGTTCTCAAATAGGTCGTAAACCTCGGAGTAAAGAAGCTCCGGGGATACATTCTTTTTTGATGTCATTGTAAAAACCGTCGCCAGAAGAATTACTAAAATTAGGACGTAAAATCCAATATCTCTGGCTTGGTTGCGGTTTTTTTTCAAGCTAAAATCACTTCCTTCATGTGCTGATATACAAAATTATCCGAAAAGCTTATCGTCCGCCAAGTGACGGAGCGGCGTGTTAATCGGAATAAATTTCGGGTTTTAGAACGCCAATATAGGGGAGATTGCGATATTTTTCGGCGTAGTCAAGGCCATAGCCGACTATAAATTCATCGGGAACCTCAAAGCCGACAAAATCGGCCTTTATGGGTGCCTTGCGCCTTGCGGGCTTGTCGAAAAGTGTGACAAGTGTAATTTCGGAGGGTCGGCGGTTTTGGAGATAGCCGACAAGGTAGTTCAGTGTAACGCCGCTGTCCAAAATGTCCTCCACTATTATAACGTGGCGGCCGGCGATGTCTTGGTTTAGATCCTTGTTGATTTTGACGGCACCCGTTGAGGTTGTTCCACCACCATAGGAGGAAACCGCCATGAAGTCTATTGAGCATTTGAGGTCAACCGCGCGGATGAGGTCAGCCATAAAAACAAAGCTACCCTTGAGAACGCCGACAAAAAGAGGCTCCTCACCGCGATACTTTTCGGAAATACTCTTTCCCATCTCCGAAACACGGGTGCTCAATTCCTGTTCTGTGAGAAGCACCTTTAATATGTCGTTTGTCATTTCTTTATTCTCCCCAATAATTTGAAAAAGTTATATATATTGTTTACGCCGGCTCAAATTGCCTCGGCGGTCGTTCTTAAAGTAATGCGGATAACGTCATCCCCCGCTTGCGGCAGACAGCGCTCGGCAATGCCGAAGCCATAAATTGCAATGGGGCCAAGCTCGTCATAAAGCACGGGAATTGTTCCGCGCTCTGTGCCGTTTAGGCGATTTTCGGAAAAAAGCTTTTTGAGCGATTTTGTACACGCTCGGCCGCAAAGCCTAATTTTTTCACCGTCTGAGCGCGACTTGACAAATATATTACCACAGATACTATCACTTTTAAAGAAAAAATTGTTAAAGGAATTATGAATTTCCGCACATTTTGGGATGAATTTGCAATTTATTTGCAACTTGGCCTCCAAAATATCGGTTTCGCCGCCAATTTTTAAAAGTGTCGGCAAAATTTCCTTTGCCTGCGCCTTGCCAAAAAGGAGCTTGTCATATTCGCGCGTTACTCTTGTGCCGGGCAAATCAACGGACGCGTGTGGATTTTCGCCGCCCGCGATTTTTCGGATTGCGTCAATGTGCGCCGCCGAAAGCTCGCATTTGGCAATGCTTTGAAGCACCCTTGCGGAAACGGGGCGCGGAAGCCGAAAAAGCTTTTCTGCCGGAAGCGCGCCGTTTTTGAAATTTTCGTCCGCAAAGCTCTTTGCAAGCGCGGATAAATAGTCGTCGTCCTCACGCAAAAGCGACACACAGCGGACAAGGTTTTCGTTGAAGCCGCCGTTAATTTTTTGAAGCTCCGGAACTATGCGGTGGCGGATTTTGTTGCGGGTGTAGTTGTCCTCGCTGTTGGTTGCGTCCTCCCTGTGGGGGATGCCGTGCTCATCTAAATACTGCAAAACCTCCGCCGTGGTGGTTTGCAAAAGCGGGCGGATAAATTTCCCGCGAACGGGCGGAATACCGCAAAGCCCTTTTAGACCGCTGCCGCGCGCCATGTTGAAAAGCACCGTTTCGGCGTTATCGTCCGCCGTGTGCGCGGTTGCAATGCGCAAAGCGCCGATTTCGTCCGCCGTTTTTTCCAAGAAGGCGTATCGTAAAATGCGTGCCGCTTCCTCTGTTCCCATGCCGTTTTCGCGCGAAAACGCGGCAACCTCGGCACTGCCGACATAGCAGGGAATATCCCGCTCGGCGCAATAGCTTTTAACAAATTCCATATCGCCGTCGGAGTCAGCTCCGCGCAGGCAGTGGTTAAAGTGGGCGCAGGAAACCGAAAAGCCATAGCTCGGCGCAATTTCGCAAAGCTCCTTCAGCAGACACATGGAGTCCTTGCCGCCGGAAACCGCGCAGAGGACAATGCCGCCGTGCGGGAGCATATTGTATTTTTCGCAGAAATCAATATTCATCTTCGCTGTGATGCCTTTCGGAGGAAACATAGCTTGTGTATTCGGGCAGCCACATGAGGTTTATAGTGCCCGTTTCGCCGTGGCGGTTTTTTAGGACTATTGCCTCGGCTTCGTTCGGGTTTTCACATTCCTTTTCGTAATAGCCCTCGCGGTAAAGGCCGATTACGATGTCCGCATCCTGCTCGATTGCACCGGATTCACGCAGGTCGGAGAGCATGGGCCGCTTATTTGTTCGCGCTTCGTTTGCACGGGAGAGCTGGGACAGGCAAATGACCGGAACGGTAAGCTCCTTTGCCATAATTTTTAGCATTCGGCTCATGTCCGAAACCGCCTGTGTGCGGCTTTCCCCCGCATAGCTGTGCCCGCTTCCGGCGGACTGCATAAGCTGGAGGTAGTCGATGACAACAAGGCCGAGATTATCGAGCCTGCGGCACTGGGAGTTCATTTCCGCAACGGAAAGGGTTGGGTTGTCGTCGATTAGGATGTCCGTTTCGCTGACAACGGAGGCCGCCGTGCCAAGGCGCTGCCACTCCGCCGAGTTCAGCCTGCCGGTTAAAAGCTTTTGACTGTCGATTAGGCTCTCGCCCGCAAGCAGGCGGATTGCAAGCTGTTCGCGCGCCATTTCGAGCGAGAAAATTGCAACGGTTTTTTTAGAGGTTTTTGCGACATGGAGTGCAATATTAAGTGCAATACTGGTTTTTCCCATGCCGGGGCGGGAGGCAACAAGCACAAGGTCGCCCTTGTTAAGTCCCAAAATGGTTTCGTCCAAATCGGGCAGACCTGTTGCAAGACCGGGAATTTTATCGTCACTGACGGCATTTATGGAAATTTGGTTGTATACATCTTGAATGACATTCGCAATTTTTACAAGACCGCCGACCGTGCGTCCCTGACGGAGAGCATAAATTTTTCGCTCTGCCGCTTCAAGAAGGGTTTCGGCCTCGCCCGCGCCCTCGGCAACCATGGCAGTAATTTCACTGCCGACCTTTGCCAAGGCGCGAAGCAAGGACTGCTCACGCAGAATGTCAACATATTTCAGGACATTCGCGGCAGTCGGCGTAACCTGCATAAGCTCAAGCAGATAGCTCTGCGAGTTTTCCTTATGTATTCCGCGAACGCGCATTTGGTCAAGCACGGTAATGGGGTCAATCGTGCGCCCATAGGCATACATATAATATATAGTGTCAAAGATGTCGCGGTTTGTTTCCAGATAGAAGTCGTCCGCGCGCGCTTTGTTCAAAACATCGGGTATGCAGGCGGGGTCAATGAGCATTGCGCCGATAACCGCCTGCTCCGCCTCTGCGCTGTGCGGTGTCCGCAGACCCAAAAGCTCGTCCATTCTAGCTCCTCATTATTCCTCGATTACAACGACATTTATTGTGCCCATTACTTCAAAGCCAAGCTTGCACTTTACGGAATAGCTGCCAAAGTTTTTGATGGGGTCGCCCTGAACGATTTTGTTTTTGTCTATTGAAAGCTCGTGCTGTGCGGAAAGTGCGTCACTTATTTCCTTTGAGGTGACGGAGCCGAAAAGTCTGCCGCCGGTTCCCGCCTTTGCGGGGATTTTTACAATAAGGCTCTCAAGCTTTTTTGCGGTTTCCTCGGCGATTGCCCTGTCCTTCGCAAGCTGGGATGCCTTTGCTTTTTCCTTTAGCTTCATGCTGTTTAGCGTATCCGCGGTTGCTTCAACGGCAAGCTTTCTGGGGAGAAGATAGTTTCTTCCGTAGCCGTCCGAAACCTCTTTTAATTCGTCCTTCTTGCCGTGACCTCTTACATCGGTTAAAAATATTACCTTCATATTGTCCTGCCTTCCTAAAATTTCAGTTGTTTTTATTCTTCAAAATACTTGTCAATCGCCGCGAACAGCTTGTTTACGGCGTCGCGAAGCGCGATATTTTCGAGCTGAACGCCCGCCGCGGATTTGTTGCCGCCGCCGCCCAATTCCTCCAAGAGCACCTGAACGTTAACATCGCCAATGGAGCGCGCGGAAACTATTACGCCGCCGTTTTCCGTTGGGTATATGACAAGTGAGGCTTGAATTCCGATTATGTTGAGCATTTCGTCCGCCGCCTGCGCCGCAACAATTCTGTCCTGCGGGTCCTCAATGACGGCGATGGCGATGTTGTCGTGATAGCGCTTTACCTGCTGGAGAATTTTGTAGCGTGAAACCGTGTCGTCAAATTCGCATTGAAGAATTTTTTTGACGGCAACGGTATCCGCACCCGCTCGGCGCAGGAACGCTGCGGCGTCAAAGGTGCGCTCGCCCGTGCGGAGGGTAAAGCTCTTGGTGTCCATAACTATGCCGGCAAGCATTGCATCCGCCTCAACGCGGAGGATGTCCGATTGCTCAACAAGCTCCTGCAAAAGCTCGCACACAAGCTCGCAAACTGAGGATGCGTATGGCTCGAGAAAGGTTAGCGCGGCGTTTTGGATGTAGCTCGCGGCACGGCGGTGGTGGTCGATTACGGCAACGCGGTTGCAGGCCATGAGAAGGCTTTGATCCTCTGCCTGCTCGGGACGGTTTGTGTCAACCACAACAAGGAGCGTGCCCTTATCGGCGTGGAGAATTGCCTCCTGCGGGCTGATGAAAACGTCCTTATATTCCTCCGCTCTGCGAAGCATATCAATGAGGGTTTGTGCGGCATTGTTCGCATCGTCAATGACAATGTGGGCGCGGCAGCCAAGTCTGCGGGCAATGCAGCAAATTCCGGCGGCGGCACCGACACAGTCCATATCTCCAAAGCGGTGACCCATTATATAGGTTTGGTCGGAGCTTTTCATAAGCTCCGCCAAGGCGTTTGCCATAACGCGGGATTTGACCTTTGTGCGGGTTTCAACCTCCTCGCCGCGTCCGCCGAAAAATTCGAAGCTGAAGCGGTTTTTGACAACAACCTGGTCGCCTCCGCGAGAGAGCGCCATTTCGGTGCTGAGGGATGCAAAATTGAAGTTTTCCTCAAAGCTTGCGCCGTCCCGTCCCATGCCAACGCTAACCGTTGCATGAACTCCGCTTGGGCTGATTACCTTGTGGACATCATCTACAAGCGAAAACTTTTCGTCCGCAAGCTTTTGGTAGTAGCGCTGCTCAAAGATGAAAAGGTAACGGTCCCTGTCGTAACGGCAGACTATTGCGCCGACATTTGCACACCATGCGTCAATTTTTTCGGAAACCGCGTTTTGCATTTCCGTGCGGACGCGCTCCGGCTGATTTCTTGAGATTTCCTCGAGATTGTCGAACAGGATGATGGCAACAATGGGGCGGGAGCTTTCGTATTCGACCTTTGTTTGGTCGTAGTCCGTAACATCCAGCCAGTAGGTTATGCCCATAAAGTCGCGTGTGTTGTCGCCCTCGCCGCGGACAATGTTGCCGTAGACCCTGTATCGGCGGCTGTTTAGTTCGATGAGGTCGGGATATTGGAGCTTGCCCTCCGTCAGCCATTTGGACTTGAAGCCGGGGACAAAATCGGACAGCCTTGCGTCAAAGCGCGGCTTGCCCTTGCCAAAAATTTCGAAGAAAAAGCGGTTTCCCCAAACAATTGCGGAGTCGCTCAGCTTGAAAGCAACCATGGGGAGAGGGAAATTTATGAGCGTGTCGTTTTTTGCCGTTTCCGCATCGTGCGTGACCGATTCTATATATGCCACAAGCTCGCGGCGGCTGCGGCGGCTGATTACGATGGAATATATAAGGAGCAGCGCAACTATAACTGTTTCGGCTGCGGCAAGCTTTGTATTGAAAAAGAACCCTATGCCCGCAAAAATCACGAGGAACACAAAAAACAGCCTTGTGCCGGGTTCGAGCATTCTTTTAAGGTTTTTGTTCACGTTTTTGCCTCCGTTTTAATGTCTTGCCCGTGTTTACGACATAGTACAGATTAGTATACCACAGTTCGTTTCATGTTTACAATATACAGAGCCAAAAAAGCTCCCAAAAATCCGGCTTTTCATCAATCGCGATTATTTTTACTCCTTGCGGGAAATACTTTCAACAAGAGAACATGGCGAAACACGAAAAAACGTGTCGCTATATTTTTAGAGCTGCCCATATAAGATATAAAAAGAAGGTATTCATATGAAAGCTGTAATCATGGCGGGCGGTAAGGGAACTCGCCTGCGTCCCATATGCGAAGCTATGCCAAAGCCCATGACAAAGCTTTTGGGCAGGCCGCTTTTGGAGCATTTGACAGAGCTTCTCAAAAGCTGCGGCTTCACGGAGCTTTGCGTAACTCTGGGTCACAAGCCCGAATGTATAACCGACTATTTTGGTAATGGCGAGGCCTTTGGCGTTTCCATGCAATATCGAATTGAAAGCGAGCCTCTCGGCACGGCGGGCGGCGTTCGCTCCTGCATGGACTTTGTCGGCGGCGAGGATTTTTTGGTTATAAGCGGCGATGCCGCCTGCGATTTTGACCTGCGCCGTCTTGCCCGCGAGCACAGCGCCTGCGGAGCAATGGTCACAATGGCGCTTTACCCCCACCCCGAGCCTCTCCCCTACGGAACGGTTTTAACAGACAAGGACAGGCGCGTTATAAGCTTCATTGAAAAGCCGAATTGGGAAAGAGTTGTAACAGACCTTGTGAACACCGGTGTCTATATGATTTCCCCCGCCGCCATGGAGCTTGTGCCGGAAAACACTCCCTTTGATTTTGCGCGCGACCTCTTTCCGCGTCTTGTTGAAAAGGGCTGCAAAATTGTCGGCATACCCATGGAGGGCTATTGGTGCGATATAGGCGACTCCAAAAGCTATCTGCGCTGCTGCATGGATGCCCTAGAGGGCAGACTGCGAATTAAAATGAATATGCAAATGTCCGCCGAAGCCGGAATTTTTGCCTCCCCCGAAATTCTTGAACGCGCAAAGCTAACTCCTCCCTGCATGATTTGCGAGGGTGCGGAGATTGAGCGCGGCGCGGAAATTTCCCGAAGCATCATCCATTCCGCAAGCCGAGTCGGTGCCGGCTCAAAAATTTCAAGCTCCGTCATAGACGATGCGGTTATAGGAAAATCCTGCATTATTGACGGCACGGTTGTCTGCTCCGGTGCAAGACTTCTCTCAAAAACCATAACCGTTCCCGGAAGCGTAATCGCCCCCGCGGGGTCGGGTGCGCAGTCCTCCCCCTCAAAAAGCAGCCTTTCCGGCCGCCGCGCTCTTGGACTTTGCCGCGAATTTGCCTGCGACAACCGTGCGCGGCTAATGCGTGAGCTGTCCTGTGCGCTCTGGGAAGCAGGCGCGGATTTTACGGACGGCCTGACCGTGTCGGACGGAAAATGCCGCGTTCGAATAGCGCCGCTCGCGGACGTTTCGGCAATTTCAATCGAAGCCATAGGCGGCCGCGAAAGTGAGCGTTTGGCGCTCTGCAAAAAATACAGCGCCCTCGCAGAACAGTTCGGCGGGAGAGCAAAATAGCATATCGTTGAATATTTATTCTTAATTCTATCAATATTATTGAATATTAAGTGAAATTATACCGCATCCATTGGCTACAATGCAGAAACTTTGCATAATTGCGAATTTGTCCTTGAATAATCATTCACTCTGTATTATAATCTGTTTCATAGCAAAAGAACCAACAATAATTTTTATGGAGTGAAATGAAAATGAAAAAATCAGTAAAACTAATTACAGGTACTCTTGCACTTGTAATGCTTCTTGGCCTTGGCGCCTGCGGCCCCAAAAAGTCCGCCTCCGGCAGTGACATCCCCCCCATGGTAAGCCCCGAAGCCGACGACACGGCTGCCCCCGCCGCAGAATTTAAAACCGTAACAGACGGCACCCTAACAATGGCAACAAACGCCGCGTTCCCTCCCTACGAGTTCTATGAGGGCAATAAGATTGTCGGCATCGACGCCGAAATCGCCGGTGCAATCGCCGAAAAGCTTGGACTAAAGCTTGAAATTCAAGACATGGAATTTGACACAATCAACGTTGCCGTCAATGCGGGCAAGGCAGACATCGGCTTTGCCGGAATGACCGTTACCCCCGAGCG
>JAVVUU010000042.1:0-11765 GCA_036653035.1 Oscillospiraceae bacterium
TTCATTTTCTTGATGTTGCTTAAACCATTGATTTTAAAGAAAAATTTGACGGTTTGCTTACTTGCAAACCGTCAAATTTATTTTGGAGCAGGCGAGGAGAATTGAACTCCCGACATGAGTTTGGGAAACTCAGATTTTACCACTAAACTACGCCTGCATATTTTTGCTACATCAGCTTTTGTATTCTACCACCCTGTGCCAACATATTCAAGGTCTTTTTTGTGCAACTTTATTTTCGCAAAAAACGGGAAGCAGTGCAAGGCAAAAATAATTGGAATTTTTTGCTTGCATCTGCCGCCCGTTATATAATGTCCACTGAACAAATGCACTTTGCGAAGTGCATTTGCCCAAAGAGCAATTTTTGCTCTTTGGGGTTGCAAAACAGGACTGTTTTGCAACTTCAGATGCATTGATGGCTTTATGCTTTTAGGGTTGGTACACCAAAGCTTGTGAGCTTTGTAAGCGCATCGGTAATTTCGCAGGTGGAAACGCTAAATTTGCCAACAGTGCCCGCGTCAAGCTTTGCTGTGCCGTCCGCATTGGCGGCAACGCTGATGTTGAGCGTGTTTCCGGTTTCACCGTCCGTCAATGTAAAGGCTCCATTGCCTTTATCGGCAAGCGCTCCGACGTAATATACGAACTCTCCTGTTTGCAGGCTGGCTTTTGTAAACGCTCCAACGCCTGTTGTGGCATTGTAAACAAACACTACGTCCGCGCCGTCGTCGCTTGTGCCGAGATATGCTGTGTCAAATTTCTTTTCAAGTCCTGTCCAGTCGCTGTCAAAGCCCGGCTCTGCAGGTTCTCCCTGTTCTTCGGGCTTTACGGAATTTTCGGGTACGGCGGGAGCTTCGGGCTTTGCGGACATTGTCGGCTCAGCGGGTTTTTCGGATTCCTTGGGCTTGTCCTTTGGTGCGCAGGCGACAAGTGCAACGCACATTGTCAGTGCAAGAGCTAAGGCTGCAATTTTTTTCATACTGTTTTTCTCCTTAAGTGTTTTGAATTTTTTGGCTATGTTATCCGAACAGGCAGGAGCACTTCCCTGTCCGTTTTTTGCCTCTGTGGGAAGCAAAAATACTGCCTGTCGGTTTGGCCTCTTTGTGGGGCGCTGCAAATGTTTATAGGTGAAGTATCACTTCAAAATACCTGCCGAATTTATTAGCATGGTGCTATATAGGAACAAAACGTCCGCACCGTCAAAATTTGCATAGTCGGAAATAAGCTCCGTTCTGATATATCGGAGGTCAAGCATGGTAATTTTCGCATATGAGTCTATTAAAAGAGGAGTTATACTGCTACCAAAGGAATCGCGAAAAATCACAAGCTCCTTATCCGTTTTTGCATCGGGGTTTTCGATTGTTACAACCGCTTCCGCACCCGAAAGAAAAATGTCATAGGGGTCGTTGCCATTGAAATCCTCAAGCGTATAGGTTGAAATCGGCGCATCGTGCTCAACGCTTGTGACCTTTGCGTTTTCGGTTGCGGCACTCGTCAGATAAACAATGCTCTCCGAAGCAAGCGGGAGTGCGGATTGCCCCGCATAAACGCCATAGAATGGCGAGAGCGTGTTTTCTTTGTAATCCGCTTCGGGGGCGCAGGGAACGCCCATGGCTTTGCAAAGCCTTTCAACTACCGAATGAATTTTTTCCTGCCGCCAATGCGTGTCCGTGCGATAATAATCTTCTATTGTAAGACTTTCAAAAATGTCGATATATTCGGCGCTTTTGATGTTATTTTGAACAAATTTCCGCATTTCGGCATAGTCGATTGAGGGGTAGCCGTTTTGCGCCGCAGCAAAGTAATTTTTGTCGGGGATGATTGAATAATATGCCTTTCCAATCTCGGGATGTGCGCTTATAATAGCTTCAATTTTCTTTGTTCCCATCAAAATTTGATCCTGCTTCATGGGATATTCAAGCTTGTAAACGCCGTTTCCAACCGTGTAGATATCGTTGTTGTCGCTAAGTCTTAGAATGTCCTTTGAGAATACCGCCTTTGTGGTGCGAAAGCTGTCGCGGGCGGGAAATTGGTCAAGTAAATATTTCTCCAAATTTTTCGAGTATTCGGCCGAAAAAACCGCACTCGCCGTTATTTTCGGAAATTGCGCCAGTTTTCTGCGTTCAACCTTTGAAACGGCTCCGTCCGGCAAGACGAAATGTGCAATGCCGAGGCCGAATATTATAAGCGCAAAGCAGATAATTACCGCAAGCTTTTTAGCCTTTTCCAAAACCGTCCCCCCTTAAAATCTGAAATATAAAAATGGATTAAACGAGCCGTCAACGAGGTATGCCGTGACACAGGCCAAAAGTGCGGCAATTGCAAGCGGCTCCAAAACAAGCGCCGCTTTTTGTCCAAGCCTTGTTGCCGTAATTTTTGCCCACAGCGATTTTATGAGCGGTGTCGAGCCGATAATTGCAAGGACTATAAGCACCGCGTAGCTTTTGAGGTAATACCCTGTTTCAAAGCTCCAGGCGGGAAATCCACCCGCGCCGAAAAGTCCCGCAAAATCATATACAACGCCCGAAAGTCCATCGGCGTTAAAGACAACGAAGCTCAAAATAATGATGAGCATGAGATATATATGTGGGAAAGCTTTGCCGGTTTTGTCCAAGAATTTGAGGATATAACGCTTCTCCAAAATCAGCAAAACCCCGAACATTCCGCCCCAAATGACAAAGTTCCACGCCGCGCCGTGCCAAAGCCCCGTGCATATCCAAACAATTGCAATGTTGCGGTACCACTTCCATTTTGCAACCTTGTTGCCGCCAAGCGGGATATAAAGGTAGTCGCGAAACCAGCCGCCCAGTGTCATGTGCCAGCGCCGCCAAAATTCCGTGATACTGCGTGCGGTAAAGGGATAATCGAAATTTTCGGGAAATTTGAAGCCAAACATATGCCCCAAGCCTATTGCCATATCGCTGTATCCCGAAAAGTCGAAGTAAATTTGCAGTGTGAACGCAATTGCATACAGCCAAAAAAACGCGACGGATTTGTCCGTTGAGTCGCGAAAAATTGCGCAAAGCTCGCCCATTGCGTTTGCAATAAGCACCTTTTTCCCAAGCCCCACAACAAAGCGGCGAACGCCCAAATAGAGATCGTCCATCGTGGTGCGGCGCTCGTGCAGCTCCGCCGAAATGTCCGTATAACGCACAATCGGCCCTGCTATGAGCTGCGGGAACAGGCAGACAAAGGTTGCAAGCGTTGCAAGATTTTTTTCCGCGTGAGCCTTGCCCCTGTAAACGTCTATGGTGTAGCTCATGGTTTGGAATGTAAAAAAGCTGATGCCGATTGGCAGCGGCACATTTACAAGCGGAATTGAAGCGCCCAAAAGGGAATTTACGGAGCCTATGAAAAAATCCGCATATTTAAAAAATCCAAGCAGTCCGAGATTGATTATAATTGAGGAAATCAGCGCAATTTTCGCCTTTTTTGTACCGCGCGTTTTTTCAATTATCAGACTGTGTATATAGTCCGAAAGCGATGAAAACACCAACAGAAGAACATAAACAGGCTCGCCAAAAAAATAAAACACAAGGCTTGATAAAAGCAGCACATAGTTTTTGAATTTGCGCGGAGTTATGAAGTAAAGCACCAAAACTATCGGCAGAAACATATATAAAAATGTGATACTTGAAAACAGCATGGCAAACCCTCATTTGTGTTTCATTTTTTCATGGCAGTGCTTTGCATTGAAAATGCCCCTGTAGGGAGCGGCAGAAAAATTTTTCCTGCCCGCTCCGCGAAAATCACAGGGGCGTTTTTATTCTCGGCTTATATTATGCCCAGAGATTGTCAAAATTTGCAGTGATGGGAGTTGCCGTGTCTTTAAATGACATTACAAGAAGAATTGTGTTTCCGTGGGCGCTGACAATGGTTTCTTCGGCTTCGACGCAGACCCACTTGCGGGGATTTGCATTTTTCTTAATCGTTTCGGCAACCGCCGCCGCGTCCTCGCCCTCGGGCAGGCGGAGCAGAACTACGGAATGTGCAACCGCGCTAATCATGCTCTCGGAGGCAAGCGCCTCTGCGCCCTTGATGGGCTTGATGAAAAGGTAGGATTCAAAGTTTTCGTCCGTGATTTCAATGTTGTCGGTGGCGGGCAGGTTTTCAACATCCTTTAGCGTTGCGTCCATCACCTCTTTGAGTGACATGGTGTCGCCGGGCTTTGTGCCCGCTCCGGCGCTTCCCGTGCCGCAGGCGGCAAAGGAAAGAACCATAGCGGCAGACATGATAAGTGTTATGATTTTTTTCATATTGTAAAGCTCCTTAATTTCGTTTTGTGTTTATCCAAATTTTTGTTTTGCGCTAATATGACGCTGTACTGCACTTAAAAGTTCCCATTCGAAGTTATTTTGCATTTTTTGCTTTACAGTAGTACTATAATTGTCGTAGTATCAGTATTAGTGCGGCAGCAAAAAGGAGTTGGTAGAGCTATGGCAGAGCTTTCGGAGAACATAAGATATTTAAAAGGTATAGGCGAACAGCGTGCGCTAAGCTTTGAAAAGCTTGGAATTTTCACTCTGCGCGATTTACTCTCCTATTTTCCCCGCGGCTATGAGGACAGAACAAAATCGGTTTCCATCGCGGCACTTTGCCCAAACGAAGCCGCCTGTGTCCATGGCTTGGTTGCCGCCGAGCCAACACTCTCCCGTGTCCGCCGCGGTATGGAGCTTGTAAAGCTTCGTGTTGTGGATGACACAGGCTCCATGGATGTCACCTTTTTCAATCAAAGCTATCTGCGCACACAGCTAAAAGCCGGAAGCAGCTACATATTTTACGGCAAGGCTGCAATAGACGGCACCCGCCGCTCAATGACAAACCCGCTTTTTGAAGCCGAGGACTCCCCCGCCGCTCTCACCGGGCGCATCGTGCCAATCTATCATCTAACAGCGGGAATTTCACAAAAAATGTTAAGCTCCGCCATACGCCGCGCTCTTGACGAATGTGCAAACATAATTCCGGAGGTTTTGCCGGAGGAGGTGCTTGAAAGCGCCCTGCTTTCCCGCCCGCCCTACGCATACGAAAACATCCACTTCCCTGCCGATTTCGGTGCTTTGGAGCTTGCACGTAAACGGCTGATTTTTGAGGAGCTTTTTGTCCTATCCTGTGCACTTACCCGCATGAAAGGCGCACGCGCCGGAAAAAGCGGCATTGTAATCTCCACACCCCGTTTGGATAGGTTTTTCAAAGCACTCCCTTTTACTCCAACAAATGCGCAAAAAAAGTCAATTTCGGAGGCAAGCCGCGACATGGCCTCCGGCACTGCCATGAACAGGCTTATCCAGGGCGATGTCGGCTCCGGAAAAACGCTTGTCGCCGCCGCCTGCATTTGGTGTGCATTCAGCGGCGGACTGCAAAGCGCGTTCATGGCTCCAACGGAAATTCTTGTAAATCAGCACTTTACCACCCTTACGGAGCTTTTGGGGCCGCTCGGCGTCAAGGTTTCAAAGCTTAGCGGCTCAATGACCGCAAAGCAAAAGCGCGAAACACTTGCCGCCCTTAAAAGTGGCGAAACGAACCTCATAGTCGGCACACACGCATTGATTTCCGACACCGTGGAGTTTGATAAGCTTGCCTTGGTCATAACAGACGAGCAGCACCGTTTTGGCGTAAATCAACGCGCGGCGCTTATCTCAAAGGGGCAAAGCCCGCATACACTTATAATGTCCGCAACTCCCATCCCCCGCACACTTGCGCTCATGATTTACGGCGACCTCGACATTTCAATCATTGACGAGCTCCCCCCCGGCAGGCAAAAGGTGGACACCTTTGTTTTGGGCGAGGATATGCGCGAGCGTATATATAATTTCATACGTCGTCAGGTTGCGGAGGGGCGGCAGGTTTTTATAGTCTGTCCCGCAATTGATGAGAGCGAGGAGCGTCCGCAGGACATAAAAACCGCAAACGAATACTCGGCAGAGCTTCAAACAAAGGTATTCCCCGACCTTCGCGTTGGCTGTATACACGGCAAGCAAAAGCCGGCCATAAAGGACAAAACCATGCTTGCATTTGTAAACGGCGAGCTTGATATTTTGGTTTCAACAACCGTCATTGAGGTCGGTGTTGACATTCCAAACGCTTCGCTTATGGTCGTTGAAAACGCCGAGCGTTTTGGGCTGAGCCAGCTTCATCAGCTTCGCGGCAGGGTTGGCAGAGGCGCGCACAAGAGCTACTGCGTTCTGTTTTCGGACGCGAAAAATTCCGATTCTCAGGCCCGTCTAAAGGTTTTGGAGCACACAAACGATGGCTTTAAAATTTCCGAGGAGGATTTGAAATTGCGCGGCCCCGGCGATTTTTTTGGTGCGCGCCAGCACGGACTCCCCGAAATGCGCATCGCCGACCTCTGCACGGATGTGCGCATTTTGCAGGAGGCGCAAGCCGCAGCGCAGGAGCTTTTAAGCCACGACCCCGATTTAAAAAAGCCGCAGAACGCCCCCTTGCGAAAGCGCATAGACGAGCTTTTTGCGAAAAATGAGGACACCCTTAATTAAGGGAACCTCTAAATCTCAATCCATTCTGTTGGTGAAGTTCATTCCCTCAACAGAATGGATTATTTTATTTCCTCCCGCATATACTTCGGTATACTGCGAAGGGAGGATAAGCTATTGTGAAGAAAAAGCTTATGCACGACACCGTGTTTCTCACAGGCTCCTCACTTCTCATGCGGAGCATTGGACTGCTGTTTCAAATGTGGCTCGTTTCACGAATTGGAGCCGCCGGCGTGGGGCTTTACGGACTTGTCGGTTCTGTTGATTTTCTCGCCGCAACCCTTGCTATTTCAGGCATACGCTTCGCTTCAACCCGACTTATTTCCGAGGAAATAGGCTTGGGACGCGTTGGCGGCATAGGCAGAGCAATGAAGCTTTGCTTTGCATACAGCCTGTTTTTTGGTTTTTCCGCTTTTGCAATTTTATATTTCACCGCCGAGCCTATCGGCTTTCTCTGGGTTGGGGACGCGCGAACCGTGCTCTCACTGCGCATTTTGTCATACAGTATGCCATTTATTGCAGTTTCCTCTGTCATGTACGGCTATTTTTCGGCAAGTGGAAAAATCCGCAAAGCCTCCGTTGTTTTGGTTGCCGAACAGCTTGTACGAATAGGACTTGTGGTAATTTTCATTCAATTTGCTCCGCATGACGACCTTGAAAAAAGCTGCGCGGCCGTGTCGGCCGGAAGTGCGCTCTCCGAAGTTTTTTCCTTTTTTCTCATGCTTACGGTCTTTTTGCTTGACCGTCGTCACAGCCGAGAAACCGCCGAGCCTTCGCCGCGTCTGCCCTCGCGTATGCTGAATATCGCCCTCCCGCTCGCACTTTCCGCCTATGCGCGAACGGCGCTTTCAACTCTTGAACAGCTTCTTGTGCCGCGCGGCTTAAAAAAAGCGGGTTACTCCGCAAACGGCGCTTTGGAGGGCTATGGTACAATCCAAGGCATGGTTTTTCCCATTATACTGTTCCCCTCCTGCCTGCTAACAGCTTTAGCAGAGCTTATTGTGCCGGAGCTTACCGCCGCGCAGGTTTCGGGCAAAACGGAAGAAATTTCGCACATAATCAGTGCGCTAATCCGAAAATGCCTCGCCTTTTCGCTCTTTATTGCAGTTCTTTTGTTCATACTCTCCGAAACTCTTGGCAAGGCAATTTATGGCAGTGCCGATGCGGGTGCCTACATAAAGCTTTTTTCCCTGCTTGTCCCCGTGATGTACATGGATATGGTAATTGACGGCTGCTTAAAGGGACTGGGTCAGCAGGTTTGGTCAATGGGCTTCAACATTTTGGATGCACTCACGGGTGTTTTGTTGGTGTGTCTGCTTCTCCCCCGCTTTGCGCTTTCCGGCTACATCGCCATCATATTCCTTGAGGAGCTTTTCAATTTCTCCATGAGCCTTTGGCGGCTTTCACGCGTGACAAAAATAAATTTGTTCACCAAAAAACCAAAGAAATGCCGCGAGTAGGTGCTTTCCCCCCTCGCGGCATATTTTCCTTGGGAACCTCTGATTTAATCGGATACAAGCGCACTGCTTGAATTTACGGCTTCCATAGGACTGATTTTTATGTCGTACATATTGCCTGCGTAGTAGATGCAGTTTATTTTGTAGTCCGCCCTGCCGTTTGCATCCGCATAGGCTACAATCAGCGCGTTTTCGTTTGGATTGGACGAAACGGTTTGTTGCTCGGCAGAATAGCCGCAATATTTTGCATACGCCTCCAAGATTTCATCAGGCCCCGGCATATTCGGATATTGCGCCGCATATTTTTCTCCGTTTGCAAGGCATTTGCCGCTTGTGTAAAAATAGAGCACCTTGCCGCTGTCAACATCAACATAGACCTCTATCCAGTTTGACCAGTCGCCCTTCCATTCGAGATAAAGGTGTATAAGCGGCAAACGCGCGCCATTTTTTGTGTCAATGGATATGGTTGATATTGACGCATTATCGTAAAGTCCGTTCACTTCGTCAAGCATATATTGGGGCGCTCCAACAGCCCACATCAGCTCGAGCACGGCTTTAACCGCGGCTTGTCTTTCTTTGGCTGTGGCCTCCGCTCCGTTGTTATGCTCAAAGCTTTGATTTGTGCCCAGCGCCCGCGCAAGGTATTCTCCGCGCATTACACCGACGGGAGATTGCTCATCCGTTGCGGCGGGATAGCTGTTTGCGAAACCCGATGAATTTCCAAAAAGCGCATTTGGAAGCACAGCGGCGATGATTATAATGCCGATGGAAAGTGTAAGCATCAGAAGCGGCTTTATGAAGCTTTTCACAGCAGCTCACCTCCCGGCAAAAACACGCGAACCGTTGTTCCCTTGTCCGGCTCGCTCATGTATTGAAGCTGTGTACCGTGAAGCTCCGCAATGCGTTTGCAGAGTGCCAAGCCAAGCCCCGCGCCGTTTTGTGCGCGCGAACGGCTTTTGTCAACCATATAAAACGGTTCTGTAATTTTCGAAATTTCCTCCGGCTTCATGCCCCTGCCAAAGTCGCGGATGTAAAAGGCATAGCCGCCCTCCTCGTTTTTGCCGAAAAGCTCAACATTTTGCCCGTGCTTACTTGCCTTGCGCGCGTTGTCCACAAGGTTTATCAGCAGAGTTTTGAAAAGGTCGGGTTCAATTTCAATTTCGCCCTTTTCCCAACGGATATCAAGCGTTATTCCGCCGTCACTCAGCGAGGGCACGGTTACCGCCGCGACCTCGCGGATTAGAAGTCCTGTTTCGTAACGGCGCGTTTGAAACTCCTGCTTGCCAACGACCATAATGTCCATAAGCTTTAGGGAGAGCGCTTCAAGCCGCTTTCCCTCGGAAAAAATATAGCCTGCCGCCGTAAATCTTTGCTTTGGTGCCATATCCTTTGAGCGAAGCATATCGGCATAGCCGATTATCGCCGTAAGCGGTGTTTTAAGCTCGTGGGCAAAGCTTGCAATAAAGTCCTCGCGGCGTGAGGCAAGCTCCTCAAGCTCCGCCAATTCTCCCTGCAAACGTGCAATTTCACGGCTGTCCGCCTTTGTTAGTACAGAGTCTTTGCCTGTCAGCACAAAAGTGAGCGCGGCAATTGCAAGCCCTCCGAAAATTGTTCCGAGAACCATTAGCAGAACGTATGAGCCATAATAGCTTTGCGCAACGTCGGGGTCAAGCCGAAAAAAGATACATTCGGCAAGGCAGCAGGCCACGGCAATAACCGACGAAGCGGCAAAATATGTCTTTGAAAATGAAAAGACCCTCAGACTTCTAATCGGTATCCCACCTTATAAATCGCTTTAATTTTTTCTTCCCAGTGCAGTTTTTTTCGCAGGCGCTGAACGTGGAGGTCAACCGTTCGGCTGTCGCCCATGTATTCGTTTTCCCAAACGCGCTCATAGAGCGTTTCGCGGAAAAGTGCAATATTTCGGTTGCGCACAAAGAGCAGCAGAAGTTCAAATTCTTTCATTGTAAGTGCAATTTCACGATTTCCCCGCATTACAGAGCGGGAACGCGTGTCTATTGTGATGTCGTCCACAGTGATGACGGTTTGTGTTTTTCCCGCACGGCGCAAAATGGTTTCAACTCTTGCCAAAAGCTCTACAATTTCAAAGGGCTTTACAAGATAATCGTCCGCGCCGAGCTTTAGACCCTTTACCCTGTCTTGAACGCTGCCCTTTGCGGTTAGGAAAATCACGGGGATTTCCAGTGGTTTTATGTATTCCAAAACCTCATAGCCGTTCGCCCCGGGGAGCATTATGTCCAGCAAAACGAGGTCAAAGCGCTCCTTTTCAATAATATCCGACGCTTCAATTCCGTCATAGGCGCAGGTACACTCATAGCCCGCCTCTGTTAGGTTCATCTCTATAAGGTCGTTAATTGGCTTTTCGTCCTCCACTATAAGTATCTTTATCATCCAAACACCCTCTCCGGTGAATAATATCCCGCTTTTTTGTATCAATCTTGCATCATTATAGAACATTTTGTCGGATTTAACAAGCAGGTGTTTCAATTGTAAATTTTACAATCGCCCCTCTTTTTACTTTACAATTGTGCTCAACAACTATATAATTAAATTGGTAGTTTGAAAAGTGTGTTCGAACACAATAGTCGAACAATCAAAGGAAGTGCAAACCTTGAACATAGATAAAGTACGGCTGATTGACGCTGTTTCCTTTGCGCTTGATTACCTCGAAATCGGCGCAGGCCGTGACGTAACAAACCATAACCGCCGAGTTGCCCTCTTTGCAATCAATGTCGGACGCGCACTTGGTCTGTCGGAGTCCGACCTCTCCGACCTATACATTTATGCCATGCTTCACGACAACGGCATTACAAACAAGGCCTATTATGTAATCTCCGAGCAGGGGCGCGATGGCATGGAAAGAGCCTATTCCCATTGCGAGGTCGGCGAGCGAAATATCCGCAATTTCCCCTTTAACGTAAACCGCGAAAACATCATCAAATACCACCACGAAGCCTATGACGGCACCGGCTTTTTTGGCATCCGCGGTGACGACATTCCTCTGCTCTCCCAAATAATTGCCATTGCAGATTACTCCGAAATCCTTTACCGCAAAAATTCGGATAAGCGCGAGGTTGAAGCCTATGTGCTCTCCCAGCGCGGCAAAAAATATTCCGACACCATGGTTGAGGCTTTCCTCCATGCGGAGCGCACAATCGCCTTTTGGCTTGGGATGAATGACACCTTCGTTTCACGCGAGCTTGACGAAATTGTACCCCACAGCACACTCTCCATAAACTCCGAAGCGCTTTTCAAAATTGCCGCCGTTGTCGGAAAAATCATTGACGCCAAGTCCCCTTTCACAGGTTCCCATTCGCAGGGCATTGCAAAGAAAATTGCTATAATGTCCGATTTTTATGGCTTTGCCCCCAACAAAAAAAGTCAAATTGTTATCGCCGCCTACCTCCACGATGTTGGCAAGCTTGTCATTCCAAATGAAATTCTCGACAAGCCCGCCAAGCTGACCGCCGATGAATTTGACATTATAAAGGCGCACGTTTACTACACAAAAATGATGCTCTCCGCCGTTCCCGGCTTTGAGGACATCACCGGTTGGGCGTGTAACCACCACGAAAAGCTAAATGGAACCGGCTATCCCTACGGCCTCACCGAAAAGGATTTGTCATTCGAAGCCCAGCTCATGGGCTGTATCGACATTTATCAGGCTCTAACCGAAAACCGCCCATACCGCGGTTCACTTTCGCATGACGACACCATCGCCATCCTAAAAAACATGGCTCTAAACGGCGAAGTCAACAGCCGCATAGTGAACGACATAAGTATTCCCGGTATTTTTGCAGAC
>JAVVUU010000043.1:0-11715 GCA_036653035.1 Oscillospiraceae bacterium
ACGTATTTCAAGGGTTTTGGCGATGTCCGGACGGAAAAGTCGCCGCCTAGACGTGCGGGGGGATTTAATCAGAGGTTTTCTAGAACGTGCCCCGCCTTTTTAAACGAAGGGGTGGGGCGCTTTTTTTGTTTGCAATTTTTACGGTAAGTGGTATACTTGACTAAATCATGAAAGGGACGATACATATTATGGACGGCAAGACAAACAAAACAAGGATAGTTGTTAAGGTGGGCACCTCCACACTTACGCGAGAGGGGGGAGCGCTGAACCTCCGCAGCTTTGATGCCTTAGCGCGGGTGCTGTCCGATATTCACAATCTCGGCAACGAGGTCATTTTGGTGTCCTCCGGCGCAATTGCTGTGGGCGCACACAAAATGCTTATGAAGGAGCGCCCCACAGAGCTTCGCTTAAAGCAGGCGGCGGCGGCTGTCGGCCAGTGCGAGCTTATGCACCTTTACGACAAGTTTTTTGGTGACTACGGCAAGACCGTCGCGCAAATCCTACTTACGGGCGACGATGTTGGAAATCCCGAAATTAAAGAAAATCTCGTCAACACCTTTAACGCTCTTTTGGAGCTTGGAATAATTCCCATAGTCAACGAAAACGACTCCGTCAGCTTTGCGGAAATCGAAATGCAAAAAGAGGAGCACAAGGTTTTTGGCGATAACGACACCTTGTCCGCCGTGGTTGCCGTGCTTTGCGGCGCGGATAAGCTCGTTTTGCTCTCGGATATCGATGGACTTTATGACGAAAACCCCAACGAAAATCCCGACGCCCGTCTAATCAGAGAGGTGCGCGTTATCAATGACGAAATCCGCGCACTTGCCGGCGGTGCGGGAAGCAGCCGCGGCACAGGCGGCATGATTACAAAGCTCCAAGCGGCGGAGCTTGCAACCGAAAACGGAATTGACATGATTATTGCAAACGGCGAGCTGCCGGACATATTATATGACATAGTGGAGGATAACCCCGCGGGAACACTTTTTGTCGGAAAACGAGGAGGAGCATATGACAGAGCTTGAAAAACTTGGTGCGGGCGCAAAAAAGGCATCACGAGCCTTGGCGGTTGCGGGAACCCAAAAGAAAAATGACGCACTCTATGCAATTCAACAGGCACTATTGAGCAACAAATCACGCATTTTGCAAGCGAATGCTCAAGATATGGCAAAAGCCGAGAGCGAGGGACTGAAAAAAGCGTTTTTGGACAGACTTCTTCTGACTGACGAGCGAATTTGCGGCATAGCGGGTGCAGTTGCCGAGCTTCGCGCGCTTGCCGACCCCATTGGCGAGGTCGTTTCCATGGCTGACCACGCAAATGGGCTGACAATCGGGAAAAAACGTGTGCCGCTCGGTGTAATTGCCATTATTTTTGAAGCGCGTCCAAACGTAACCGTGGACGCGGCGGCGCTTTGTCTTAAATCCGGCAACGCCTGCATACTTCGCGGCGGACGCGAGGCTATTGCCTCAAATTCCGCGATGGTTGACATAATGCGAGAAGCACTGGCCAGTGTCGGCTTGCCGGAGGACTGCATTTGCCTTGTCCGCGACACCTCCCGTGACAGCGCGAAGGAGCTTATGGGACTGCGCGAATATGTGGATGTTCTCATTCCGCGCGGCGGTGCGGGGCTTATAAAATCCGTTGTCGAGAACGCAAGCGTGCCCGTTATTGAAACCGGAAGCGGCAACTGCCATGTTTATGTGGACTCCGAAGCAAGCCTTGAAATGGCGGCAAATATCGTTGAAAATGCCAAGTGCAGCCGCCCCTCCGTCTGCAATGCAATGGAAACGCTGCTTGTAAATGAAGCGGTTGCGGGAAGCTTTTTGCCCCTGCTGCTTCCGCGCCTGCAAAAATATAATGTGGAGCTTCGTTGTGACGAAAAAGCCTTGAAAATACTCGATAAAAACGCAATTCCCGCAACAGCCGCGGATTGGGAAACCGAGTATGACGACTACATTTTAGCCATAAAAACCGTTTCAGATATCGATGAAGCGATGGAGCACATCGCAAAATTCGGCACGGGACATTCGGAAGCTATAATTACAAACGACTACGCCAAGGCACAGCGATTTTTAAACGAGGTGGATGCGGCGGCGGTGTATGTAAATGCCTCCACACGCTTCACGGACGGCGGTGAATTTGGCCTTGGAGCGGAAATTGGAATTTCAACCCAAAAAATGCACGCACGTGGGCCAATGGGGTTGAGAGAGCTTACAAGCTGTAAATATATCGTCTATGGCAACGGCCAAATCAGATAAATATTAAGTTAACATAACTATTTAAGCCTCGGGCAAACGACTCAAAAATCGTTAGCCCGAGGCTCTCTTTTTGCGAACAATAAGCAAATTCGACAAATTTCCGGGATAATATCTATTAAGATAGAATGTATGAAAAAAGCCATTGCAACTGACACACCTGTTGACAAAACGAAGTTGTTAGTTTATAATAACACTATCTTATGAAACAATAAGCATAACGGAAGGAAGACAAAAGGATGGAAGAGGCAGTTCAAAAAACAATTCCGCCGCAATATTCACAAATCGCGGCGGATATTGCGCGGCGCATAGCAGATGGAAGCTTTGCGGCCGGCGAAAAAATTTATGGACGCTCGGTAATGTCTTCGGAATACGGCGTTTCCCCCGAAACAATCAGGCGCGCATTTCGGCTTTTGGCAGACATGAAGGTCATAGAGGTCAAGCCCCAAAGCGGAGCATTTGTTTTGTCGGTGGACAGCGCAAAGCGCTACCTCGCGCGCATAGACGAGCTTGAAACAGGCAGAAATTTGCAAAGCAGATTAGGCGACCTTTTAATCCGTCAAAGCAAGCTCACCAAGGAGCTCAGCGAAGTTTCCACGGCGATTGCAAAACGTCAGGAAACGCTGTTTTCGGCGGCAGAGCAGGGCTTTGGAGTTGGCGAAGCAAAAATTCGCGCGGGCGCGTGGGTAATAGGAAAAAGCATAGGTCAGCTTGCATTTTGGCAGGCAACAGGTGCCACAATTATTGCAATACGAAGAGGACAGAGCATGATAGTTTCTCCCGGCCCATATGGGGAGCTATACGAGGGCGACTGCATAATATTTGTCGCAAACGAGACTCTAATGGACGCTGTATCGGATTTCGTAAACGGTACGGCGGGTGAATCGGAAAGGTGTGCGGTAATAGATGATTAAATTCGAAAACATCACAAAAAGCTATGGCAAAAAACCAATTCTAAAAAACATCAGCTTTGAAATACCCAAGGGACAATTTGTGGTTTTAATTGGCCCCTCCGGCTGTGGAAAAACCACAACTCTAAAAATGATAAACCGTCTTATTGAGCCTGATCAAGGAAAAATATTTATAGATGGCAAGGATGTTGAGGGCGAGGACAAGGTTAAGCTACGCCGTCAAATCGGCTATGTAATCCAACAAATAGGACTGTTTCCAAACATGACGGTTGCGCAAAATATCTGCGTTGTGCCAAAGCTCCTAAAATACGACAAGGAGAGCTGCGACAAAATTGTCCGCGAAATGCTCGAAATGGTCAATATGCCATACGACGAATATGCGGGCAAATACCCCGGCGAAATGTCCGGTGGTCAGCAGCAGAGAATTGGCGTTCTTCGTGCCTTTGCCGCCTCTCCGCCAATCGTGTTGATGGACGAGCCTTTCGGTGCGCTTGACCCCATGACGCGCGAAATTCTTCAGGATGAAATTAAAAGGCTTCAAAAAAAGCTCAACAAAACCGTCGTTTTCGTCACACACGATATGGGCGAAGCACTAAAGCTTGCCGACACAATCATATTTATGGAGGGCGGCGAAATTGTCCAAATGGCACCTCCGGAGGAAATGCTTGAAAACCCCGCAAGCGACCTTGTCCGCAAATTCCTCGGTAAGCATAAGTCTAGCGATACAATCGAAATCACAGTTGAAAGCTTCATGCGCACCAACATAATCACCGTTGATAAAAACCGTGGTCTGCGCGAATGTACAGAGCGTATGGCACGAAGCGGCGTCGATACACTGCTTGTAGTTGACAATGAGGATAAATATGTTGGAACAGTATCCATTCGCGACATAAAGCTTCGCGGTAAGGGCGAAAAAACCATAGAGCCGCTAATTGCAAACACCGTCCAAACAGCGCACCGAAACGGAGATGCGCGCGAGTGCTTCGACTACCTTGTAAACTCCTATGACAACTATGTCGTTGTACTCAACGAGGACGGCACCATAGCCGGCATTGTCACGAAAAACAGCATGGCAAAGGCGCTGGCGGATACGCTGTGGGGTGATGTTGGATGACGGAATTTTTCAATCTATATGGAAAAATGCTGATTGACTCAATTTTGATACATCTCTCTTATGTCGCCGTCGCCGTTGCAATCGGCTTTGTTTTGGGACTTGCTCTCGGAATTTTACTCTCGCGCATACAAAAATTTTCGGGGATTATTATGGCAGTCGTTTCACTGCTGCAAACCATTCCGGGAATAGTTTTTATAGGCGTTCTGTTCATATATGTCGGCATGAAGCCGATATCCGTCATAATTGCGCTCTCGGTTTATGCGATGTTCCCGGTTCTGAAAAACACATATTCGGGCATAATCGGCGTTGACCGCGGCTATGTTGAAGCGGCAAAGGGCTGCGGAATGTCGGCAATGCAAACCATGTTCAAGGTTCAGCTTCCGCTTGCATTTCCAAACGTAATCGTCGGGTTAAGGCTTGCAACAATATATACGGTCAGCTGGACGGTTCTCGCCTCAATGATAGGCCAGGGCGGCTTGGGCGACTTCATCTATCAAGGCGTAAATACGAATAACAACACGCTGATAATTGCGGGCGCAATCCCCGCCGCCGTGATAGCAATTGTTGCCGGAACGCTCATAGACAAGCTTCAAAAGAAAGTCACACCCCGCGGACTCAGAAAGGGGGCGGCACGATGAAATGGACTTTATTGGGTGACCATATTTTCATAGTTCTCTGTGCCGTTGCACTTGCAATCGTCGTAGGTTTGCCTCTGGGGATACTCGCGTATCTTTTCCCGCGAGTTCGCAGGCCAATAATGTGGATTGTGGACGTTTTACAAACAATTCCGGCGCTTGCGCTCTTGGGCGTAATAATGGTAATATTCGGCGCGGGCAAGCTAACCGTCATCATAGGAATTGCACTTTATTCACTTTTACCCATAGTCAGCAACACCTGCTTGGGGCTTGACCAAGTCGCACCCGGAATTAAAGAAGCGGCGCGCGGCATGGGCATGGGTCAATTTTACAGGCTCATCCACGTTGAGCTTCCTCTTGCTTTCCCCGTAATCTTCACAGGTATGCGCATAGCGGCGGTAAACTCCGTTGGCTCCGCTGTGTTTGCCGTGTTCGTTGGCGGCGGCGGCTTGGGAACAATAATAAATGATGCAATCCGTGTCCGAAATATGGGTCTGCTTGCGGAGGGCACACTAACCCTAATGCTAATTGCCGTCGTTTTGGATGTCGGCATGGGCTTAATTGAAAAACGACTGGCAAAGCGCAATGGCATAAGACCCGCAAATGCAAATTAGCAAATAAAAGTGACGCGAAGCGAGGGCTTCGCCGTCGAAAGGAAGACTAATCGTGAAATTCAAAAAAATACTTGCCGTGGGGCTTGCGACCTTGTCGCTAACAGCACTTTTTGGCTGTGCGCCCAAGAACGAAAACGAGCTTTTCATGTACGATGGCACATATTCCGAGGAACGGCTTGTAAACTACATGGTAAAGCTGTTGGTTGAGGAAAATACAGACCTCACAGTTACAATAAAAGAACAAATGACCAGCGTAAACGCCTTTAGAGAGCTTACAGCGGAGAAGCCAAGCTGCGACCTCCTAAACGCCTATGATGGCACCCTGCTTACAACCTTCCTCCATCTTGACCCCACCGATGTTCCGGAGGGCACAAGCATCTATGACTACGCAAACAGCGTTGCAATGGAGCGCCACAAGGTTCGCCTGTTGGGAAAGCTCGGCACAGATAACACCTATGCCGTTGCCGTGCCCGAAACCATTGCGGAAAAATACAAGCTAAAAACCGTTTCGGACTTAATTCCCGTTGCGGGAGAGCTTGTTTTCGGAGCGGAGCACGAATTTTTCTCCCAAGAGGGCAGCATGAAATACGGACCGTTCACAGAGTTCTACGGACTAAAATTTAAGAACAGAGTAACTGTTGACTTAGGACTGAAATATATAGGCATAGAAAACGGCAACTTTGATGTCACAGAGGTCTACGCAACCGATGGCCTAAACCGCAAGGCAAAGCTCAAGGTGCTGGAGGACGACAAGGAGTTTTTCCCCGACTACAACGGCGCAATCCTTGCAAGGGACGAAATTTTCGAAAAGTACAGCAAGGTTGCCCCCAACCTTGAGAAAACCCTAAATCTGCTTGAGGGTCAAATTTCCAACGAAGAAATGACCGACATGACCTATGCCGTGGACGTGGAAGGCAAGGACGTAAAGGATGTTGCAAAAGATTTTCTAACAAATAAAGGAATTATAAAAGCCTAAAGAGCGCCTAAGGGCGGACACCTAGCGCCGCACATAGCGCAAACTCCTGTCAAAGAAACCCAAAGGGCTTCTTTGACAAGCTCAGAGGGCACTTTGTCTATTGACAAAGTGCCCTCCCTGTGTTAGTATGCTGTAAATTGAATAGTAAACCGATGATCAAGGGAAGTAGCAAACAAGAGCGGTTCAAAGAGAGCGGCAGCAGGTGAAATTGCCGTAGCAGGCGTGTTTGTGAATGGACTTGTGAGGGCGGCAGGAAAGCTGATTTTCAGCAAGTAATGGCCGACGGGAGAGCAACCCGTAAAATATGCGGATGCGTGTGAGCGCGTCATAAGTGGGCGATTTTTTTAAGTCGTCAATTTAGGTGGTACCGCAGAGACTTCAAGTCTTTGTCCTAAGCATAGGACAAGGGCTTTTTTTGTTGCAATTTAAAATTGTTGGAGGACAAAGCAATGGGAATAATTCGATGGCGCATAATCATAGGAAAGCACACGATTTAACTAAAAAATTAAACTAAAAAATAAAAAGGGAGAACAAAACCATGAATAACAACTATAAGGACTTTGAAGTTTACTATAAAGAATTTCCAACACCGGATGGATATTTCGGCAAATACGGCGGCTCCTTTATCCCGCCACAGCTCGAGCCGGCGTTCAAGGAAATCACAACAGCCTACCAAACCATTTGCCAGAGCGCACAATTTATCAGTGAGCTTCGCCGTATCCGCCGCGAATTTCAAGGCAGACCCACCCCGGTTTATCATTGCGAGCGCCTTTCAAACAGACTCGGCAAGGTTCAAATTTATATCAAGCGCGAGGATCTAAACCACACCGGTGCGCACAAGCTTAACCACTGCATGGGCGAGGGACTGCTTGCAAAATATATGGGCAAAAAGAAGCTGATAGCCGAAACAGGAGCAGGTCAGCACGGTGTTGCGCTTGCAACCGCCGCCGCATATTTCGGTATGGAATGTGACGTCTACATGGGCGAGGTTGATATCAAAAAGCAGGCGCCGAACGTAACCCGCATGAAAATGCTCGGTGCCCGCGTAATCCCCGTTACAAAGGGTCTTAAAACACTAAAGGAGGCTGTTGACGCGGCGTTTGAAGCCTACCTCAACGAGTATGAGGACGCAATTTATTGCATCGGCTCCGCTGTCGGCCCGCACCCCTTCCCAATGATGGTTCGCGACTTTCAGTCAATTGTCGGCATTGAAGCGCGTGAGCAGTTCATCGAAATGACGGGACATTTGCCCGATAATATCTGCGCCTGCGTCGGCGGCGGTTCCAACTCAATTGGCTTTTTCTTCCCGTTCCTAGCCGACCCCGTTGACATCTACGGCGTTGAGCCTATGGGCAGGGGCGAGAAAATGGGCGACAATGCCGCCTCCGTAGCCTTTGGAAGCGAGGGCATTATGCACGGCTTCAACAGCATCATGCTAAAGGACGAAAAGGGCGAGCCGGGCCCCGTCTATTCCTGCGCCAGCGGACTTGATTATCCCTCCGTCGGCCCCGAGCACGCCTATCTGCACGATGCCGGCCGCGTCGATTATGTTCCAATCACGGACGAGGAAGCCATGGAAGCCTATTTCCTCCTGTGCCGCTGCGAGGGCATAATTCCGGCCATCGAGAGCAGTCACGGACTTGCCTATGCGATAAAATATGCCCGCACCCACGACACCGGAACAATCCTCGTAAATCTCTCCGGCAGAGGCGATAAGGACATCGACTATATTGTGGAAAACTACGGATATGGTGAAAAATACAACATTTAAGCGCAGAAGGACAGAAAGTATGTCAGCATAAAAACACCCATTTCATCCAATCTATGTAAAGTATTTATGAATAACAATTAAGCGCGCTTGCACTTTCGGTGCGGGGGGATTATGATAATATCCGCACGAGAATATTATTTGGCAATACTTTAAATTGTTAGGAGAACTGCAATGAAAATTACGGTTGTCGGCAGCGGCGGTTGGGGAACAGCCATCGCATTGCTGCTTTTGGAAAACGGAAATGACGTTACCCTTTGGTCGTTCTTCGAAAAAGAGAGCGAACAAATGAGGCAGGACGGTGAAAATCACTTCCTAAAAGGCGTTCCGCTTCCAAAAAATCTAAAACTTACGGCGGATTTATCCTGCGTTTCCGATGCGGATGCCGTTGTTATGGCAACACCCTCCTTTGCCGTGCGCGAAACGGCGGGCAGAGTTGCAAAGCTTATTTCGCCCAAGGCAGTCATAATTTCGGTTTCAAAGGGCATAGAAAAAGAAAGCTCGCTCTGTCTGACACAGGTCATAAATGAGGAGCTTCACGGCTCAAACCCCATCGCGGCGCTCTCCGGCCCCTCCCACGCGGAGGAGGTTGGCCGCCGTATTCCAACAGGCTGCGTTGCCGCCTGCGAGGACATTGCGGTTGCCGAATGGGTGCAGTCACTGTTCATGAATGAGCGCTTCCGCGTGTATGCTTCGCGCGATATAATCGGTGTGGAGCTTGGCGCGGCGCTGAAAAATGTAATCGCCCTCTGCGCCGGCTGCTGTGACGGCATGGGCTTCGGCGACAATACAAAAGCAATGCTGATGACCCGAGGACTAACCGAAATCGCCAGAGTAGGCGTTGCAATGGGCGGCAAAAAGGAAACCTTTGCAGGCCTTGCCGGCATGGGCGACCTAATAGTAACCTGCACCTCCCAGCATTCAAGAAACCGCCGTGCCGGTCTGCTAATCGGCGCGGGAATGTCCGCGCAGGACGCAATGAAAGAGGTTGGAGCAGTGGTGGAGGGCTATTATGCCGCCGCCTCCGCCACAGAAATGGCAAAAAAAATGGGTGTCGAAATGCCCATAACCGAAGCCACCTACAACGTCCTCTACAACAATGCCCCCCTCCGCGAAACCTTTACAACGCTAATGACCCGCGCCAAAAAACACGAAACCGAGGAAAGCTGGATATAAAAACAGCTTTTCCAATCTTCCCATAACTAAAAACAAGCGGGCACCTTAAAACATTTTGTTTTAAGGTGCCCGCTTGTTTAGAATTTCTTATGCGTCCAGCAGTGCCTGCATAGCAATTGTCATTTGGTCGGGGCAGGAGGTGCCCTTGCCGCCGCAGTCAATTCCGCGGAGCCTTGCAATGGCCTCCTCAAGCTTCATTCCGACAACAAGTCGGCTGATGCCCTGTAAATTGCCGCTGCAGCCGCCAACTACATGAGCGGCGGTTATAATACCATCCTCGGCGCTGACCGTCATTTCGCGGGAGCAAACGCCCTTTGGCTTGTAGGTTACAGTCATAGCTTTGACCTCCGGGTTACTTTAAGAAACCATTGATGATTTCGTTTTCGGCTTCCTTGGCTGTTAGGCCGAGAGTCATAAGCTTTGTAATTTGCTCGCCGGCGATTTTGCCGATTGCGGCCTCGTGGATGAGGTTTGCGTCAACGCAGTTCGCCGTAATTTCGGGGATGGCGATAACGCGGCCGGAGTCCTTTATGATGGCATCGCACTCAACGTGACCAAAGCACTTGGAGTTGCCGGTTACGTTGGAGATAAATTTTTGGAGCGAGTTTTCGGTTGCAACGGAGCGGGAGGTTACATGGACGCTGGACTCATCGCCCTCAAGCTCAACAGTGAAAGCGGTTTCCGCATATTGTGTGCCGTGGGTCATAATTTTTTCGGTTACGACAAGGTTAGAGCCTTCCATAAGCTTTGCGGCGGTGGTACGAACAGTGGAGTCAACGCCCTTGATTTGGGTGGTTTCCATGTTCATGGATGCGCCGCGGCTGAGCGTTGCCTCGGTGACGGGGTTTAGGATGCGCTTGCCCTCGCCGGAGCCTTCGCCGTAATGCTTTTCGATGTATTTGACATTTGCGCCCTCCTCAAGGAAGAAGCGGTGAATGCCGTTGTGCTTGGAATCGTCGCAGCCGTCATTGTGGATGCCGCAGCCGGCAACTATTACGACCTCGGCGTTCTTGCCGATGTAAAAGTCGTTGTAAACCATGTCGTCAACGCCGCTTTCCGTGACAACAACGGGGATGTAGACGGTTTCGTCCTTGGTGTCTGCGCGGACAAAAATGTCAATTCCGGGCTGACCGTCCTTGGGCAGAATGTTGACGTTTGGGGTGACGTTGATTTTAACGGGCTTACCGTTTTTGCGAAGACTGAAAGCGCCTGTGGGCATACCGGGAATGTCCGCAATTGCCATTAAAAGAGAAGAGTCGACTTTATCAAGACTTAACATGATTATATTCCTCCTTAAAGCTTGCGGCATTTCTGCGCGTCAATGAATGAGTCCAGTGGTTCACCATGTGGGATGACTTGCTCGATTTTGCCGCCGGAAATGAGAACAATTTCGTCCGCAATGGCCAAAATGCGCTCTTGGTGGGAAATTACTATGATACTGCCCGAAAGAACGGTGCGCATATCGTTGAAAACATTGATAAGATTTTTGAAGCTCCAGAGGTCAATTCCGGCCTCCGGCTCGTCGAAAATTGTTAGCTTGGAGCCTCGCGCCAAAACGGAGGCAATTTCGATGCGCTTTAGCTCACCGCCGGAGAGGGAGGAGTTAACCTCACGGTCGAGGTAGGAGTTTGCGCAAAGACCGACAGTTGCGAGCATATCGCAGGCATCGTCGTTGCAAAGGTCTTTTCCACCGGAGAGGTTGAGCAGGTCGCGAACCGTGATGCCCTTGAAGCGCACGGGCTGTTGAAAGCCAAAGCCTATGCCAAGTCTTGCGCGCTCGTCGATGGAAGAGGCTGTGATGTCCTCGCCGTTAAAGAGAATACTGCCGCTGTCGGGCATTTCAATTCCCATGATGATTTTTGCAAGGGTTGATTTTCCGGAGCCGTTCGGTCCCGTGATGGCAATAAATTTGCCTGCGTCAATGGAGAGGCTGATATCATCCAATATCTTTTTCCCGCCAGCGCTGAAGTTTATATTTTTGAGTTCTAACATTTATATTTCCTTTCCGCCGCTTGCTTAATATGTATAATGTAGTGTAAAAATAAGAACAACTATATTTGCAGTTAAGTATACCACAGCACTAGGAAAAAATCCAGTATTTTTAAAGCCCATATTATAAGTATCTATGATAAATTGCCACATACCCGAGGAACCGAAAATTTCAACCATAAAAGTCAAATTTTCTTTTGACAAACCTCATAAATGTGCTATAATGTCCCTTGCGGACATTATTTCAATTTAAATAATATGGCATAACGCCGCATCGCG
>JAVVUU010000044.1:0-11661 GCA_036653035.1 Oscillospiraceae bacterium
GTGAAAAGCCGTAAAGTGAATAGGTTTCCCGCAGGGTTTGCATGATGCGCTCCATCTGCGCCTGTTTTTCCGGGAGAAGCTCCATGAAGCCCGAGAGTGTGCGGGGCTTAATTCTTTCCATGTATGTGAATTCCTTTCGGTGAAAATTTTGATTTTGCAAAGCACATCAATAACGCTCCCCTCCCGAATTGGGACGAGAGCGTCAGACGGACTATTTTGTGCTTATTTTTTGGGGTTGACTATGTCGCGCCAGCTGAGGTCGCCGCGCTTTAAGCCTTGGATTAGCACCTCTGCGGTTGCCACATTTGAGGCAAAGGGGATGCTGTGCTGGTCGCAGGCGCGGGAGATTGCGACAACGTCCTTATCGGCATCGTTTGAGGATGGATCCCAGAAAAAGAGGACAAGGTCGATTTCGTTATAAGCTATACGCGCATTGATTTGCTGACTTCCACCCTGTGCCGCGCTTAGGTACAGCGTTATGGGAAGACCGGTCGCGTCGGCAACCAGACGTCCCGTGGTGGCTGTTGCGCAAATGGAGTGTTCTGATAAAATTCCGCAATATGCAATGCAAAACTGAACCATTAGCTCCTTTTTGTTATCGTGTGCCATTAAAGCGATATTCACGGTCTTCATCCTTTCGGTTTTATTTTGGCTGTTCAAGTTATTACAGCCAATACATCGTTATATTATACACGATGCTTTTTAAAATAGCAACATATTGTGTCTATTTTAATAGAGAGTTTTCGGTTTCGGGCTTTGCGGAGCTATTTTTGAAGGCAAAATAATAATCCAGTATATCTTTTGCAATTCCGGCTATCTCCGAGCCGGAGCCGCCCTTTTGGACTACGACCGCAATCGCAATTTCGGGGTCGTCATAGGGGGCGTAGCAAACGAACACGCCGTTGTTTGTGACATTTTCGCCGAGCTGAGCCGTTCCCGTTTTTGCCGCGACCTTCACGGGGTAGTTACCAAAGACTTTGAATGCCGAGCCAACAACGGAATTTGCAACATTGTACATACCAAGATGCACCGCGTCATAATATTCCTGCGCCACATTGACCGTATCTGCAACCTTTGGCTTGCGCTCAAAAATGCTTTTTGAGTAGTCGTAGCTTCGCACAGCTTTCAGCATTGAGGCTTCATAGCGCGTGCCGTTGTTTGCGATGGCGGCTATTGAGTTTGCAATTTGGATGGGGGTGAAAAGGCTGTCCGCCTGCCCGATAGCGGCCGCAAGCGCACCGCCCTGAGTCCAAGGCTCGCCTGTTAGCTTTTCGTGGTTGAAACGGTTTGTCATGTTTCCGATTTCCTCGTTAAGCTCAATTCCCGTGTGCTCGCCAAGTCCAAAGCGTTTTGCATAGTCGGCAATTTTGTCAATACCAAGCTCATCACCGACGGTGTAGAAATAGTAGTTGCAGGAAACCTCGAGTGCCTTTGAAACATTTACATCACCGTGGGAATTTTTGGGGTAAGCCCAACAGGTTGGCGCATAGCCCGCGTCCGCATATTTTTCGTATTTACCCTTATCGTAAATTGTTGTGTTAACATTTACAACGCCCTCGTTCAAGGCGGCTATCGCCGTTACGGGTTTAAAGGTGGAGCCGGGTGCAAAGGTGCCCATAAGCGCACGGTTTAAGAGAGGCGCTGTTTTGTCCTCGATTAGCTCGGTGAAGTTTTCGGAAATCGTGTTGAGGTCAAAGGTTGGCACACTGGCAATGCAAAGCGGTTCGCCGGTTTTTACATTTATTACAACCGCGCCGCCGCCGGGAATTGTGTCCTTCAAACCCTTTGTTTGACCCTGCGCCTTTATTTTTTCATTATCGGCTTCGCGTTTTCTGTTTGTTTCGGTTATGAAGGTGTTTAGTGAAAGCTCCGCCGCTTCCTGCAGGCCAAGGTCTATTGTTAGATAGACATTGCTGCCGGGCTTTGGCTCCTGTGTGTATTTTGTGCCAATAACCGTTCCGCCGGGCGTGCTTGTAACAACGGCCTGTCCGTCCACACCGTGAAGATATTTTTCAAAGGCTTTTTCCACGCCGTCTTTTCCGACAACGGCGTTTAGGGGGTAGCCGTCGTTTTTGAGGTCCTTATATTCCTCAGGACTCATCATGCCGACATAGCCAAGAAGATGGGCGGCATATTCGGTGTTGTATTCGCGGATATAGGAGGGTTTTACCGTAAAGCCTTTCAAATTGTTCTCCATGAGCTTAGTGATTAAATCCATGGAAACATCCTCTGCAAAGATGTAGTCTGTGGTGTGGATGGTGTTGATGTGGCGAATTTTCACTTCATAGCGAACACCTGCTATGGTTCGCATTTGCTCCGAGGTGTAGTTGTTGTCAATTTTGAAGGCGCTTCTGAAAAACGCCATAAGCTCAACCGCCGTTGTTGAAGCGGGCAGGTCGTTTGCCTCGAGATAGCCATTAAGCGCCGTGCGCTGAATGTCCGTCATTTTTGAAACATATTCGAAGGGGGCGGACTTTGTTATAGGAAGTGTATCTGTATACTTGCCTCCCGAGTCCAAAATCGCCTTGGTTAAATCCAAAATAATGGCGTTCGGGTCAGGCTGTTCAAAAAGCTCAACAGTGTTTATTATAAGGTTGTTGCAGACGCGGTTTGAAACCATTGCACGCCCGTAACGGTCTATGAGCTTTCCGCGTTCTGCCTCAACCACGTTGGTGGTTACAACGCTGTTTTGAGATTGCTCATAATAATCTGCGCCCTCAATAATTTGAAGACGATACAGTGAAACGAGAAAAACAGTCGTCAGTGCAAGCAGGGTAATTATGATAATTGCAAGCCGCGACGGCTTTATCAGCTTGTCCATAGTTTGTCCTTTCGCGAAGCTCGGGGATGATCGTTGTTATCTTTTGCAATAAGATGCCTTGTGAACGCTCTTTATTTTGTTAAATCGAGCCGTGACAGAGCGCGGCAGGGGTAATACACCGCAAAGGTAAACGGAAGTGCAAGCAGTGTTTGGAGTACTCCCGTTATGAGGGGTGACCAAACATTTGTGTCCGTAAGCACGATGAATTTAAACATTTGGCAGACCGCCGTTATGGCAAGCGCGGCAAGGCAGACGAAAAAAAACGAGAAGAAGCGTTTGTTAACAAAAAATATTGCGAGTGCGCCGGAGAAAAAGCCAATCAGCGGGCAAAGCACCGTCATTAGAACCGGAACGTCATTCATGCTGATATCGCAAAAAACGCCCATGAAAAGTCCAAAAACCGCGCCCCAAACGCCGCCCTCAAAAAATCCGACGGCAACAACAATTATTGGCACAATAAACGCCCGCACACCGAAAATTGCGATGCGCGACAGCACAATATTTTGAACGAGCAATGTTAAAAGAATTAGGCCGGCATAGATGATTGCCTTACGAATTCTTTCAAGGTTTATAAGGTCGAGAAGCATTGTGACCCCCCATAGGCAAGCGCCCGTTGCGGTAAGCTCGCGCCGAGCTTACTCAACAACATTAAAATCTTTGATTATGAAAACCTGTGTTAGCGCACCAAGCTCGCAGGCGGGTGCAACCGTTGCATATTCGACTTGACCGCCGGCCTCGGTTTTAACGCCGCTGACTTTTCCGACAACAAGTCCCTTGGGGAAAGCGCCGCCCTTGCCGGAGCTTAGGATAACGTCGCCCTCGAAAATCTGAGTTTCGTCGGTGAAGTAGGAGAGCTTTGTTTCGCCCTTTTGCATGAGCGCAAAATCGCCAACTATCATGGCGGCGCTTCCGCCCTCGCCAACAAGTGCGCCGACACGGATATCGGCATCAACAATTGTGCGAACCGTTGCCCAGCCTGAGCCAAGCTCCGTTACCTGACCGACAAGGTTGTAGGCGCTGTCAATTACGCAGTCACCCACCGAAATGTCGCTCTCCTTACCCTTGCTTATGGTAAAGGTGGAGCTCCAATTTGAGGTGCCGCGCTCAATTATTTTTGCGGATTCCAAGGTTAATTCCCTGTTTTTGTCGCGCAAATTCCAAAGCTCACGCAGACGCTTGTTCTCGTCCTCCGCCGCTTGCAATTCGCGGATTTGGTTGTTTGCGGCGGCAAGCTGATCCTTTAGCTCTTGGTTCTCGGCGGCAAGCTTGTCATATTTGAACATATAGCTGTAAATTCCCTCAAGCCAGCCGACAAAGCCTGTTGCCCCCTGCTTTATGGGCACAGCAAGTGACACCGTTGCATTTTCAAGCGCTCCTGCGGCGGAGCCTGCTCGGCCAATTGCAGCCGCTGCAAAGCCGACCATTAGAAGTGCAACGATGAAAAGTCGTATTCCGTTTTTTTTGAGATATTCATTAAACTTATTCAAATTAAATTCACGCCCATTTTTTCAAGCATTTTTGAAAGTCTGCAAAGAGGAAGCCCCATGACGTTGAAAAAGTCGCCATCAATTCCCTCAACAAAGAGAGCGCCAATGCCCTGTGCGCCATATGCGCCCGCCTTGTCCATTGGTTCGCCGGTTTTGATGTAGGCAATTATTTCCCGCTCGGAAAGGCTTCGAAAACGAACCGACGTGCGCTCATATTCGGTTATAACGGTGTCGCCGCGCATTACCGTAACGCCTGTATAAACTCTGTGCTCCCGCCCCGAAAGTCGGGAGAGCATACGAAAAGCGTCGTCCCCATCGGCGGGCTTGCCAAGAATTTTTCCATCAAGAGAAACTATTGTGTCCGCCGCTATGATGAGGTCGGTTAGGGGGCAGAGCTTTGAAACCTCCTCCGCCTTGCAGAGAGAAAGTGCGGAAACAGCTTCGCCGGGCTGTGCGCCGGGAAGGAGAATTTCTTCCCCAACTGCGGGGATTATTTTGAAGCTTTTAAGCCCCAGCATGGTGAGAAGTTCACGCCTGCGGGGTGATGCCGATGCCAAAACTATGCTCATAGGGTCATCCTTTCCGCTCTTGGAAACAGCACTACTCAACACCTCTGTAGTAGAGTCCGCGCGTAACGCCGTTCGGTGCGTAGTCGGTTTTTCCAAGATAGCTTTCAGCGACGCGGACACATTCCTCCGCGCCCTCGTTTGTAAATAGGAGCCTTGCGCCCCAAATTCCGGCGGCTTCGTAATCGCCGCGCTTGTCCGCAAGGAAAAGCTTGTGGGCATTGAAAATTACGTTGCGGCAGCCAAATTCTTTCATAACGGGGAAAATCTGCCCCGTGCGGTCGGATAATTGCGTTGGCGTTGTGCAGCTGCAATGACCCGCGCTGTTTTTTATGATGCACTGGTCGCTGACCATAAGCGGCAGGCGGCCATAGACTATAAGCTCTGTGTTGAGCGGCTTTTTAAGGTCGCGAATTTGAGCCAAGCGAAGCTCAAAGGACGCTGTTGCGGACAAAAATCCCGCCGCGTTCAGCACCTGCAAGCTGTCGGAGTTGTAGACATTAAGGCCAAAATCGCCGCGAATTTCAAAGCCCTCAAGCTTTGCCGCGCGGATGTGACCCATGTTGCCGACAAGCACCTGCGTGATGCCCATGGTTTTTGCTCTTTTGAGCATTTCGCGGATTTTGTGAACCTCTGTTTCCGCAATTACGCGGGGCAAAACAGCAACGGGCACAGCGCCGTTTTGTGCAAAGGGCAGTGCCGCTGTCGGGTCTTTTACAAGTATTTCCAAGGGAACATATAGGTAGTCCGGGCAAAGCGCCGCAAGCTCCGGCGTTAATTGCTCGGCGGAGCTGACTTGAAAAATAAGCTTTGGCTTGCCCAAAGCCTTGACATTTGCGGGGGTGCTCGGCATTTTTCCAATCTTTATTTCGACAGGCTTGCGGCGTTCCTCGGAGAGCGCATCCAAAAGTGTGCGGCGAATTTCGTTTATTGTGGCGGCGGGAAGAAAAAGGCCGTCATCAAGAACCGATGAGAAGCCTGAGCACATAAACGGTGTTCCGCCGGTTTTGTAAAACTGGTCGTGAAGGCTTTTTTCAGAAAGCGCTTGATTTTGCGCCTTTTGCGGCACGGGGCCATCGCGCAAAATTTTGTTGCCTGCTTCGTCCTCAACGGCAAAGCGGGACTTTTCACCCGCCTTGATTATTGAAAAAAACTTGACCGGAACGCGGCGCATTTCGGAATTTGCATATTCACGGCGCGCGGCTGTGAAAAGCTTGTTTGCATCCCTATCCGCATCACCGCGAACGCCGAACATTTGAGGGCCTTTTTTCCCTGTGAGGTAGCCGTCCGTAAAGCCTTGGCGGGAAAAAGCCGCTTCAAGCTGCTGCATTTCGATTTCCGACGGCTCAATGCCCTCGCGTATTGCTCGGGCAAAAATTTTTGTTACGATTGCCGAATATTCGGGACGCTTCATGCGGCCTTCAATTTTTACGCAGGCAACTCCGGCTTTTTCAAGCTCGGACAGGTGCTTTACAAGGCAATTGTCTTTAAGACTGAGAGGAAAATTGTCCATTCGGCCGCCAAGACTGTATTGAAGGCGGCAGGGCTGGGCACAGGTGCCGCGATTTCCGCTGCGTCTGCCGATTAGGGCGCTCATGTAGCACTGACCGGAGTGGCAAAAGCAGAGCGCACCGTGGGCAAAAACTTCAAGCTCTATGGGGGATTTTGCGGCTATGCGGGTAATTTGTTCAAGGCTCAGCTCCCTTGCTAAGACGGCTCGGGTTATTCCAAGCTCTGCCACAGCCTGCACGCCCGCAAGGTTGTGGATGCTCATTTGTGTGCTTGCGTGGAGCGGCATTTCGGGGACAACGCATTTTAGAATTCGGATAAGACCCAAATCCTGAACAAGGATAGCGTCCACTCCAAGCTCCGCCGCCAAAGCCGCAAGCTTGACGACTTCGGGGATTTCTCTGTCGGAGGACAGGGTGTTTAGTGTTAGGTATACCTTGCAGCCCCGAACACGACAATAGCGGACGGAGGTTGCAAATTCCTCGTCCGTAAAATTTTTCGCGCCGCGGCGGGCATTAAAGCCGCCGAAGCCCATATATATTGCGTCCGCCCCGCTCTGAACAGCCGCTATAACGGCCTCGGGCGAGCCGGCAGGTGATAGTAGTTCCAGCATGGTTGCGCCTTTCCGGTGCTCAAAAGCCACCGATTAAATGAGCCGAAGCGAAAGAAAATTTAATCGGTGATTTCCATAGCTAAAGCAGTGTCGTTGGCTCCGTCGGAGCGGGGGAAGCCGGCTTTTTTTTGGGAGCGGGCTTTTTCTTTTGCTCCTCCTTGAAATAGCGGTCGGCAATGTCAAGGGCGGCCATTGTTGCGCAGTCCAAGGCAGAAGCTCCCGAATCACGCTTTATTTCAAGCACCTTGATGGTGACGTAATTTGCAAGCTCCTGAAAATATTCCGGATCTTCGTCCGTTCTGAGCTGATAGCTTCGTCCTGCTATTTCGACGGTAACTGTATTCGACATTACAGCTTGCACCTCTTTCGTTTTTTAATACTGATATTCCATTTTTGTATCATTGTAACATAGCTTGCGGCCATGTGTGTGAATAAGCTTTGTCGGTTTTAAAGGAATTTTTTAAGTTTGCGGTAGCTTTTACATTCCTTTCCTGACATTATAACATAAAGAGATGTATTGCTACAAGTCAAAAATAATGTTATAATAGCCGACAGGCAATTGTTAAGTGAATTTATTACAAGTCCGTGCGCTTTTTGCGCACCTGCTACAAGAAAAAGCAAACCCGGAGGGGCTTATGGAAGACAAAAAATACAGGCTTTCGGGTGATATGAGTCTTGCCGTCCCCGTTGAGGATGCGGACAGGCTCATTTCGCTGGGCGATGGCTCGGCGGCCCTACTTTATTTATATGCGCTTCGCGCGGGCGGAACAATCTCCCCGCAAAGAGCGGCGGCGGCTCTGCGCCGCACCGAACCCGAAATTGAACGCGCGGCGGGGCTTCTCAAAACCAAGGGACTGCTTTCCTCGGAAAGCAGCCGCTTTACCCCCCCTCCCGCAGAGGAGCTTCCCGATTATTCTGCGGAGGATATAGTAACCCGAACAACCGAAAGCAGCGAATTTAAAGCCATTGTAGAAGAAACCCAGCGTATAATGGGGCATATGCTGTCGAGTGCCGACCTTAAAATTCTCTTTGGCATTTACGATTATCTCGCCCTGCCCGTTGAGGTGATTTTTATTCTAATCAACCACTGTGTCGAAGAAACGCACGAACGGCTCGGCCCCGGCAAGCTTCCCTCCATGCGCTCCATAGAAAAGGAAGCCTATGTTTGGCACAACCGCGAAATTCTAACCCTCGAACGTGCCGAACAATTTCTAATAAAAAAGCGCGAGCGAAGCGGCGAAATGGCCGACCTAAAGCGTCTGCTTCAAATCAACGGGCGCACCTTTAGCGCAAGCGAAAGCAAATATGTTGAAAGCTGGCTCGAAATGGGCTTTGCTCTGGAGGCCATTGCAATAGCCTACGACAAAACCGTCCTCAAAACCGGCGGAATGCAATGGAAATACATGGATTCAATCCTCGCAAGCTGGCACAGCAAGGGTCTGCACACCGCAGAAGAGGTCGAGCGCGGCGATGTCCGTGCCCCCTCAAAAAGCGCCGCCGGCGCGCAGAGCTACGCAAAGCCCGCCGTTCCCGCCGGAAGCCGCGGTGTTGATGAGGCTGAGCGAATGAAAAGAATTTTGGACAAGGTTAAAAACGGCTGACAATCAAAAAATGAAGCTTCGGCAGCTTTTTTAACGGAGCTTTTCAACAGGCTAAATTTGAAAAACGGGTGAGTATATGTCACATGACGGAAAAGTTCTTGCGCGCGTTCGCGAGCACATTGCGGACACAAAGCGAAAAAATGAAGCCACACAATCTCTCCGCCGTGCGGAGGTTTATTCGCGTGTTCCCGCAGTTAGGGCGGCGGAAGCGGAATTGTCGCACCTAATGGCAAGCGTTGCCACACGCGCTCTAAAAAAGGGCGCGGATGCCGGTGCCGCCGTTGCGAACGCTCGGTTCGACAGCGATGCACTAACAAAAAAGCGTTCGGAGCTTCTAAAATCTGCGGGCTACCCACCGGACTACATCGACGAAATTTACGACTGCCCCATCTGTCACGACACGGGCTATGTCCTCGGCCGCCCCTGCGCCTGCCTTGAAGCACTCTACAAAATTGAAGCAAAGCGCGAGCTGAGCAGTATGCTAAATCTCGGCTGTCAAAGCTTTGAGAATTTTGACCTCTCCCTCTACGACAACAGCTTTGACCCCCAATTTGGCGACTGTCCTCGAAGCACCATGTCAACCGTCCTCGAAATCTGCCGTGAATATGCCCTCGGCTTTGGCAAAAACTCCGTCAATCTCCTGTTTCGCGGCGACACCGGCCTTGGCAAAACCTTTTTATCCGCCTGCATTGCGCGGGTTGTTTCGGAAAAAGGCTATTCTGTCGTTTATGACACCGCCGTTTCGGTTTTTGAAGCTTTCGAAACGCAAAAATTCGACCGCGGCGGTGGCAATGCGGAGGAAACCTCCTCCCGCGTCAAGCGCTACCTTGGCTGCGACCTCCTAATTTTGGACGACCTCGGCACGGAAATGACAACCACCTTCACCATCAGCGCACTTTACACTCTAATCAATTCTCGCCTTGTAAGCGGCAAAAAAACCATAATCAGCACAAATCTCTGTGAGGATGACGCAAGAAAGCGCTATTCCTCCCAAATTGTTTCCCGCATTGAGGGCGAATATATTTCGCTCCACTTCGCGGGTCGAGATATCCGCGCCGTCAAACGCGAACGCGGTCTGCAATAATACAACACAAATTATGAGCCTGTCAAAGAAACCCAAAGGGCTTCCTTGACAGGCTGAACGCTAAAGCGTTACCTCCAGCTCCCTGAGCTTCAAGCTGTCCTTATACACTTTAATAAGGTATAGCTCCCCCTCCAAAAGAGGGCCAAACGCGAACTCCCCATCCTCGTCCGTTGTAACGGATGAAACGAGTCCGTTTGTGTTTTGCCCCTTGGTTTCAAACAGCAGCACCAGCGCATCCTTAATCGGTTTTCCGCCATCCGCCACCTTGCCGCAAATTCCGCAGCTCTCATCCTCCGTCGGTGAAACCACCGTATGGATTTTTTCGCCCTTGGAGGGTCTAAAGTAAAATTTTGCAAAAGCGCCCACAATCTCCCGCCTCCATAATCTCAATTCACCCCATAATACGGCGGCGGGCGTTCGGTTGTTCTTGACAAGGCGGCACATATTTTATAAAATGTTCAGCTATAAGGCGCAAGCGCACTCGCGCCGTTTAAATAAAAGCACTTATCGGAAAGGATTGGTCAAACATCATGGCAAATGACAAAAAGCAGGTAGAGCGAATTACCGACATGGAGGTCGATTTCACAAAGTGGTACACCGACGTGTGCACAAAGGCCGAGCTAATCGACTATTCGGGTGTAAAGGGGCTTCTCATCCTGCGACCATATGGCTATGCTATTTGGGAAAACATCCAATCCGAGCTTGACAGACGTTTTAAGGCAACGGAGCACCAAAACGTGTCCATGCCTATGCTCATCCCCGAATCACTTTTGCAAAAGGAAAAAGACCATGTCGCGGGCTTTGCGCCCGAATGTGCATGGGTAACAATGGGCGGCTCGGAGGAGCTTGAGGAACGGCTCTGCATCCGTCCCACCTCCGAAACACTTTTCTGCGACCATTGGCACAACATTGTCCATTCATGGCGCGACCTCCCCATGCTCTACAACCAGTGGTGCAGTGTTCTGCGTTGGGAAAAAACCACGCGTCCCTTCCTCCGCCACCGCGAATTTTTATGGCAGGAGGGTCACACTCTCCACGCAACAGCCGCCGAAGCCATTGCCGAAACCGAGCAGCAGCTTGAAACCTATGCCTCCCTTTGTGAGGACATTCTCGCCATGCCCGTTGTCCGCGGCTGCAAAACCGACAAGGAAAAATTTGCCGGTGCCGAGCGCACCTACACAATTGAGTGCATGATGCACGACCACAAGGCACTTCAAAGCGGCACCAGCCACTATTTTGGCGATGGCTTTGCAAAATCCTTTGACATCACCTTTTCCGACAAGGACAACAAGCAAGCCTACCCGCACCAAACCTCATGGGGCGTTTCAACCCGCATAATCGGCGGCATCATAATGACGCACGGCGACAACAGCGGTCTTGTTCTCCCCCCGAAAATTGCACCCATTCAGGTGGTTGTCCTCCCAATAGCTCAGCACAAGGCGGGCGTTGTTGAAAAGGCGGGAGAGCTTGTTGAAAGGCTGAAAGCCCTCGGACTGCGCGTTAAAGGCGATTTTTCCGAAAACAGCCCCGGCTGGAAATTTGCCGAATACGAAATGAAGGGCGTTCCCCTCCGCGTCGAAATCGGCCCCAAGGATATAGAGCAAAACCACTGCGTTGCCGTCAGCCGTTTAACCGGCGAAAAAATCATAGTTTCCCTCGATGAATTGGAAGCCAAAATCCCCGAATTGCTCAACGATGTACAAAAGGGTCTTTTCGACAAGGCAAAGAAAAACCTTGACGAGCACACCTACTCCGCCACAACGGTGGACGAGGTTCGCGAAATTTCCGAAACAAACGGCGGCTTCATAAAAACCATGTGGTGCGGTGATGAAGCCTGCGAAATTGCCATGAAGGAGCGCGCCGGCGTTACAAGCCGCTGCATCCCCTTCGAGCAGGAGCACATCGGCGATGTTTGCCCCGTCTGCGGAAAACCCGCCAAAACCATGGTAATCTGGGGCGTTGCATATTAGCAGCACTCTA
>JAVVUU010000045.1:0-11043 GCA_036653035.1 Oscillospiraceae bacterium
AAAATGCCGCGGCAACAATAAGCCTCCAAGCCGTGCCAACGCCTTCTCACGCTCCTGCAAGTTCCTCTCCCGCAAGTCCCTCTCCCACTGCTACTACACTTATAAACATAAACACCGCAACCGCCGAGGAGCTTTGTGCCCTGCCCGGAGTTGGCGAGGTGCTTTCAAAGGCCATTGTTAAATATCGCACGGACTACGGCCTATTCACACACATCTCCGAAATTATGGACGTTTCCGGCATGGGCATTGCAAAATATGAAAAGCTTCAAAGCCTTATAACCATTTAATGGCTCAAAGCGAATTTTTCGGCATAACGCATAACGGGTTTTTGACAGGACGCCGAAAGGCTTCTTTTACAAATTGCAACAAATATAGCGGCGCTTTGCGCCATTAAAATAGGAGATACTCTCATGAAAATACTTGTGGTGGACGACGAAAAGCTCTTGGTAAAGGGCATAAAATTCAATTTGGAAAACGAGGGCTACGAGGTGGATGTTTCCTATGACGGCGAAGCGGCCGTTGAAATGGCCCGCACGGGCAGCTACGACCTCATCCTGCTCGACCTCATGATGCCAAAGCTGAACGGTCTTGAAGCCTGTATGCAAATCCGCGAGCGCTCAACCGTCCCCATAATTATGCTAACCGCGCGAAGTGAAGACACGGACAAGCTCTTGGGCTTCGAATACGGCGCGGACGACTACATCACAAAGCCCTTTAACGTCCTTGAGCTGAAAGCCCGCGTCCGTGCCCAGCTTCGCCGCAGTGCAATCCACAGTGCGGACGACAAGGGCGGCCGCCTAACACGCGGACATCTAACAATAGACCCCTCCCGCCGTGTCGTTGAAAAAAACGGTGCTCCCATTGATTTAACCGCAAAGGAATTTAACCTCACCGAGCTTCTAATGCGCAATCCCGGCAAGGTTTACAGCCGCGAAAAGCTGCTTGACCTCGTTTGGGGCATTGACTATCAGGGCGATGTCCGCACAGTTGATGTCCACATCCGCAGGCTCCGTGAAAAGCTTGAGCTCGACCCCGCCGACCCCAAGTGCTTCAACACCAAGTGGGGCGTTGGCTATTATTTCGGAGAATAGCCTTTAGTTTTTTGTGGACATTTTTGTGTTTTTGCAATACAATATATCAATTACATTTTTGAGGAGGCCGGAGCAACAATGAAGAAGCCCTTCGGCATACGCTCAATTATAAATAGTGTGCAGTTCAAATTTGCCATCACCTTCCTTGTTCTCATAGCGGGACTTTTGGTTTTGCTGAACACCTACCCCACAATCGTTTCACGCGATTTGGTCTTTGCCTCAAAGCAGGCCTCTCTGCAAAGTCAAGCCGGTGTTATGTCCTCCGCCCTCTCAACTCCCGACAAATTAACGGGCGACACCGTGCGCGAGGTCATGGGGCTTCTCGACCTCCGCTCCCTAACCCGCGTCATAATAACCGACGACACCGCCCTAATCCTCTACGACACCGCCCAGCTTGACCCCAGCACGGGGCGCTATGCTCTAATCTCCGAAATAAACCGCGCTCTTTCCGGCGAGGTTATCTGCCACTCCGAATACGACGGCCGTGCCTTTATGACAAGTGAAGCCATGCCCATTCGCCGCGGCGGCATAACCATAGGCGCTGTCTACCTCTACGAATATGATGCCCAACAGGCAAACCTCATAACAGGCATTCAATCCACTCTCCGCAACCTCACCCTTGTTCTCGGCATTGTTGCAATCATCCTCATGTTCATTTTCAGCAACGCCTTAACTCTGCGCATAAAAGAGCTTGTCCGCGCCACAAAAATCGTTTCCGAGGGCGATTATGACTACCAAATAAAAACCGGCGGTCACGATGAGCTAACCGAGCTTGGCGTGGAATTTAACGCCCTCACCATGCGTCTTAAAGACACGGAGGAGCTTCGCCGCCGCTTTGTTTCGGATGCCTCCCACGAGCTTAAAACCCCCCTCGCCTCAATCCGCCTATTGTCGGACAGCATAGTAAATGCCGACACAATGGACAGCGCCACCATGCGCGAATTTGTCACGGATATCGGCAACGAAGCGGAGCGCCTTCAGCGCACCACCGAAAAGCTCCTCAGCCTCACAAAAATGGACAGCGGCATCTACCTCTCCCGCGAGCGGCTTGACGTTCGCCGTGTGGTTGAAAAAACTCTGCATCTGCTCTCCCCCCTTGCCAAGGACAGCCAAATAAAAATCTCAACCGAGCTTTCCCACAATTGCTTCATCTACGGCAACGAGGATTTGCTCTACCGCATAATATTCAATCTTGCAGAAAACGGCATAAAATACAATATGCCCGGCGGCTCCATCACAATAAAGCTTTTTCGCGAGGACAACGCCATCAATCTAATAGTTGAGGACACCGGCATAGGCATCCCGGACGATGATGTTCCAAACATTTTCTCCCGCTTCTATCGCGTTGATAAGGCGCGCTCGCGGGATGCCGGCGGCAGTGGACTTGGGCTGTCCATAGTCTATGATGCTGTTCGTCTGCACGACGGCTCCATAAGCGTTGAAAAGCTTGCGGAGGGCACCCGTTTTTCCGTCAGCTTTCCCGCCCACACAGCAGGGGAGGAATTGGAATGAAAAAACGTCTGCCACCAATACTTTTGGCACTCGCCCTTTTGCTCTGCTCCTGCGGCAAAAATGGCGGCTCCGGCAGTGGAAGCACAGTTTCAATCTACCGCGTTCTCGCCCCCGAATATCAAACAAGCGGCGAGCTGCTCCGTGCCGAAAAAATTTCTTTATCCCCGACAGACATCCCTCTCGATGCCGCAATAGCCGCCCTTTCCGCCCCGCCGCATGACGAAAAGCTGCAAAGCGCCCTACCCGACAGCGTAAAAATATTGAGTGCCGTGCAGGAGCGCAATTCCATTCGCGTAAACCTCTCCCCCGCCTACAAAAACCTTGGCGGCATGACAAAAACTCTTGTTGATTATTGCATAACCCTAACCCTCTGCTCTCTTGAGGGCGTGGATTTTGTCCTAACCTATGTCGGCGGCGAGCTAATTGAAAACAAGCTTTCGAGCGAGTCCGTTATTCTCCGCAACACCGTCATAAACAGCGGCGAGGGTCAAATACGTCTTTATTTCCCAAAAACCACCGGCGGTCTTGGCTCCGAATACCGCGAAATCAATCTCAATGCGGACAACTCCGCCGAACGCGCCATTATGGACGAGCTTCTCAAGGGCCCCCGCAGCGAGCTTCTCCTGCCCTCCCTCCCCGAGGAAACGGTTCTGCTCTCCATCTACACACAGGACGGCATTTGCTCAGTCAGCCTTTCATCCGATTTTATGACTGACGAGGCCTCCCCCCAAGAATCAAAGCTCGCAATTTATTCAATAGTCAATTCGCTGGTTTCACTTGCAAGTGTTGACGGCGTTCAAATTCTCATTGGCGGTAAAACAACGGAAACCCTTGGCGGTGTGGACATCTCCCGCCCCCTAAGCGAAAACACCGAAATAATAGGCTCCGCCGTTGCCCAATAAGGGTACGATAGGGTCAATAAATAAACGGAGGAAAAATTAACATGAGCGGACAAGGAACAAAATGCGTACAAGCAGGCTACACCCCAAAAAACGGCGAGCCACGCCAAATCCCAATTATTCAAAGCACCACCTTTAAGTACGACACCAGCGAGGACATGGGAAAACTCTTTGACCTCGAAGCAAACGGCTACTTCTACAGCCGCCTGCAAAACCCCACAAACGACTGTGTTGCAGCGCGTATCTGTGCTCTGGAGGGCGGCTCCGCCGCAATGCTCACCTCCTCCGGCCAAGCCGCAAACTTCTTTGCGGTTTTCAACATCTGCACAGCCGGTGACCACGTTGTTGCCTCCTCCGCCATTTACGGCGGCACATATAATCTATTCAATGTAACCATGCGGAAAATGGGCGTTGATTTCACCTTCGTGCATCCCGACTGCACAGACGAGGAGCTTGCCGCCGCTTTCCGTCCGAACACAAAGGCCGTCTTTGGCGAAACAATCGCAAACCCCTCCCTTGCCGTGCTCGACATTGAGCGCTTTTCCGCCGCCGCACACGCCCACGGCGTTCCCCTCATTGTTGACAACACCTTCCCCACTCCCATAAATTGCCGTCCCTTTGAGTGGGGTGCCGATATAATCACTCACGCCACCACAAAATACATGGACGGTCACGCCTCCGGTGTCGGCGGTGCAATTGTCGATTGCGGCAAGTTCGATTGGCTTGCCCATGCGGAAAAATTTCCCGGCCTAACCACTCCCGACGACAGCTACCACGGGATTATCTATGCCGAGCGCTTCGGTCTTGGCGGTGCTTTCATAACAAAAGCAACAGCCCAGCTAATGCGCGACTTTGGCTCAACCCCCTCCCCGCAAACCTCCTACCTTGTCGGGCTTGGACTTGAATCCCTCCATCTCCGCATGAAGCGTCACTGCGAAAACGCACAGGCCGTTGCAGAATTTTTGCAGGCACACGAAAAAATTGCATGGGTCAACTACTGCGGCCTGCCCGACAACAAATTCTACCCGCTTGCCCAAAAATATCTCCCCAACGGCTCCTGCGGCGTTGTTTCCTTTGGCATAAAGGGCGGCAGAGCCTCCGCCGAAGCCTTTATGAAGCAGCTTCGCGTTGCCATAATCGCAACCCACGTTGCAGATGCCCACAGCTGTGTTCTCCACCCCGCAAACGCCACACACCGTCAGCTCTCCGACAAGGAGCTAATCGAAGCGGGCGTTCCCGCCGACCTTGTCCGTCTGTCCGTTGGCATTGAGGACATTGAGGACATAATCGCCGACCTTACACAGGCTTTGGAATTTGTAGCGCTTTAAACTCCCTTGTTTCAAAATAAATCCCAATGCTTCGCCACCTGCAGAAAGGAAACAATTCTATGCCCAGGTTCCCAATTCCCGACATTGCCCTTAAAACCATATACGATTTAAAACCCGCGCTGCTTGCCGAAATGGACATTTCTCTCCTGTTCATGGATCTCGACAACACCATCGCGACATATTCCTCAAAAAGGCCCTCCGTCAAGCTTCGCAACTGGACAGACAGCCTTAAAAAAGCGGGGATTGAACCCTTTATTCTCTCAAACAACAGATGGCGGCGGCCGGGAATTTTTGCAAACTCCCTCTCCATCGAGCACATCTCCGCCGCCGGCAAGCCAAAAACCGAAAAGCTCCTCCGCGTCCTCTCCGCAAAGGGCATAGCTCCCGAAAACGCCGCCATAATCGGCGACCAAATATTTGCGGATGTGCTCTGCGGTCTGCGTGCCGGAATTACAACCATCTCCGTGCGCCCCGTATCCCTCAAAAATCCGCTCTATTTCCTTCGCTACGGAATTGAATCCCCCTTCCGTTTTATGCGAAGCCGCCACAATAATTATGAAAAGAAGGAACGATAAATTGTCAAACATCAAAAAAATTCAGCAAGCAATGTCTAATGCGGGACTTCCCGCAATGCTCCTCTCCGACGAAGTCGCGCGGCTCTATGCAAGCTCCTTTGCCGCAACGGACGGTGCAATGCTTGTTCTTCCAAGCAGCGCCTATTTCATCGCCGACTCCCGCTACATCGAAGTCGCCCGCGAGCAGGTTGAAGATGCCGAGGTTCTTCTCAGCACCTCCGAAAACACCGAAAAAAACATCCTCAAAAGCATTCTCGCAGAGCACAACATCCATGAGCTTGGCGCAGAGGAAAACAGACTTAGCTACGGCGAATACCTCCGCATCCAAGAGGCTCTCGGTGTAAAGCTAATCCCCGCACAGCGCATCATAGACACTCTCCGTGAAACCAAGGAGCGCTACGAGGTTGACAACATGGTTGCCGCCCAGCGCATAGCCGAAAAGGCTCTTGACACCGTTTTGGGCATAATAAAGCCCGGACTGACCGAAAAGGAAGTTGCGGCGGAGCTTGAATACCACATGGCAAAAAATGGTGCCGAGGGGCTTTCCTTCGAAACCATCTGTGTCGCCGGCGCAAATTCCAGCCGCCCCCACGGCGTTCCCTCAGGCTACAAGCTTCAAAACGGCGACTTTATAACAATGGACTTCGGCTGCAAAATAAACGGCTATTGCTCCGACATGACCCGCACCGTTGCTCTCGGCAGCGCCACGGACGAAATGCGCAAGATTTATGCCGTCGTACTCGAAGCACAGCTTGCCGCCATTGCCGCCGCCCGCCCCGGAGCTATCGGCCGCGAGGTTGACAAAGCCGCGCGCGACATCATCGAAAAAGCAGGCTACGGCGATTGCTTCGGCCACGGCCTTGGCCACAGCGTTGGACTCTATATCCATGAAAACCCGAATGCAAATTCACGCGAAACCCGCGCTCTGCCCGAGGGTGCCGTAATAACCAGCGAGCCGGGCATCTACCTCCCCGGAAAATTCGGCGTCCGCATAGAGGACATGATTTATCTAACCGGCAACGGCTGTGAAAACCTAACCCTCGCCCCGAAAAATCTAATAATTCTATAAGCGCTAATTTTTCCGCTTAAACCCCGCTGTGTTATTTTTTAATAAAACAGACTTGTCAAACCGCCAAATTTAGTGTAAAATAGTTTGGCTTAGGCGTTAATCGCTGTGCAAAGCGTTTTTTGCAAAAGTAAGCCCCCCATTTCTGCCTTTTGTGTCCGCAAAACGGCGGCTCATTCGGCGGCTTGGGCATAAAAATATGGCTTCGTTATATTTATACGATTTCAAATCTCTTATAGGAGGACCTGTTATGATATCTGCAGGCGAATTTAGAAACGGCGTTACCTTTGAAATGGACGGAAAGGTAATGCAGGTAGTCGAATTTCAGCACGTTAAACCCGGAAAAGGCGCGGCCTTTGTCCGTACAAAAATTAGAAACGTCATCACCGGCGGTGTTGTTGAAACCTCTTTCAACCCCACCGAAAAGTTTGAGCCGGCCCGCATCGACCGCAAAACCATGGAATACAGCTACGCGGACGGCGACCTCTACTACTTCATGGATCCCGAAAGCTATGAGCTTGTTCCCATCGACAAGAGCATTTTGGGCGACAACTTCGAGTTTGTCATGGAAAATATGCCCTGCACCGTATGCTCCTTTAAGGACAAGGTTTTTTCCGTTGACCCCCCCACCTTTGTTGAGCTTGTTGTAACCGAAACCGACCCCGGCTTTGCAGGCAACACCGCAACAAACGTCACAAAGCCCGCAACCCTCGAAACCGGTGCCGAAATCAAGGTTCCCCTTTTCATAGGCCCCGGCGACCGCATCAAAATCGACACCCGCACAGGCGAATACCTCGAGCGCGCAAAGGGATAAGTCCCAATTTCCCAATCAAAAAATTGTTCAATCCGTATAATCTCCGTTCTCGGTCATTATATGTTTAGTTTCAATACCCACAAATCAAATAAAACACACAACCCAAAAGGAGGGTACTACAATGACAACATCCGAAAAGGTAGCCTATTTAAAGGGACTCGCAGAGGGTCTGGGCCTTGGCAATGAAACCCGTGAGGACAAGCTCTTTGCCGCAATCATAGACGTTTTGGACGTAATCGCACACGATATCGAAGATATCGAAGAAAACGCTCTTGACCTTGGCGAGGAAATTGACGCAATCTCCGATGATCTATCCGTCGTTGAGGGCATCCTTATGGATGACGATGACGAATGCTGCTGCTGCCACGATGACGACGATGACTGCTGCTGTGGCGGTCACCACGATGATGACGACAGCGAATGCTGCTGCGGTGGACATCACGAAGACGAGCACCATCACCACGACGGTGAATGCTGCCACGGCGGCGGACATCACGACCACGAGGGCGGTTGCTGCCACGGTCACCACGAGCCTGTTTTCTTCGAGGTAACCTGCCCCGCCTGCAACAACACCATCACAATCGACGAGGACGTTTTAACCCTCGGCAAAATCACCTGCCCCAGCTGTGGCGAAACCCTTGAGTTCGACCTTGACTGCGTTGACTTCGAAGACGAAGCCCCTCTCTCCGCCGAATAATCACACAACAAACTATGAGCGCCCATCGAAACAAATTGTTTCGATGGGCGCTCAATTTATTTCCCCCGGCCATTGTTCAAGTGTGCAGAATTCTTTCTCAAACTGCTTGGGAATGATTAGATAGGTCTTTACTTTTTGGCGAAATACATATAAAATGAAAAGAGTTATAAGCTGAATTAGGGCATTGTACCAAAACACATACAAAATATGTTGGAGGGAAACATGGCTATAAGGAAGAAGATTGAAAAGCTGGCAAAGAAAATCTGCGGAGCTACTGCATTGATGATTAAAATTGATGAGAACGCGCCGGAATACTATGTTTTGGACTGCATTGTCACCGACGAAATGGCGGATGTCGGCTTGGCAATGGAGCTTAGGAAACCGCAAACCATTGAGCAAATCGCAAAAAAATGCGGGAAATCCGTTGAGGAAGCTTATGCGCTTGCGATGGAGCTTGCGAAAGCCGGAGCCTGTGTTTTTCACTCGGAAAACGGAGTTGACCTTTTTGAGCTAACCGTATTTGTCCCCGGTGTTATGGAAAAAGCCGTTGGAAACAAGGAGCTATGCGAGAAATTCCCGCAAATTGCGCGGGCTTTTGAGGAATATGCAAGGCTTCGCGGTGGCATGATGGCGCCCAAGCTGCCTGTTGGCGTTGGGCCTATGCGCGTCATTCCAATTGCGTCCTCAATCCCCGACCCCACGCGAAGCGCCTCCTATGAGGAGGTTGAGAGCATTCTCAACAAAAACACCCTGTTTGCCGTGGCGGATTGCTCCTGCCGACGTGCAAGACGAATTATGGGCGAGGGCTGCGGGCATCTGGAACAGGATATGTGCATACAGCTTGGCAAAGGCGCGGAATACTACATACGCACAGGCAAGGCGCGGGAAATCACCCGCGAGGAAGCCTTGGAAATCATCAAAAAGGCCGAGGAAAACGGACTTATGCACCAAATCCCAAACATTGACGGCGGCGAAACACACGCAATTTGCAACTGCTGCGCCTGCTCCTGCTTCTCTCTCCGAAACGGAATTTATTTCAACTCCCCCGATATGATTCGCTCAAACTATGTTTCGGAAATCGACAAGGAAAAATGCGTTGCCTGCGGTCAGTGTGTTGAAAGCTGCCCGACAAACACCTTAAAGCTAGGTCAAAAGCTCTGCTCAAAGGACCCTATCAAGACAAAGGAAACCCTTTCGCCGCGAGATCACGTTTGGGGGAAAGACCGCCTAAACCCAGATTATCGCGACAATCGCCGTGATGTCGTTTCGGGCGGAACCTCTCCCTGCAAATCCGAATGTCCCGCACATATTGCGGTTCAGGGCTACATAAAATTAGCTTCGCTCGGAAAATATGCCGAAGCGCTGGAGCTTATTAAAAAGGAAAATCCCTTCCCCGCAGTATGCGGAAGAATTTGCCCCCGCGCCTGTGAATTTGCCTGCACCAGAGGCAGCATTGACGAGCCTATCGCCATTGACGAAATCAAAAAATTTATTGCGGACAGAGAGCTTAACCGCGAAACGCGCTTCGTGCCGAAAAAGCGCCACAGCTATGGCAAAAAAATCGCCGTTATCGGCGGCGGCCCTGCGGGGCTATCCTGCGCATATTACCTCGCCATAGACGGCTACGCTGTAACGGTTTTTGAAAAACAACCAAGGCTTGGCGGTATGCTAACGCTTGGCATCCCCTCCTTCCGCCTTGAAAAGGACGTTGTCAACGCCGAAATCGACATTTTGCGTGAGCTTGGTGTTGAGTTCCGAACAGGCGTGGAGGTTGGGCGCGACATAACACTGGCTCAGCTTCGCGAGCAGGAATATAAGGCTTTTTATGTCGCCATCGGCGCACAAACCGGCAGACAACTGAACATTGAGGGAGAGGAAGCCGAGGGCGTTATTGTCGGCGTGGACTTTTTGCGCAGGTCAAATCTCGGTGAAAATGCGGGGCTTCATGGCCGTGTTGTCGTAATCGGCGGCGGTAATGTTGCGATTGACGTTGCCCGAACGGCCGTCCGCGAAAACGCGGAGAGCGTCAAGCTCTATTGCCTTGAGGGGCGCAACCAAATGCCCTCTCTGAGCGAGGAAATTGATGAAGCAATCAGCGAAGAAATTTCAATCAACAACTCTTGGGGTCCGAAGCGAATTGTCGTTGAAAATGGCAAGGTTAGCGGAGTTGAGTTTAAAAAATGCGTTTCCGTGCTCGACGAAAATGGCAAATTCTCTCCGAAATACGATGAGAACGAAACAATAATCGTTCCTGCGGACTATGTTTTGCTCTCCATCGGTCAGGCAATCGACTGGGGCAAGCTGGCTGAGGGCAGCCGAATGGCGTTTAACCCAAACAAAACGGCAATTGCAGACCCGCTGACCTACCAAACCGGTGAGCCGGACATCTTTGTCGGCGGCGATGTATTCACGGGGCCGAAATTTGCGATTGATGCCATTGCGGCGGGCAAGCAGGCGGCAGTGTCCATCCACCGTGCGGTTTGGCCGGGGCAGAGTCTGACCCTCGGCCGCGACAGGCGTGAATACCACTCCTTCAACAAGGAAAGGCTAATTATTGGTGGCTTTGATGCAACACCACGCCAAAAAGCGGGACATTCGCCGCAGTCCGCAAAATCTTTTGCGGATACGCGCATTACCTTTACAGAGGAGCAGATGAAAAAGGAAACGGAGCGCTGTCTTGGCTGCGGAGCCGTGACCTCCGACCCCGAAATGTGTATTGGCTGCGGAATGTGCACCACAAAGTGCAAATTTGACGCGATAAAGCTTGTAAGAAAATACGACAAGGAGGGCACAACCTACGAGAAGCTACCCATTAAAATGGGTACAAATGTTGTTAAGCGTGTTGGAAAAACAGCCGTGCGCTCCGTTAAGGATGTTTTTACGGGCAAAAAGGATTAAGCAAAAATTGTCGGACAGCGCTGTGAAAAGGCTTTGTCTAACAAAAAGGAATAGCAATTTATTTTCAGATTGTCTATATTATTTTTTGCAGTTGTGGTATAATACCTTTAGACAGACATTATACACGCCTTAGATACCATTATTGTCGCTTCGCGGCTTTGGT
>JAVVUU010000046.1:0-11010 GCA_036653035.1 Oscillospiraceae bacterium
TTTTAGAACCTCCAGCTTCCACGGAATTATGCCGACCTTTTCAGGGGGCAGCTTTTGAGAAATGCAGTATTCCTTGTCCAATTCCAATTCCGAAACCGCCGCTCCTGCTGCATTATTATTCCAAACACGAACAATGACATCGGAAAGTTGCTCATCATCTCTGTATCTTCCGTCTGCATTGCTGTCAATGTAGAGCTTTGCCGTGTAGCGCGTATTTGCGGGGTCGGGGTCTGTGGCGTTTGTAATTTTGAAGCGGTAATCCAAATAATATCCATCCGCACCCTTTGAAAGGGAGGTAACCGTTCCATCTTTATCATCTTTCTTATATGGCGTTGGGTATTCCGAAAACTCAAGCTTAGGCTTGGAGAGATTGACATAAAGGCCAAGGTCGGCGCTTTTTGAATCGGCTTCGCCGGCGGTCATTACGTTTGGCTTTTCAAGGGTGGTGTTTAGAAGCTCATACATATAGGAGCTGTTGTCAACGCGGGATGAATTTATACCCTTGCCAACAAAAACTCTTCCCGTGCGCGCGGGGGTTTGGTTGGCAATAGTGTATTCCAGAGCCTCCGACGTAGACCACGATATTTTAGTCGCGGTTATCATCGCATAGTAGTTTCCATCAGTAATGTTTTTAAATTTTGCCGGGGAATCTGCTGATATGGTTTGTGGTTCGAAAACCTTCTCTCCGTTTGCGTTATATAGTTGGCAGTCTGCGCTCTTAACCTTACCCACGCTGCCATCAGGATTTCCGTCCAGTACATTTGTCAAAATTGAAATGGTTAAAGTATTTGAAGCTGTGTCAAGCTCCATCTGTGTGCCGTACTTGCATGGGCGCAGGGAGGCTTTAAGCTCCACATTTCCGTTGACCTTACCTTCGGTATTGATTGGCTCCTTGTCCGTTAGGCTATCCGCCACCACTATAGGATATCCCGCATTGGCATAGCTCATAAGCTCCTGCATTTTGCCCGGCGTTAGGTCGTTGCCGGAATAGCGGAAGGTGCGTGTTTTGTCGTTGTAGTGGCTGCCATTTTGCCAATACCCCGTGTGGAGGGAATTGTATTGCGCTCGATTTTCTGTAAATGTTGGCTTATCGCAGCCGCAGTCCTCATAGCAATAGTCCCTGTCCAAAAGGCCGCTCATGGAAAAGCCGCTTATGCCGCCGGACACAACCGTGTCGCCTATGTTGGTGTAGATAAGGCCGTCCATGTTGTTGTCGTTATAGTCTGTGCTCATTCCGTTCACATTTGCGCCTATATACACAAGGTCGTATTCCTCGATGATATTCTCAATTTTGCCTATAAGCTCGGAGGTGGAAAGCACGGTGATGCTAACCTTGGGCGTTGTGCTCCCAAGCGGCTTCCCAAGCCAGCCGTGTACCTTGGCGGGGGTTAGCTCTCCAAGCTTGCCCGGCTGAATTTCCAGAACCTTTATGGTGCTTTTTTCCTTTGCGGCATCGCGGCCGGAATAGCTGATTATGGCGCGGATTGCGCGGGCCATCGTGACCTCCTCTGATAATTTAGCTATACCGTCAATGGCACGAATGTCATTTTCGCGCTTAATTTCCGACAGCACCTGGGCAAAAGCTTTCTCGGTACCCGCCGGGTATGAATTTTTAAAGGACTTTATTGCAAGCGGTTGGTCGGAGCAAAAAATGTTGTTTTTTACAAAGCTCGGCGCTGTTTCGCCGGCGATTAAGTCTTTTGCCGCCGTTTTTATATTTGTATTGGCGGCATTTTTTAAATTGCCATCAACAATAATTGGCGCTCCCCTGCCGACCCTCGGTTTTCCCGCTTCGAGGATTGCCGCTTTTGCTTCGGTGGAAATGTCGTTGTCTTTTGAGAACGCCGTTGCCGAGCCGCTTAGCGCAAAGCCGCTTGAGAGCACGACAAGGTTTGCGCTCGCTATCATATTCGGAGTAACATCATTTCCCGCAAGGGTTCTAACCTCAAAGCTCAGCTTTGGGCGGGCTTCGTTTTTTTCAGGCTCCCAGTCGAACACATATTTCATAAACCAATCGTTGCTTGTGTAGCCGGGGGTGAAATGAACAAAGCTGTAGGAAACCTTGGTAGTTGCGCCCGCTCCGGGGATGAAATTATGTGTTCCGCCATTTCCGACATAGGTGTAGCCCGTGTCTTTTGCGGAAAAATAGCCGATTTCGCCGGTAACAGCTTCGCGAAATTCCGTACCCTCGGCGCGAAAGCTGTGATTGCTATCCCAGTCCTTAACGGGGTCGCTTGGAACAACCGCATAATGAGTTTCATTCAGATTAAGCCCCGGAAAGCTCGCACTGCCAACAACGCCCACACATTTGAGGTTTTTGGGAGCGCCGTCCGCTGTGGTAAGGTCGGGAGCCGTTGTTTTGTCCTCATCGGGGATTACGGCATAGATGAGCGTGTGGTTTTTAAGCTCTTCCTCTTTTTTAAGCAGGGTGTAGCTTAATTCTTTATAATAGTAGCGGTCTTGCACGGCGGTGTCCTGGCTGTCTTTTTTTATCGCGGTGACAACTTGAACATAGTTGCCCCCCTGCTGCAAGGAAAACAGCTTGTTTTGCACAAACGCACCGTTGGACTGCTCCGAAAAAGCGCCCTTTACAGTTGTTTCCTCCGGGTGGTCAAGCGGCAGCATTAATGCACCCGCAGGTGAAGCTTCCCAAGGAAAAAACTCCTTATAGCCGCCGTTTGGGGCAAGCGGAAAATCCTCGCCGCTGCCACGCAATTTTTTATCGTCCAGTCCTTTGATAAGCTCGTTTGCCGCGGCTTTTCTTTCCTCTTGCGTTTTGTTTCCCGCCCTTGCCATCTGCCGTGTGCTCGGCTCTTGACCGGGGATATAGTAGCCCAAGCTGCCCTCGTCGGCGTTGGGGGCAATTTCCAATATTTTAAATATTCCGCCCGCTTGCTTTAGCTTTTCAATGTGCGGCAGGCTGATTGCCGCTTCGGCAGAGCCGCTTTTGCCAACCAGCGCGAGGAACGCGGGGAGCACCAGTGCAAATGCAAGCAGCATTGAAAGCGCCCTCCGTGGCATGGTTTTATTAAAATTCATATTGGCACTCCTTTCGCGGGTTGAGATAGTTTCCGTAGTATAATTATCCTATTGAGCCAATTTTCACCGTTGGCGGGCAATTTCGCAGAGCTATTGTGCGATTTGTTGTTTGGATTTTACCGCGCTTTTCAAGCTTTATGGAAAGCTCGGCAGAGGTCACGCCCTTGCCCTGCTCGGTTTCTTTAAGAGAAATTGAGAACGCCGTTACGTTCTCTACCAAGAGGTCTTTCGGTTCGGCTTTGGCAGCTATCGTCCAATTTTGGGTTTCCTTTGAATATGTGGCGGTGCCTGTTCCATAGCATATTTTACCGTCTGCATACTTAAAAACATGAGCCGTGTAGGTGGGTTTAGCGGGCGGCGTGGCAGGCGGATTTTCGTTTATAATGTATAGAGTGCGGTTTGCGTTGTCAAAGCTTATTCCCGCATTGCTGTCGATTATGTATTCCGTGATATGGTTTGCGGCAAGCTGGGATTGCATTTGCAGGTTTAGTGCATCATTCACGCTGCCAAAGCTTTTTGAGCCTGCAACCATAAATCCTGCGGCGGCGGCTACGACTATTCCGAAAATCAAAAGGCTGACCATCAGCTCAACGAGCGTGAAGCCCTTGCTGTTTTTCTTCATTTCACACCGCCTAAGTCATTTTGTGGCTGCCGGTTGAGGGGACAAGCTCAATGGTATAGGTTTGCCCTCCGCCGGTCACCAAAATTTTTGTGCAGTAAACAGTATCGGTATTGAGGTTTGTTTTTAGGCCGCCGGTTGAGCGGTCAAAGGCGAGTGTGAGAGGATTTCCGACAATTGACTTCGGCTTTGTTTGATTTGTGAGCATATAGGAAACTTCAAGCTCCACATCCGAGAGAACCGAGGTTTCCTCGCGCTCGGGGTTTGCGCCCTCGTAATAGCTGCCTATGAGCTTGCCATTTTCAAGCGATATAACAAGACGGACATTTCCCGCACGGGAAAGACAGCCGGTTCTGCATTTTGAAATCATGGCGTTAATTTCCGTTGCGCAGTGCTTTGCGTCCGCGCCGCGCGCTGTTGAGGCGGACAAAAATGTCAGTGCGCCGACAATTCCGATTATGGTTATTACAACTATCAGCTCAACGAGCGTGAAGCCGCGTCTATTCTTTTTCATGTGCTCCCCGCCCCTCCGATAAAATTCGAACGCATCATTTGTGCGCAAAACAGTATTTTTATATCAGTGCTTCGACCAATTTTTGTATGTGACAAGGCCGTTTAAATCCCATGTGGTTGTATCGCCGCCGGATGCTGCGCCTGCCGAAAGCTCGTTTCCGATAAAGTCGGAGAGCTTATAGGTTTTCCCGCCCTTGGTGCAGGTTGCCGAAAGCAATTGTGTATTCAAAGGCTCGGCTGTGATGTCCGCATTTGCAATAATGTCATGCCCCGAGAGGATAATTCCGCTGAAAGGCTTGGACACCGTTGTATCTCCTGCGGATATTATGAGCCGAATTTTATCCGCGCTGTTGTAGTTATAGTTTCCGCCGGTTACAACGGCAACAACCTTATCGTCTTGCTTAAATTCCAAGCTTGTGCTTTTTGAGAGCGCATTTAGCTCCGTTGTTTTCACAAAAGCTTCAAATGGGGATTTCATGTTGTCAAATCGCGCCTGCATTTCGCCTGCCCATGTTTTTCCGTTTGCAGGAAAAAGCGTTAATCGGTCGTCCCCAGCTTCGCTTGTACCCTTTGTGTCCGTGTAAAAAACATTGCCTTTTGTGTTGATATCGGCATCGTTCTTTTTGTCGCTGATTTCTGCATAGAGCTTGAGATATCCCTCAATTTTTTCCGGGTGGGCGGTAAAATAGTCGCGGAAATATTCGTTCGCATACTCCTGTTTGTTGAAAATGAGAAACACATAGGCAAGCTTTGGGTCGGTATCCGCGCCCATGTTTTTGTAGAGAGCCTTATAGCTGCCCTTTCCGCCGCCAATATAATCGGTGAGCCGCTTTGTTTCTCCGGTTTTTTTGTCCTCCCAAATTCCAACACTTGGGTTGACAATCGGTTCCTTAACCTCGCTTCCGGCATTGAACATACAGGGGTTTGAGGGGTAGTTTTGTATGCACTCGGCGGGAACGAGATAGGCAAGCTGGTTGCTTAAAGCCGTTAGCGATTCGCCCATTGGAATTTGGCTGTTGATGGACGGTGCATTTGCCGCTTCTTGAACACCCACAACATCTATAAAGCTGACACCCGCGAGATAGAGCGCGTTAAGCTTTGAAATATCAATGCTTGTGCTGCGTCCGTTTGCAATTATGGCACTGCTTTTATTTGAATTTTGGGGGTCACTGCCAAAGCCGAAATAGGAGCCTTGGAGCACAGCGGAGGAGCCTTTTCCCGCGGCTGTAATATTGTTGCCATCGAGAATAATGTCGTTTGCAACATGAAGCTTGCCGTTTAGCTTGGCATTTCCAACACTCCCAGAAGCACCAAGCTTAATGTTCCTTGCCCAAAGCTCCTTTTCGGGGGCATCAAAGTTAAATGTTGAGCCGTCCTTAACGGAAATTGTTCCGTCCGCAGTGCCCGTTCCGCCCTTGCACAGGAGATTTCCGTTTGAAAAATTCATCTCGGCAAAGTTTGTGAGTGAAACAGCTCCCGCATAAACATCGCCGCTAACATTTACAGCTCCTCCGCTTGCTCTAAGCAGGCTGTTGTTCGCAACAATCGCATAGCTGTTGAGTCCCGTTGAAAACACCGGCTTTACGAAGAAGTCCGGGATAGTGACGGTAATGTCGGAGGAAACATTGGATTCGTAGCCGTTTTGGGTGTATTTAACATTGATGTCCTTGAGTGTAATGCTGTCCCAAACCTTGCCATCCTTGGAATATGGAATTACGGTGCCTAAAGGCGCTCCGTTTTCCGCGGTAACTTCCAATTTACCGCCCGAGGTCGGCGGCGCTGCGAGAAATTCCAAGGCGTTAGGAATGTACGCTTTTATTTCATAGTCCGGCTCTCGTGCATCGAACAGCGTATACCTCTTCATACTGTCGCTAAAGCTGGTTTTGGCAAAGGACGTGTAGAAATTATTGGCAAATTGTGCCTGCGTTTCAAATTCCCCTGCGTCCGCACTTTTGTTTGCATAGCCCGCCAGAGTTTTTGTGTATGCCTCGTCAATCGCGTCCGAAACGGCGGTTTGAAGTCCTGCGCGGATTTCGTCCATGGCGGCGGCGGCGCTGTAAAAATTTTTCTTGTCGCCGCGCTCGGTTAATGTGACGCGATAGCCGGTGTAGGCGGCAAAAAGCAGTGAGGTACCAATCGCAACGACAAACAACATTGCGACGACGACTGTTATAATCGCGCTGCCCCTGTTGCGCCGCGCGCCGATACGTTCACTGCCGGGTTTTTTCATTTTATTATTCTCCATTGGTTTGAGCGTTAGGCAAGCTTTTCCGTGTCGAAGCTTACAATTGGTGTGCCTTTAAAGCCGCTGTTTGGCTCAAAGAGCGTTATGTTGATGCCATACAGGAGGTTTTGCATTTTTTTCTCGACCAAACGGCCGTTTGTTGCAACCCTTTGATAATAGTTGGCGTTTTTATATGCACAATAATTCACATCGTCGGGCGAGAGATTTGCATAAACTCTTTGCAGGCCTGTGTCCTTTTGGTATTTGTAGTTGACGTTTAGAAGATATTGGGATATGGGCGGAATTATCTGTGTTTTGTCATTTTGGGAGGTGTCCTTCATTGGCGGAGCCGCGGCATCGACCAAGAATAAATTAAATTCCTCCGCGCCGTTTTTTGTTGTGGCGGTAAGCGTTTCGCGCCTTTCAAGCGCTGCGCCGCCGGGAGTGCCGATAATGCCGGGAATATCCTTAAAAAACAAATATACACCCAAGGGAGCGGAATTTTTTCCCTCCTCCGGCTTTGCAACGCTTGTTGTGCCGATGTCGGTGTATTCAAATTTTTTGCTGCGTTTAATTTCCGTATTGATGGTTTCGCCCTTATCGTTCACTGTGGAAATGGTTTCTGTATAGTTTATAGTTGCGGTGTAGGTAAATTCTGCTTTTACGGCGTATTGGTTTTTCTCTTTTGTGACGCTAATTTGCATAGCTCTTGCAAGCTCTTCCTTGGTAAACTTGTTTGATGCTTTAAGACCCGCGCCTTCAATTTTGTAGTTTGCAAGAGCATTGTCATCCGCCATGGTCATGTCTATAACCGCGTCCATGGGGTTGCCTATGGTAACCTTGGTGTTGTTTATCGGCTTTTCCGAATTAAGCGTTATTAGCGCGTCATATTTTTCATTGTAATTTGGGATGCCTATGTAGTGCTTTTTTTCCTTGTCGTCCTCCGGCGGCTTTGTGCCAATCGGCGTATATGTCAAGCTCTCGCCCGCGCCCTCGGACTTGTAAAACTGCGCGCCCGTGCCGAGAACCTCGGCGTTTGCAAAAAACTTTTCCGAGGGCATTGCTTCTATTTGCTCGGCAAGGTTTTGCGCGGCGGTTGTTGCGGCGGCGGCGCGGCGGCTTTTGTTTGCCGTGCCCGCGCTTGTTACAAAGCTGTGAAGCAGGGGCGCGACAATAATCGCCATAATCGTAACGCCGATTATAAGCTCGACGAGCGTTAAGCCCCTGTTATTTTTGAGAAACTTCTTTTTCAAAATCGCGACCCCCTTTCGGTTGAGTGAAGAAACGGCGCGCCCTTTTGTTGCGGCTTGGCGTTCCCTTTTGGCGCAATTCCCGCCCCGAAAAAATGCGGGACGGGAAATTTTGTCCGTTAAGCTTTTTAATTTGCTTTTGGTGCGGGAGCTACTGTGAAGGTGCCAAAGGGATTGCCCGCGCCCATGGGAACCTCGGGAATTTCCGTAGGCTTATAGACATAGTCGCCGCTGCTGACAAAGAATTTTGAAACCGCAACATTGCCTACAAGACCACCTGTTTCGGCGTTAAAGCTTATGCCGACGCTCTCAAGCGTTGTGCTGTCGGGGGTATTGTAGATGTATTTTACAAGGTTTTTAAACTGAAGATAATTAAGTCCGCAGGTGACGGAAAAGCCGGTTTTTAGTGCGGCAACGGGAACAAGCGTTGTCACGCCATTTGTTTCCTTGGGAACCTCAAAGCTCAAAACGCGCTCCGGCGGTAAAAATGATATGCTGTCTATGGTGAGTCCAACATCCTTTTCGAGATCCGTTGCATACATGATCATATCCTCCGAGCGAACATCCGAGGGGAATTTTGCAAGCTCTGTGTGGACGGTTTCGGCAACCTTGGAGTTGCTGAGTTCATAGGAGGAGAGGTTTTTGTAATAGCCGCGAAGCTCCTCAAGGCGAGGGGCAAGTGCCGAGGCTTCAGCCTCCAGTGCCGCCGTTTTCGCGTTGTAGGTGTTGTAAATTCCAAAATATACGGCAAGAAAGGCAACAAGCCCCGCAATGATGAGAAGCAGCTTTTGGTCACGTTTTGAAATTTTCATCATTGCGCCTCCTCTGCTGTCGGGTCGGGATTTGCGGCTGCTGCCTGCTCGCCATTCGCTTCATCCTCCGGCGGTGAAATAAGCGAGCCGTAGGGATTTATGCCGTTGATATACGGATTTTCGCCGTAGGTGCAGTTTAGAGAAAATTCCACCCTTGGTATGCCTGCTTCGTTTGATGAGCGGGTAATTCCGCTAACCTCTATATTTGCAAGGCTCTTGAAGCCGCGTAGGTTTGAAATTGCCGTTGCCGCGTCCTCGTAGCTGCCAACCGTGACGTTCATTGAAACGCCCTCATTGGTACACATTGCAGACATCACGATGATGCTTGCCGGCATTTTTGCTTCAAGCTCCTCGTAAAATTCGACAAGCCTTGAATTGGGGCGGCTCAACTCTGCCGTAACGGTTCGAACGGCCTCCTCGCCCTTTTGGTAGGCAAGGTAGGTTTTGTAAACGGTTTCGGTGTATTCGAGGTCGGCAATTTCCTGCTTTGTATTTGCAAGACCTTGCTCGGCGCTCTTGAAGTTTAAAATTGACACGCTTGCAAGCAAAATGCCCGATAAAATGAGCAGGCCGCAGATAAGCACTCCCGGGATGATGGTTGCGTCCTTGTTGTCAACGCTTGAACGCTTACCCGATTCCGCAAGACTCGGCGGCATAAAATCAAGCGGCGCAAACACACTGCCAAGGCAGCTGATGTATGCGGCGGCGTTCTCGGCGTTTTTGCTAAGCGCCGCAAATTCGGAAATGTCGTCCAAATAGCTTGTTTCAAGTCCCGTTGCTGCTTCAATTTGCTCCCGAAGCCCCACCATACGGCGGCAGGGGCCCATAAGCACCACACGGGTAGTTGCGTTTTCCCACTGACTGGAATTGAAATAGTCCACAGAACGGGCAATGCTTCCGACAAGGCGCTTTAGGTCGCTCTCAATGCTCTCCGCGGTAAGCGGCAAATCCGCCGCAAAATTCGGGCTTTTTTCGTCCAGCTCATCAAGCGCGGAAAGGTATTCCTCGGGTGTTTTTCCCGTGGCGGCCATGTAGTGTGCTATGAGGTCGTCGCCGCCAAAGGCAAAGGTGCGTTGGAGCGCCAAGCTGTCCTCAAGCATAAAGCTTATAAAGCTTGCTGTGCAGTCCACATCCACATACATCGTAACGCCCTTGTTGGCAATGCTTTTCAGCGCTTGATAGTGGCTGTTTCCGCTGCTGTCAATGCTTTGAACCTGCATACCAAGTGCCGCGGCAAACTGAAAATATCCCTCCAAAAGTGCAATGGGCGCCGCCATAACAAGAACGCGATAATACGGCTCCGCACCCGAAACCTGCTCTAAAAGGCTGTGGGTTACATGATAATTGTTGAGGTCAATCGGAAAATATTCCGAAGCGTTTGTCTTGATAAGCGAATTAAGACGCTTCTCCTTAACCGGCGGCAGCTTCACCTCACGGACAGCAATTTTACCCGACATCAGTGAAAAAATGACGTTTCGAACGTCGCTCAGTTGATGCTCCGCAAGCTGACGCTTTGTTTCCTCCGCCAAGACATTAATGTCCGTTATAAGCCCGTCAAAAACGCAGCCGGGAGGGGTTGGGAACATAAACGGTTCGAAAAGCTGTACGCATTTTCCCTTGCGCACAGCACGGCAAACCTTTACAATCTGGTCGCCTACTTCTATATTAAGAACCTTCGCCGCCATAAGCTAAAATCTCCTTTGGAGTGATTATTGCTATATATAATGTCTTAACGCGACAATAATATTCATCGCAAGAATTTACGAATTTGTTATGCCAATAGGCCGAAATACCATGTTAACAGCGCTTCGCCCCAAAGTGCGGCGGCGAAAATGCCTATTGACAGATATGGCCCAAAGGCCAGCTCGCGCCCCGCTTTTTTGAACGCCATGAGCGAGAGGTGAATTATTGTTCCGGCAAAGCAGCCGAGGAAAAGTGCAAGCAGAATGAGCTTCCAGCCGAGCAGAAGCCCGCAAACCGCCATTAGCTTAATGTCGCCGCCGCCTATGCCGCGGCCTCGCGTGATTAGAAAAACAGCGAGCATGGGCAGGCTGACGGCGAAAAATCCAATTATGTGCGAGAGCCAATTTGAAAGGTCTAATAAAAGCGCCGCAACGCCGAGGACGAGGATAAAAATCGTCGTCCCCGACGGAATTTCGCGGGTGCGCGCGTCAATTACGGAAAGCACAAGCAGTGCCGATACCATAAGACACACAAGCGCGGCAATGGGCGAAAAGCCGAGCGTCGCGAAGGTTAAAATCCAAAGAACGCCGTTTGTTGCCTCAATAAGGGGGTATTGGGCAGATATGGCGCACTTGCATCCGGAGCAGCGCCCCCGCAGGGCAAGGAAACTGAAAACGGGAATTAGTTCATACCATTTCAGTCCCTTGCCGCAGCTTGGGCAATGTGAAGGACCTGTTACAATGCTCTCATGCGCCGGTATGCGCAAAATGCAGACATTAAGAAAGCTGCCAATGGTTATACCGAACAAAAAAACAAATATGTACATGAGCACCGTAATAGAGTCCATTCATCGGCGTCCTTTCTGGGGGG
>JAVVUU010000047.1:0-10899 GCA_036653035.1 Oscillospiraceae bacterium
AAGGAGCTGCACATTGCACTTACGGATATTGAGGAAAAGTAGCAAAAGCTTGCCAAAATACAAATAAGGCGGTTGATTATGGTATCAAAAATACGCTCAATGGGAATACAGGGCATAGGCGGCTACGAGGTTTCGGTAGAGTGCTTTTTGGCTTCGGGGCTTCCCGCCTTTGAGATAGTCGGCCTGCCCGACACCGCAGTTAAAGAAGCGCGGGACAGAGTTCGCGCCGCAATAAAAAACACGGGAATTTCATTTCCCGTGTCGCGCCTTACAATAAATCTTGCTCCTGCGGATACAAAAAAAGGCGGCACCACCTATGATTTACCCATGCTTCTTTCCATTTTGTCCGCCTCCGGCGCAATTAAACAGCCGGGGGAGGACTGCGCATTTTTCGGTGAGCTTGGCCTAACAGGTGAGCTTCGCCCTGTTCGCGGCGCACTTCCAATGGCGCTTGCCGCAAAGCGGGCGGGGGTTAAGCAGCTCTTTTTGGCGGCGGATAACGCGCCCGAGGCCGCCTTTGCGGAGGGGGTTTCGGTCTACCCCGTAAAAACCGTTTCGGAGCTTATCAAGCACCTTTCGGGCGAAACGCCCATAATTCCGGCGGAGATACCAAGGCTTGAAACCGCCGCCGTTCAAATTGCGGATTTTTCCGAGGTCAAGGGTCAGGAAAATGTCAAGCGCGCCTTGGAGGTTGCCGCTGCGGGCGGCCACAACATTTTGCTTGTCGGCCCGCCGGGTGCGGGAAAATCCATGCTTGCAAAGCGTCTGCCCGGAATTTTGCCGGATTTAAGCCGCGATGAAGCCTTGGAAACAACCGAAATCCATTCGGTAATGGGTCTAACAAGCCGCGAAAATCCACTTGTTACAAAGCGCCCCTTCCGTTGCCCCCACCACACGCTTTCGGCCTCCGCAATGGTCGGAGGGGCACAGCTTCAGCCGGGCGAAATTTCGCTTTCCCACAACGGAGTTTTGTTTTTGGATGAGCTTCCCGAATTTCACCGCGATGTTTTGGAGGTTATGCGCCAGCCGCTTGAGGATGGAAAGGTTACAATTTCGCGCTCCACCGGCAATGTTACATACCCCGCGGGCTTTATGCTCGTTTGCGCGATGAACCCCTGCAAATGCGGGTGGTACGGCCATCCCGGAAATCGCTGTCATTGCAGTGAGAGCAGTGTTCGCCGATATCACAGCAAGCTTTCAGGCCCGCTGATTGACCGAATTGACATTGTTGTCGAGGTTCCCGCACTCGAATTTGACGAGCTTCGCATAAAAAAACCCGCCGAACCAAGCGCGGAAATCCGCAAAAGAGTCAATGCCGCGCGAGGACTTCAACGTGCAAGATTTGTCGGCGCGGGCTTTGACTGCAACGCCAGAATGGAGCAAAAACAGCTCCGCGAATGCTGTGAGCTTTCGGATGAATGTGAGCAGCTAATGAAAATGGCGTTTGAAAAAATGGGGCTTACGGCGCGAAGCTACGACCGCATTTTGCGCGTTGCCCGCACAATTGCCGACCTTGACAGCTCCGACACAATTAAGTCATCGCATCTTGCGGAGGCCATCCAATACCGAACCTACGACTTCCGCGAACCCGGCGAAGCGCAGTCAATTTAACAGACAATTATGAGGTAGAATATGAATGATATGTTTCTTCTAAAGCAGGGAGAAATCGTTTTAAAGGGGCAAAACCGCCGCTTTTTCGAGGGCAGTCTGCTTGCAAATACACGCCGCCGACTAAAGCAATTCGGTAATTTTGAAGTTTCCGCCACCCAATCCACAGTTTACGTCATGCCAAAGTCGGACGACTGCGACATGGACGGCGCTTTTGAAGCCTTGCAAAAGGTTTTTGGCTATGTCGGCGTTAATCGCGCACTTGCCTGCGAAAAAGACAAGGACGCAATTTATGAAGCCGCCCGTGCCTATCTTTCCGAGGACATTCTTGCCGCAAAGAGCTTTAAGGTTGAAACAAAGCGCTCCGACAAAAATTTCCCGATGTCCAGCATTGAGGTTTCTCAATATGTCGGCGGTCTGCTGAGCGACGAATTTACCGACATTATTGTCGATGTTCACAAGCCGGAGCTTGTTGTCCACGTTGAAATCCGCGAGGACTCCGCCTATGTCCACGCAAACCCGAAGCCCGGCGCGGGCGGAATGCCCGTTGGCAGCAACGGAAACGCCGTTACGCTCCTGTCCGGCGGTATAGACAGCCCTGTTTCAAGCTACATGATTGCGCGGCGCGGAATTCATCTTGTTCCCGTTCACTTCTTCTCATTCCCATACACCTCAGAGCTTGCTAAGGACAAGGTCATGCAGCTTTCAAAGCTTTTAACGGGCTATTGCGGCAGGCTGGTTGTTGAAATTGTTCCGTTCACGCATATTCAGGAGGAAATCCGCGAAAAATGTCCCGAGGAATATTTCACACTCATCATGCGCCGCTTTATGATGCGTATTGCGGAGAGCATTGCGGTGCAAAATAAATGCCACGCGCTTGTAACGGGCGAAAATTTGGGGCAGGTTGCAAGCCAAACCATGGAGGCGCTCCGCGTTACAGAGGAATGCGTTTCGCTGCCCGTTCTGCGTCCGCTAATCGGCATGGATAAAGAGGACATAGTCCAAATGGCTCGAAAAATCGGAACCTTTGAAACCTCCATTTTGCCCTATGAGGATTGCTGCACAGTGTTCACACCGCGCCATCCGCGAACAAAGCCGAAGCTTGAGGATGTTATAGCGGCGGAGAGCGCTCTGGACGTTGCGGCGCTTGAAGCCGAAGCAATTGCGGGCATAGAAAAGGTGAAATTTGAAATTTAAGCTATGTGCCGCAAATTGTGCGGTACGACCTTAATTGACGCTTGCGTGCGCCTTTACAGAAAATGAAAGGAAGCAGTCTTATGAAAAAAACCTTGAACGCCGAAATCCTGTCCGTTGGTACCGAGCTACTCCTTGGCAACACCACAAACACCGATGCGCGGGACATTTCCATCTACCTTTCGGAGCTTGGAATTAACGTGTTTTACCACACCGTTGTGGGTGATAACCCCGAAAGGCTGACAAAAGCTGTGGAGATTGCGCGCTCCCGAGCCGACATTATAATTACAACAGGCGGACTTGGCCCCACCTGCGACGACCTTACCAAGCAGGTTTTGGCACAGGCATTTGACCTCAAAATGATTTATCACGAGGAGCTTGCCGAGGAAATGAAGCGCTATTTCAAAGAGGTTATCGGCGTTGGCACAATGACCGAAAATAATCTTCAGCAGGCTTATTTGCCCGAGGGCTGCACAGTTTTTCACAACGAATGGGGCACCGCGCCCGGCTGTGCCTTTGTGGCAAAAAATGTTCGCGTAATAATGCTTCCCGGCCCACCGAGAGAGTGCAACGCAATGTTCAAATACTGTGTTGCGCCCTATCTGCGTGAACTTTCTGACGAGGTAATTTTCTCCCACAGCCTGCACATTGTCGGCAGGGGAGAGAGCGATGTTGAGGACAAGCTCCGCACTATGATGGATGAGCTTTCAAACCCAACTCTTGCCCCCTATGCCAAGGAGGGCGAGGTTATGCTCCGCATTACCGCAAAGGCGAATACGGCGGAGGAAGCGGAAAAAATGACCCTGCCTGTTATAGAAAAGGTGCGCGAAATTTTGGGCGACGTTATCTACGGCATGGACGTAGGAAGCCTTGAACAGGTGGCTTTTGAGCTGCTCCGCGAAAAGGGCATGACACTAAGCACGGCGGAAAGCTGCACAGGCGGTCTTGTCGCAAAGCGTATGACAGATTTGCGCGGCTCGTCCGTGGTTTTTGTCGGCGGTGCTGTGACATATTCAACGGAGAGCAAGAGCGCGGTTTTGGGAGTTGACCCCGAAATAATCGCAAAACACACGGTTGTCAGCGCGGAGGTTGCAACCGAAATGGCAAAGAGTGCGCGAGCGCTTTTCAATTCAACGCTTGCCGTTTCAACCACAGGACTTGCGGGGCCGGATGGCGATGGTGTAAACACAATCGGCACGGTTTATGTCGCGCTTGCAACCGAAAACGAGGTTTTTGTCAAGAAAATCAGCTCAGGCTTCAGCCGTTCACGCGTTAGAACAATGGCCGCAAGCTGCGCACTTGACATGGTGCGGCGCTACCTGACAAAGCTTCCCGTGGTTTCGGACTACCAAAAACACTAGGGCATAACAAAAGGCCTTTGCACTATTGATTTTCTGATAAATAAATGTATAATATCTTTGGCTGATAGTTTTTTTCTTATGTACGAACACAAATAATAATGCAAAAAGCGAAAGCTTTTTGACATAAATGAAAGAATACTGGAGGATACATCTAATGCTAACCTACGAGATGGACATAGCCGGGTTGAAGCGCGAGCTGCCGCTTTGCCGCCTTGCCGACGATGTTTATATCGGCGCGTTTGTAATTTTTGGCGATGTGGAGCTAACTGTCCACTGCGCCGCCGAAATGTTAAAAATAGCCCCCGAATACGACTACATAATAGCCCCGGAGGCGAAGAGTATTCCCTTGCTTTATGAAATGGCCCGACAGAGCGGTGAAAACAAATATTTTCTTGCGCGAAAATCACCAAAGCTCTACATGACGGGCGTATTTGAGGTGGAGGTCAAGTCCACCACAACGGAGAAAACGCAAAGGATTGTGCTTGACACGGCGGACGCGGAGCAAATGCGCGGAAAGCGTATCCTCATTATTGACGACGTTATTTCCACAGGCGAGTCACTCAAGGCTGTGGAGGATTTGGTTTTAAAGGCCGGCGGAATTGTTGCGGGGCGTGTGTTTGTTCTCGCAGAGGGCGACGCGCAAAAGCGCGACGACATACTTTATTTAGCGCCCTTGCCACTATTCGATAAAAACGGAAACCCGAAGGTCTAAGCCTTTGGTGCTCTGTCCGCAGCAAGGCTTGGATGTTCTAAATGCAATGGTCGGCGGAAGTTAATTCCACCGACCATTGCATTTTTTGCTTTTCGGTTGTCAAACAGAACAAACCGCTGCGCCCGGCGAAAAGCGGGGGGCATTTAGCGCAGAGCTTTGAAAAACCTTTTTAAAAGCGCTTTGCTTTCTTCCTCCAAAATGCCGGAATAGACGGCGGGGCGGTGGCCGTAGCGCTCGGAAAAAAGGTCGATTACACTGCCGCAGGAGCCGGAATTTTCTTCGCGCGCACCGAAAACAACGCGGGGGATGCGCGCGTTTATTATTGCACCCGTACACATGGGGCAAGGCTCAAGCGTTATATAAATTGTGCAGTCGTCAAGCCGCCAGTCCGAAATGGCACGGCAGGCCTCGTCAATTGCGGAAATTTCCGCGTGACCAATTGCGGAGCGGCGGCGCTCACGCGTGTTTTGACCGCGGCCGATAATGTCGCCGTTTTTGTCGGCTATAACACAGCCAATGGGAATTTCACCCGCCGCGCCCGCTTCGGCTGCTAAATTCAGAGCTTCGCGCATATATTTTTCATGGTTCATACAATTTAAAAACCTTTCACACGGGCAAAAATAAAGCCCGAAACGCTCATTCGGGAAATTATCCCAATGGAGGAATTATGCTTTCAATGATTTTGACGAACATTTTATTGGGCGCGAGCCTTGCTGTGGATGCCTTTGCGGTAACCATTGCGGAGGGGCTTGCCTGCCCGCAGAGCAGAACAAAAAACACGCTTTTACAGGCAATGTATTTCGGCTTTTTCCAGTTTTTGATGCCGGTTATCGGCTTTTATCTTGCGGGAACGGTCAGCGATAATCTTGTTGCGCTGGGACCATACATAAGCTTTTTCATGCTCGCTTTTGTTGGAGGAAAGATGCTTTTTGACACCTTTTCGAAAAAAGGCGGGGAGGAAGCGAGCGTTGCGGCAGAATGCAAATTCAACCACGGAAAAACGATTATGCTTGCAATTGCAACAAGCATTGATGCGCTTGCAATAGGTGTTAGTCTTGCTTTCACGGCGGATAGCGTGTGGGTACCGGGAATTATTATCGGCATAACCACATTTGTAATCTGCCTTTTGGGTGGACTTTTATGCACAAAGCTTCCGAAAGGCAGCGGCAAAGCGGCAGGAGCTTTAGGCGGCATAGTGCTGATTGGCATAGGGGTAAAGCTGCTTGTTGAGGGCTTGATTGGTTAAGGCAATTAAATATTAAATGGGGGACGGGACATTAAGAATGTGCCGTCCCCCATTTGCTTATTTGCTAAAAAATCTGTTTGCTATCTAACAGAGGTCAATTGATTTTCGGCTGCTTGTGCTTGCGAATTAGCTCAATGACAAACGCGCCTATGCTAACTGTTGCAAGCATCATAAGCTGCGGGATGCAGGCGAGTATGAAAAAGGTGAATTGCCCAAGATAAGGGGAGCGCGAAAAAAGGCTTACGGCACCCAAAATTAAGAGCAAAGCAATTCCAAGCGGGTATTCGAGGTGAACGGCGGTGACGCTTGACGGAGTGAACGCCTGCTTGCATATCATCAGCAGATAAAGTCCGATGATAAGGTTGCCGAGCAGTGTAACAGCGTATGCAGGGTATGCTACATAGGTTTGGTCGGCGTAATTTCTTGCCAAGGTGTTGCACCCAAAATAGAGAAGTATAAGAACACTTGGCGCAAGAAGGGTTAGGGCAAATTTTACTTTTTTCATGCGAATGACCTCCTTATAAATACAGCAAAGCTGTAAATCGGGTTCGTTACTCGTCGAGCTTTAGCACAGCCATGAAAGCCTCCTGCGGAACGCTTACGGAGCCGAGGTTGCGCATACGCTTTTTGCCCTCTTTTTGCTTTTCGAGGAGCTTTTTCTTTCGGGTGATGTCGCCGCCGTAGCACTTTGCAAGAACGTCCTTGCGAACAGCCTTGATGGTTTCGCGGGCGATTACCTTGCCGCCTATTGCCGCCTGAACGGGAATTTCAAAGAGCTGGCGCGGGATGTTTTCCTTTAGCTTTTCGACTATTTTGCGGCCGCGCGGATAGGCCTTATCCTTGTGGACTATGAAGGAGAGCGCATCAACAATATCGCCGTTTAGGAGAACATCAAGCTTGACAAGCTCGCTTGAGCGGTAGCCGGAAAGCTCATAATCGAGGGAGGCGTAGCCGCGGGTGCGGGCTTTCAGCGCATCGAAAAAGTCATAAATAATTTCGTTTAGGGGGAGGTTATAGTGAAGCTCCACGCGGGTGTCGTCAAGGTATTGCATATCGAGGTATTCGCCGCGCCTGTCTTGGCAAAGCTCCATGATGTTGCCGACATATTCCGTCGGTGTCATAATTGAAGCGCGGACAAAGGGCTCCTCCGCAAGCTCTATATAGGCGGGGTCGGGGTAGTTTAAGGGGTTATCGACAATGACCATTGTGCCATCTGTTTTGGTGACATGATAGATGACGCTGGGGGCGGTTGTGATGATGTCGAGGTTGTATTCGCGCTCCAGACGCTCTTGGATTATTTCCATGTGGAGCAGTCCCAAAAAGCCGCAGCGGAAGCCAAAGCCAAGCGCCGCCGAGGATTCAGGCTCAAAGGAGAGCGCCGCGTCGTTTAATTTGAGCTTGTCGAGAGCGTCACGCAGGTCGGGGTATTTTGCGCCGTCCGCCGTGTAAATTCCGGAAAAAACCATGGCTTGAACAGGGCGATAGCCGGGCACAGGCTCGCTTGCGGGATTTCGAAGTCCGGTTACGGTGTCACCAACCTGCGTTTCGGTTACGTTTTTGATGCTTGCGGTGAAGTAGCCAACGTCGCCGGCGGAGAGCTTTGCGCAAGGCTCAAGACCAAATGCGCGGAGATGGCCGACCTCAACGATTTTGTATTTTGCGCGGGAGGCCATCATGAGAACCTCCATGTCCTTGGAAATTTCGCCGTCCATCACGCGCATATAGACTATTACGCCGCGGTAGCTTTCAAACTGACTGTCAAAAACCAAAGCGCGCAGGGGGGCTGTGGGGTCGCCGCCGGGGGCGGGAATGTTCTTGACAACGGTTTCCAAAACCGCCTTGATATTTAGTCCCATTTTTGCGCTGATTTCGGGAGCGTCAAGGGCGGGGATGCCGATAATGTCCTCAATTTCGGTTTTGGTGCGGAGGGGGTCGGCACCGGGGAGGTCGATTTTGTTGATAACGGGGAGAACCTCCAAATTGTGCTCCAAGGCGAGATAGGTGTTCGCCATTGTTTGAGCTTCAATGCCTTGGGAGGCATCCACCACCAGCAAAGCGCCCTCACAGGCGGCAAGGGAGCGCGAAACCTCATAGTTGAAGTCCACATGACCCGGGGTGTCGATGAGGTTCAGCGTGTAGGTGATGCCATCCTCCGCCGTGTAGGGCATACCAACGGCGCGCGCCTTGATGGTTATGCCGCGCTCGCGCTCCAGCTCCATGTTGTCCAGCACCTGCATGGACATATCGCGGATGTCCACAGCGCCGCAAAGCTCCAAAAGGCGGTCGGCAAGAGTGCTCTTGCCGTGGTCTATGTGGGCGATTATTGAAAAGTTTCTGATTTTGCTCTGTTCGTTCATATTGTCACTCCAAAATAATTTTTAAGAAATATAAGAGGTTCCTTATGTTTGAAAAATAAACCGAATTTTTTATTTCAATTTTTCCGCTTTTTCGCGAATTATTTGCAGCTCGGCATCCGACATTGCGCTTGCTTGCTCGGCTAGAAAAAGCTCGTCCAATTCGGGAGCAAAGCGCGAGTCAATTCGCTTTGCGGCGGCGGATAGGTAGGAAAGCGCCGCTTCGCGCAGTGAGGGAGTGTCTGCCTTGTTAAGGATTGTGTCAAGATTTAAGAAGGCGGCAGAAACGCCGGCGGTGGCGGTATTGTTATCCGTTCGACCAAGGAGATAGTCCGCGGAAACAGAAAAATAGGTGCAGGCGCGGCAGACAAAGGGAAGTCCGGGTTCGCGCGTTCCGTTTTCGTAGTGGGAGAGCAGGGCTTGGCTGATGTGGAGGTCGGCCGCAAGCGTGCGCTGGCTCAAATCCGCAGAGCGCCGCAGCTCCGACAAAACACTTCCAAAATCCCGCTCCATTTTTTGCGTCCTCCGATGTTGATTACTCAATGTATTATAAGTGTATAGCGGCAATTTGTAAATATAAAGATTGCGGCGCGGGTTTAAAGCTGAAATTGTTGATAAATTGATGCTATTCCGAGCGGATAGAGGACAGTTACAAGGCTTTGCACGCAAAATGTGGCGGCGTTACGCTCTTTGGGAGGATAACCCAAGGAGTTTTTTGCGGGTTTTGATGAAGCCGTTCGGCATAAAGCGGGAGGTGGTTTTTCTGTGGTACAGGAAAAGCATAATATTTGTTCAAAAATATTTCCTGTTTTGTTCATTGGCACTTAACAAATGCATACTATTATGACCACAGTAAACAATAAACCCGTGTAGGGAACGAACATAAAGAACCACCGATTAAAAAAAGGCGGGAAATCCGCGGCGAGCTTTGCGGCAAAAATTTAATCAGCGGTTCTATAACACAGGAGGTTTCAAATATGTACGAACAGGACAATCAAAACAGCGGAATGAACAGTAATGGAGCAGAGCCGAACGGACAAAGCTCCGAATACAGCTACACCAAGGATAGTATTCCACACCGCGCATATGTGGATGCAAACTACGCGCCGCAGGATGAGGTTTCTGAAGCGCCTAGATTTTATTATACGCCGCCGGAGAAGCCCGAAAAGAACAAAAAAGAGAAAAAAGCCAAAAAACACGGCGGCGGCTTTGTAAAAATGATGTGTGCTTGCCTTGCCTGCGCACTTTTGGGCGGAGTTGGCGGCGGAGCGATTGTCGCAGGCTTTGCTCCCAAGCAAACGGAGAATGAAAGCCCCCTCTCGCTTGCTCCGTCAAACTCCGAAAATAAGCCGGTTGCGGAAAATGTCGTCACAGGCAGCAAGCTGACAGGTGAACAAATTTACAGCTTGGGCTGTGAACAGGCGGTCGGTGTTACAACCGAAATCACCTACACAAACTTTCTTGGTATGCAGACGACCTCCCCAATTTCCGGCTCCGGTTTTATAGTAACCAGTGACGGCTACATCCTTACAAACTACCACGTTGTCAAAAACGCGCATTTGGGTGGCTACAAGGTTTCCGTTGTGATGTTCGACGGAACAAGCTACGATGCAAAAATAGTCGGCGTTGAGGAAGCAAGCGACATCGCCGTTTTGAAAATAGATGCAACGGGTCTTTCCGCCGCGACTCTTGGCGACAGCGGCAACATGAAGGTCGGTCAAACGGTCTATGCACTCGGAAACCCGCTGGGTGAGCTTAATTTCACTCTGACCAGCGGTATGGTGAGTGCGCTTGACAGAGAAATTACAACAAGGGACGAATCAACTCAACTCATTACAACAAACAATATGTTCCAAATTGACGCGGCAGTCAACAGCGGAAATTCCGGCGGCCCTGTTTATAACGACAAGGGAGAGGTTATCGGAATTGTAACCGCAAAATTTTCCTCCGCAGGCGTTGAGGGACTTGGCTTTGCTATTCCAATCAACGACGTTGTGGCAATGGTTGACCAGCTCATAGAAAACGGCTACGTCAGCGGCAAGGCAAGCTTTGGCATTGTCGTGTCAACACCGGACGATGTTGTGGTGCAGTATTACAACATGGTTAAGGGCGCATATGTTGCCGAGGTTGTTGCGGGAAGCTGTAGTGAAAAGGCCGGCATAAAGGTCGGTGATACCATCACCGAGATGAACGGCAAGGAAATTAAAAGCTCCTCCGAGCTTACAAACGAAAAGCGCAGCTATCACGCGGGGGATACGGTTACACTGACGATTTATCGGCAGGGGGAGTATATTAAAGTCGATGTGACCCTCGACGAGGAAGTGCCGAAATCCGCCGCAGAGGTGGAGAGCAAGGTGCTGCCGGCGATGCCTAAGGCTTAAATGGGGAGCGCACCCGTGGGTGCGGGGATAAGACATCTCGCCC
>JAVVUU010000048.1:0-10877 GCA_036653035.1 Oscillospiraceae bacterium
AATATGATGCAAATTAACCCGCCGCTGCCCTCGTTTATTATTCTTTGAAGCGCATTGCGGAGCTTTTGCCCTGTTTCCTCCGGCACACGCTTGAGCTTTGCATTCAGCCCCTCGCCTGCAATGTCGTACATTGATTTGCCGAAAATGTTGGACTCCCAAATTCGCGCCGCGTCGCCCTCAAAGTTTTGGAGCAAAAATCCCAAAATTTCCTCCGACGCGTGTTCACCGCCAACAGCGGGCGTGACCTCTGTTTCAACCGTTGTTTTCAGCATATGTATGGCGGGTGCGCCCGCGCGAAGCACAACGCTGTACCTGCCGCCCTGCCGAACAATTTCCGGCTCCTGCAAAACCATTTCGTCCGGTGTTGGCATCACAACGCCGTAGCCCGTTTCGCGCACATCACGCAGAGCGCCGCTTATTTTATCATAGTCCGCCTTAACCCTTGATAGGTCGCACAGGAGTGAAATTAAGTCGCCGTCATTTTTAATTTCAAGCCCGCTCTCCTCACTCAAGGTTCTGTAATACAGCTCGCGCGGCAGCTCAATACGCACGGAAAAGCTGCCCGTACCCATCATTATATCGCACACGCGAACGTCGGAAACATTTTCAAGCTCGCCCAGTCTTTCGGCAAGATACTGCGCGTCACGAAGCTTTTTTACGCACTCGGAAGCCTTTGCAAGCTCCTCGTACAGCTCACATTTTATTGCGTGCTCATCCGGCAGTGCGTTTACCCACTCCGGCAAATAGGCCGAAAATCTCTCCACGGGAAATTCGCAAAGCAACTGGTTTAATATGTTTTCAATGTCCTTTTCTCCCAAGGTAAGGCAATTTACGCAGATGCAGGCAACGCCGTATTTTTCGGAAAGCTCTTCCGCAATTCCCCGTGATTTTTCGGAATTTGGTTCGGCGCAGTTGAGCAGCATCAAAAACGGCTTTCCAATTTCGTTTAGCTCGGAAACCACGCGCTCCTCCGCCTCAATGTAATCCGAGCGCGGAATGCCGCAAATGGAGCCGTCCGTTGTGATGACAAGGCCTATGGTTGAATGGTCGCGGATTACCCGCCTTGTTCCCTCCTCTGCCGCTGTGCTCAGGGAAATTTCGTGCTCAAACCATGGTGTTGCAACCATGCGCTCCGCACCGTCCTCAAACTGCCCCGCCGCACCCTGAACCATGTAGCCAACACAGTCGATAAGGCGGACGGAAAGCTCCGTTTCATCTCCAAGGCAGATGTTCACGGCATCCTCGGGGACAAACTTCGGCTCGGCTGTCATAACTGTTCTGCCTGAGCCGGATTGCGGAAGCTCATCTCTTGCGCGCTCCCGCACATAGACGTTTTCAATATTCGGAATGACCAGTGTTTCCATGAACCTTTTTATAAATGTAGATTTTCCTGTTCTGACAGGCCCGACAACACCTACATATATATCCCCGTCCGTACGGAGCGCGATATCCTCGTATATTTTACTGTCAGTCATAGCTGTTCCCCCTAGAATGAGTGTTAGTAATATGTATGGGGATAAGCTTAAAATTATTCGGACAAAGGCGATAATTTGTGATAAATGAAGCAAAATAAAAGTATCCCTGCCCAGCAAAACAAAATCATCATATATTTGTTCCCCAATTTTTTGGCAATAACCGCTATGACCAATCCGCTGCACTCAAAACGGACGCGGAATGTGTGCCCCTGCGTTTTTATCCTTGGACATAAATATATGAGTAATCTTATGAAGCCATAATTACAAAATTTACATTTTTCAAAAAGCGCATATATGAAAGCCTGCGGTAAATGATATAGTCGGGCAGAAAAAGAAGCCCAAAGAGGATTAGGAGTCACCGATAAAATCAACGAATGTGGATTTGATCGGTAATTCCCAAAACAAGAAATTAGAAGGAGTGAATACTATGTCAAAGAGCAGCAATTTGGTTAACCCCAACGCACGCGAGGCAATGGATCGTTTTAAGATGGAAGCCGCCACTGAGGTCGGTGTAAATCTTGCACAGGGCTACAACGGCGACCTCACCTCCCGTCAGGCAGGCAGCGTCGGCGGACAAATGGTCAAAAAGATGATCCAGTCCTATGAAAACGGCATGAAGTAAGTAAACTTTTTCAAATGAGGGGGCTAAAGCTCCCTCATTTTATTTGCTTTTTTTCATCACAATTTCATTTTTGTGTGGTAATATAAATTATATATTTTATTTTAAAAATAGAGTTATGGAGAAAAGCTATGGACTACAAGGTGTTGGTCGTTGAGGACGACAAATCAATAAGAGAATATTTGCAAATGGAGCTGGCGCATGAGGGCTGCAAGGTTACAATAGCGGCAGATGGGCGCGAAGCCTTGGACAAGGCTTTAAATAACAGCTTTGACATCATTCTGCTTGACATTATGCTGCCGTATGTAAACGGTGTTGAGGTTTGCCGAAAAATCCGTGAAAAGAGTGCGGTTCCAATTATTATGCTCACCGCCAAGGGTGACGTTTCGGACAAGGTGCTGGGGCTTGACAGCGGCGCAAACGATTACCTCACCAAGCCTTTTGAAATTGAGGAGCTTTTCGCAAGAATGCGTGCAGCTACAAGAGCTTTGGGACAGGCTGAAACAAATTGCCTTTCCTGCAAGAATTTAACCATGTCCATGGACACCCACACCGTAACCGTCGGCGAGAACGAGGTCACTCTTACAAAGCGCGAATTTGACCTTTTGGAGCAGTTCCTTCTCAACAAAAATCTTGTCCTTTCCCGCGACAAGCTGCTTCAAAATGTTTGGGAATATGACTACATAGGTGACAGCAACGTGGTGGACGTAACAGTTAAAAATCTTCGCACAAAGCTTGGTGACAAGGACGGTGAACTTATTTCCACCGTTCGCGGCTACGGCTATGCAATGAAGGAGTAAACTCTATGAACAAAATCACAAAGCACCTCACCGCCACAGCAAGACTGACTCTCTATTACGCTCTCTCACTCTCTCTTTTACTCGTTATTCTAAGCGGTGCAACCGTTCTTGTTGTAAGATTTTACCAAAACGATGCGGCAAAAAAAGAAATTGAGTCTGTTGAAACCGAAATTGCAAGACTGATTTACATAAACGAAGCAAAAAACCTTGCTAGTGCCATGAAATATGAAGACGGGATTTATCTTAATGCCGAAAAAAACGGCGAGCCTTTTTACACCTCTGAGGGCTTTCATTTTGAGCTTGACCCCTCCCTTGCCCCCGACAGATTTCACAGTCTGGAGGACGACAACGATGCAGACTATTTGCTTATGTCTACAGAATTTAAAAACGGTGACGATATTTATTCAATTGTTCTTGTAAATGATATGCAGTCGGAAAAGCGTTTTTTGCTCATACTGTTTTTTGTAATGCTTGCAATTGACGTTGCAGGTTTGATTATTTCTGTTCTGATGGGTGCGCTGATGGCAAAGCAGGTCTTGAAGCCCATAAAAACTCTCACCGAAGCAACAAAGCAAATTAGCTCCGAGAACCTTTCCGGCCGAATAAAATCTCCCGTTGCAAAGGACGAAATATATCGGCTCACCAAGGCTATAAATGAGATGTATGAAAGACTTGAGCAGGCATTTGACAAACAAAAGCAGTTCATTTCGGACGCATCCCACGAGCTTCGAACCCCTCTTGCCTCAATCAAGGGCTATGCGAGTCTTATCAGCCGCTGGGGTAAGGACGACCGCGCAGCACTCGAAAAATCCGTGGACTCCATTCAAGAGGAAACGGAATATATGTCCATATTGATTGACAAGCTGCTTTTCTTGGCGCGCATGGACAAGCGTGTGGCACAGCTATCAGATTGCAGCTTGAGTGCGCTTGTCACAGAGGAAGCGGAAAATTTAAAGGTTTATGCAGAGGGCTTCAACATTGTTTGCGATTGCAAAAATGGCGTATCCGCAAAAACCGACAAGGCGCTCGTGCAGCAGCTAATGCGTATTTTAACGGATAACGCAACGAAATTCACGCCGGAGGGCGGAACCATTACATTGGGCTGCAAGCGGGAAAATGGCAGTGCCGTAATTTGGGTGGCAGACACCGGCAGCGGTATTAGCCACGCAAATCAAAGCAAAATTTTTGACAGATTTTTTACAGAGAACACCTCTCGCAACAAGGACATAAGCGGCAACGGTCTTGGACTCTCAATTGCAAAGTCAATTTGCGATGTGCTGGGAGCAAGCATAGTCCTCGAATCCGAGCCGGAGCAGGGCGCAAAGTTTAATGTGATCTTTCGCTAGTATTCATTTGATTTTCATTTAGCGTTGTTATTATACATACATAGACCGAAGCAGTGAGCGGCGGTTAAGTAACACGAAAATGAAAGGATTGATCACATGAAAATGAATATTATAAACAGCCTTGAGGTTGGAACACTGAAAACTATAGCAGGTAACTACGCACAGGAGTGCGCTCTAAACGAACAATGCAAGGAGGCCTCCGCTTTCGAGCTTCACCGCTTCTTTGAGCTTAATCCAAACCTTACGCTCTGCGAAAACCTTATGATTAGCGGCAATAATTTAGGTTCAATTCGCCACCTTGCACAGGAGCTTGAGCTTTCGGCCGTGCTTGACCTATACCCCTGTCAGGTCAGTGTGCTCAGCCGTGAAAAGGCCGCTCTGGCAAAGGCGATTTTGAGCGGTGCCAAGCTGCTTGTCTGCTTTAACACGGATGAGGAAATGTCTGCCGACGAGCAGCGTTGCTACCATGACGCTTTGGAAGCAATGAGCAAAAAATATCGGCTCAAAACCGTTCTGTATACAACGAATTACATTGTTTCACTAAACAACGGTGAAGATTGCTCTGCCACAGAAACTGTTTCCGGCAATAAGATGAAAACGCAGCCTGCATCCAAAAGAAAAATCGCATAATTCAAAAACATTTTTCAGTGCCTCGATTTATAAAAAAATCGAGGCACTTTATTTTTTTTAGAAAATTTTTGAAATGAAGTGAAGCACAATTTGCGATTTGCAAATTGTGCTCATACCGTATAGTGTGCCGGAGCTTCTGTTTTTTATCGCAAGCTTTGTGTGCCAAGGCACAGTGGCGTTTTTTGTCCGCCGCCGTAACTTCCTTATTATGTAAAATAAGGGCTTAATTTTCTACAAAATTTGCGTTTTATTTTAGTCAAGCCTACAAATTCATATGGATTTAAAAAGTAATACTTGTAGTTATATTGACTTTTTGCCCCTGTGTGTGATAACCTAAAGCTGTGCTCGGGCACATATGTGTTTGTCGCACAAAATACCAAATATAAACAAAGCTGATTTAGGTGAATAAGCATGACAATTAAGGAAATTGCGGCACTGGCGGGAACCAGCAGGGGCACCGTTGATAGAGTCTTAAATGACAGAGGAAACGTAAATTCTGAACTTGCAGGCACCATACTAAACATAGCAAAGCAGAATAACTATCAACCAAACCAACTTGCTCGTGCGCTTACAAAATCCCGTGACCAAATGAATATTGGCGTAGTTATCAACGCCCTTGGTAACGACTTTTTTGACGAAGTGCTCCGCGGCATACGCGAACGCTCCCAAAAATTCAAAAGCTATGGCATGAAAATTTACATCAAAGAAATAAAAGGCTATGATGTTCGCGAACAACTGGACGCCATTGACACAGCGCTTGAGCAGCACATAGATGCTCTTGCAATTACCCCTCTGGATGTTCCTGAAATTCGCGAAAAGCTCCAATCTCTTGACATTCCAATTGTAATGTTCAACACAGACATTCAAATGAACAAGCTTGCCTTTGTCGGCTGCGACTATTACAACAGCGGCCGTCTTAGCGGAGATATCACCAAGCTTATTCTTGGCAGTGCCGGTGGAAATGTCGGCATCGTAATCGGCAGTCAGAATGTTCTCGGTCACAAGCTTCGAATTTCCGGATTTAATGACAGCATTGTTGAAAATCCTCGTATTCATGTAATTGCAAGCCTTGAAAACGCCGACGATGATGAGCGCTCCTACGCTGTAACGCGGCGGCTCATATCGGAAAAGCACCCCGACCTAATCTACTTTGGCGCAGCGGGCGTCAAGGGCGGTGTTGCAGCAGTTTTAGACAGCGGCGAGGATATTCGCATCATAACCGTTGATGAAACCTCGGCAACCCGTGACTACCTCGAAAAAGGCGTTATCTCTGCAACCGTTGCACAGCAACCCTATGTTCAGGGCGTAATGACCATAAAAATTCTCTACGACTACCTCGCAAACAAAGTTCCCCCGCGCGATACATATAACTACACGGAAAACCAAGTCAAGCTGAAAAGCTCAAAATAACATAAAAACACTCGCTCTTTGAGCAAAATCAATTTTTAGGAGGAAAAAAATTATGGGTAAAAGACCTGTTACACTGTGTACCTGCCAATGGGCGGATTTGCCGCTGGATGCTCTCTGCGAGCTTGCCTCAAAAATGGGCTATGACGGTTTGGAGCTTGCCTGCTGGGGAAGCAATCTGGATTTAGACCGTGCCTGCACAGACGACAGCTATGTTCAGTATGTAAAAGACACACTCAAGAAAAACAATCTTTTCTGCCGTGCGCTTGCAACACACACCATCGGTCAGTGCGTTGGCGATGCTCCCGACCCCCGCCTCAACAATTTTGCTCCCCCCGCCCTTGCCGACAAGCCCGACGAAATCCGCGCATGGGGCATTGCCACCATGAAAAAAGCCGCAATTGTTGCGAAAAAGCTGGATGTTCATGTAATCACAGGCTTCACAGGCTCCCCAATTTGGAAATATCTCTATTCCTTCCCTCAAACAACCGAAGAAATGGTTGAAAACGGTTTTGACGAAATCGTCCGCCTGTGGTCACCAATTCTGGACGAATTTAAGAAAAACGATGTTCGCTTTGCACTTGAGGTTCACCCCGGTGAAATTGCATTTGACTACTATTCCACCAAAAAGCTCCTCGAAAAATTTGCCGACCGCCCCGAATTTGGCATCAACTTTGACCCCAGCCACCTCATTTGGCAGGGTGTTTGCCCCCATCTGTTCCTCTCCGATTTTCGCGACCGCATCTACCATGTCCACATGAAGGACGCGGCAGTCACCTTGGACGGACGCTCCGGACTTTTAGGCTCCCACATCGACTTTGGCAGTCTAAAGCGCGGCTGGAACTTCCGCAGCTTGGGACACGGCGATGTTAACTTTGAGGAAATAATCCGTGTTCTCAACGACATGAACTACGAAGGCCCCCTATCTGTCGAATGGGAGGACAGCGGCATGGACCGCATTGACGGAGCCACAGAAGCCTGTGCTTTCGTCAAAAAAGTTGATTTCAAAGCTTCCGACTTCAAATTCGACGAAGCAATTGCAAACTAAGGAGGCACGTTATGGCAAAACAAATTCGTTACGGCATGGTCGGCGGCAGCTTGCAGGCGTTTATTGGCGAGGTTCACCGCAAGGCTATCAACTTTGACACACGCGCGGAGCTTGTCGCGGGTTGCTTTAGTAGCAATTCCGAAAAAAACTCCGCAACCGCCGAGGCATACTGCCTTGATAATTCCCGTTGCTACTCCGATTATAAGGAAATGGCGGCAAAGGAAGCAGCAAGAGCGGATTGCATTGATTTTGTCACCATCTGCACACCGAACTACCTCCATTATGACGTTGCAAAGGAATTTCTTTCCAATGGCATCAACGTCGTCTGCGAAAAACCGCTCTGCTTCGAAATTGAGCAGGCAGAGGAGCTTGTTCGCATTGCAAAGGAGAAAAATCTTCTTTTCGGTGTCACCTATACCTACACAGGCTACACCATGACCAAGGTTATGAAGGAAATGATTGCCGAGGGCAAAATCGGAAAAATTGCTTCCGTCAACGCCGAATATGTTCAGGACTGGCTTATAAATGAGCTGTCCCCCGCGGAGCCGGGCGCACACGAAAACCTCTCCGTGTGGAGAAAAGACCCCAAGCAATCCGGCATTGCAAACTGCGTCGGCGATATCGGCACCCACATCGAAAACTATGTCCACTACATAACCGGTCTTAAAATCCGCCGTCTGCTTGCCACCACGAACACCTATGGCCACGCCCTTGACCTCAACGCCAACATCATTGTCGAATACGATAACGGCGTGAACGGCGCATATTGGTGCTCCCAAATCGCAATGGGTCACCTAAACGGCTTGCAGGTTCGCGTTTTTGGTGAGCTTGGTTCTCTTGAATGGCAGCAAGAGCATCCCGATTTTCTCCGCTACACACCAAAGGGCGGCGCTCCCCAAACCCTCGCCCGCGGCGATTGCTACATCGGCGAAAAAGCAGGTGCCGGCAGCCGTATCCCCGTTGGGCATCCCGAGGGGCTTTATGTTGCCTTTGCGAACTTCTACAAAAATTACATCTCCGCACTCATCGACAAAAAGGCGGGACGCGACGTTTCCGACTACGACTTCACAGGCGTTGAGGACGGTTTGTCCGGCGTAAAATTCATCCATGCTGTTGTTAACAGCGCAAAGAACAATTCCGCTTGGGTGGAGCTTTAATCTAAATGTTTGTCCGAAAGGACTGCATAATATTACCAAAGAAAAAAATTTTTAGGAGGAAAGACCATGAAAAAATTTCTTGCATTGTTTCTTGCACTGACACTGACAGTAGCTCTTGCCGCCTGCGGCGCTCCTGCTCCCAAGGACTCCGCAGCCCCCGCTTCCCCATCCACCGCCCCCGCAGGCGATGCCAAAAACATCGCAGTTCTCGTTCCCAACGCTGACCACGGCTGGACAGGCGCTGTTATGACCTATGCTCAGGAAAAAGCAGAAGAAGTCACCAAAGCCGGCACCTACAAAGCAACCGTTACAACCTCAACCGATTCCGCAAACCAGATTTCACAGATTGAGGACATCATCGAGAACAAGTCCGCAGACGCAGTTATAATTCTGCCCTACGACAACACACTCGAAGCAACCATGAAAAAGCTCACAGAGAGCAAAATTCCCTTCGTAATGTTTGACCGCGTAATTGATTCCGTTGCCGGCGACGCTGTTGCAAGCGTTAAGGGCGACAACGAAGGCATCGGTGCCGCAACCGCCAAGCGTTTCATCGACAAGGGCATGAAGCCCGGCGACAAAATCCTCGTTATGCCCGGCGACAACTCCTCTGTTCCCGAAATGAGAAACAAGGGCTTCAACGACACACTGCTTGCAAACGGCTGGACCGATGAGCAGGTTAAGGCCATCAAATCCACAGCATACACCGGCTGGAGCCGCAGCGAAGGCAAAAAGCTGTTCACAGAATGGCTCGAAGCTTCCACCATTGAAGAAATTACCGCAACAAAATGGATCTTCACCCACGATGACGAAATCGCAATGGGCATCCTTGAAGCACTTAAGAGCTCCGACATTGACGCAACCAAAAAGGACGCATTCCTTGCTGCCGGCGTAAACCTCGGAACCTCCTCCGGCCTCAACGAAATGTACAGCGTACTTGCAGGCATCCATCAGAAGGACTACACAGCAGAAGTTTCAAAGCTTGCAGACCTTTTCTCCGTTACCTATGACCCCGGCATGATTGGTATCGCAATTCAAGACATGATTGACAGCCTTGACGGTAAGGCCGTTGCTCAAGACCACGTTGTTCCCGTTGACGTAGTTGATGCTACCAATGTTAAAGATTACAAGGGCTTCGGCGACGCAGTTTCCAAGTAAGAAAAGCACGAAAACCACTGATTAAGCTTTTGCAAACTCACTAAATCGGTGGATTTCAAACCCAATATGCCCGCGGGGGCAGCAGCTCCCGCGGGCATTGTAAGAAGCATCAAGGAGAGGAGAACCAACAATGGAAATGCTCAAAATGACCGACATCTCCAAATCTTTTTTTGGCGTTCCCGTTTTGCGGCACGTTAATTTTAATGTGGAGCAAGGTGAAATTCATGCGCTTTTAGGCGAAAACGGAGCCGGAAAATCTACCCTTATGAACATTTTAACCGGTGTTTATACGAGGGACTCCGGCACGGTCATTTTTGACGGGAAGCGTCTTGAGCACACCACCATTAACGCCTCCGAGCAAGTCGGAATTGCTTTCGTCCATCAAGAGCTTAACCTTTTTAACGACCTAAAGGTTTATGAAAACATCTTTCTGCGAAAAGAAATTACCACAAAGCTTGGTATGCTTAACCGAAAAGCAATGATTGCAAAATCCAAGGAGCTGTTTGACAGCCTTGGTGTGGACATTGACCCCTGTGCCATGGTTTCCGAGCTTGAAACCGGCAAAAAACAGCTTCTCGAAATTGCAAAGGCACTTTATGCAAATGCAAAGCTTTTTATTCTTGACGAGCCGACAACCGCGCTGAACAACGAGGAAATCGGTCACCTTTTCACCATAATAAATAAGCTGAAGGAACAGGGTAAATCTTTTGTCTTTATCTCACACAAAATGACAGAAATATTCATCATAGCAGATAGCTACACGGTCTTGCGAAACGGTGAATTTATCAATACGGGAAAAATCTCCGAAACCACTCCGCAGGAGGTTACCAAAATGATGGTCGGCGTCAAATACAGCGATGTTGACGCATACGAAGCACGCGAATGCGGCGAGCCTGTGCTTGTTCTCGACAAGCTCTGCGGAAATGGCTTTTCCGATGTAAATCTATCCGTCCGACGCGGCGAGGTTGTCGGCTTGACAGGACTTGTCGGTGCGGGAATTAGCGAGCTGTTCCAAACCATTTTTGGCGTTCTCCCCATAACCGGCGGTACATTAAAGGTTCGCGACAACTCAATAACCAAGCAGAGCATACACAAGGCTATGAAAAACAGGGTTTCCATGATTGCCGCAAACAGAAAGGAAAACTCCGTAATTCCCGACTTTTCCCTACTCGAAAACGGCTATGTATCCGAGCACACGCTCTCCACCCTGCGCCAGCACATATCCCGCAAAAAAGAA
>JAVVUU010000049.1:0-10415 GCA_036653035.1 Oscillospiraceae bacterium
CCGTACATAAAGACCTTACCGAGCGTCTGCTTTATAGCAACCGAACGCTTTACTTACAGGTGAAGGAATTGCTCGAATACAACAAGGCACAGCGCCACATCAGAGGTGGTATTGCTACACGAAAAAAATACAAGGGTGAATAAAACTTTAGCCATGACCGCGCTCATTTTGTGAGTGCGGTCATGGCTTTTTGATTAAGGAAAAATGAATTATTGGCACGGTGCGCTTGTTGAAGTGGCAAAGCCGAGATTTTTTATTTTTAATGTGTCGGGGTGAACAAGAATTATAGGCTTCTTTTGGCTTTGTGCATATGCCATCGCGGTGTCAATAATATCGCCGCGGATTGATTGCGGGTCGTATACAGCCAAAACAATGTCAGACTGCTTTATGATTTTAAGATATGCTTCGGCTTGAGCGGAGGGAGATTTATGCGGGGAGGCAGTGATTACCTCGGCGCAATTTGCAAGCACGTTATAGTAGCGTTCGCGAAGATATGGAGGCCACTTGGTTGCGTGCTCCTCATAGGGCTGAATGCAGTGTAGCTCAACATTGTCATTAACGGATGCAATTTCATTTATCAGTTCGCCGCACCAAAGCCCAACACCGGGGTCGCAGGCGGTTAGAAAATGAGTTACACCTTCCGCAATCATTTCATTGATTTGCGCACAAAGAAGCAGCTTCATTAAAATACAAGTTTCATCCTCCTCGTCCCAACCGAATTTGAAGCGTATTGGGTCGTGGCCGAGTATAGCGCAAGTATTCATGGAGTTCATGGCGAGCCTCCTTATATTCATAGGTTATTTGTTATTTTTTGAATTTTCAATTGCCAAGCTTGGAATTTTTGCTTTGCGCTCGAGATAGGTGAAAAGCATTGCCATTGCACCGATTATAACTATATAGAACACCGCTACGGTGGAATAAGACTCAATGGTATTGTAGTAGGAGGAAATCAAAATTTTTGCTTGGGTCATAAGCTCCGGTATAGCAATGAGGTAGCAGACAGAGGTGTTTTTTATCATGGAAATTGCTTCGTTTGACCAAGTTGGAAGAACAAGGCGTATTACCTGCGGAAGAATGATTACAAATATTGCTTTAAATTTGGACATACCCAGAGCACGGGCGGCCATCATTTGACCGCTTCCTACAGACAAAATCGAGCCGCGGAAATATTCGATTTGATATGCCGCCGAGTTTAATCCGAGAGTTAGACAGCCGGCAACGAGAGGGGAGAACACTATGCCAAATTCCGGAAGGCCATAGTAAACGACAAAAAGCTGAACCAGAACAGGAGTGTTCCTCATAAATTCCGAATACACAAGGCTTATCGCCCGAAGCACACGGCCACCATATACACGAGCAAAGGCGAGGGGAACGCCTACAAGCAAGCCAATAAGCAAAGAAATTGCCGACATTTCAAGGGTGATGAGTGCGCCCTTGCACAGTGCAGGAAAGGCAACTGACAAAAAGTCCCAATAGCTCATAATGCAAAACCCACCTATTCGAATTGGTTTCCAAATTTTCCTAGGAATTGACGCGCTCGGTCACTTTTTGGATTGTCAAAGAATTCGGCGGGAGTGCCCTCCTCCATAATAATGCCGCTTTCCATAAATTCTATGCGATTGGCGACGCGACGGGCAAAATTCATTTCGTGAGTAACACACACCATGGTCATGCCCTCTTGAGCAAGCCTTTGCATTACCTCTAATACTTCGCCTATAAGCTCGGGGTCAAGAGCGGAGGTTGGTTCATCAAAAAGCATTACCTCGGGATTCATAGCAAGCGCCCGCGCAATTGCAACGCGCTGCTTTTGACCGCCGGAGAGCTGACCGGGATATAAATCGAGTTTATCTGAAAGACCTACCCGCTCAAGCTCTCGCTTTGCACGCTCGCGGGCTTCGCTCTTTTTTACGCCAAGAACCTTCACAAGTCCGACAGCAACATTGTCTATGGCTCGCAGATGCGCAAAAAGGTTAAACTCCTGAAAAACCATGCCCATATGAGCGCGAGCGCGGTTGATGTTTGCGCCACGGGCTGTGAGGTCTGTTCCGTCTATAAAGACATGGCCTTTATCGGGTATGGTCAGCATATTGATGCAGCGAAGCAGGGTGCTTTTTCCGGTGCCGCTTGGCCCTAAAAGAACAACAACCTCGGATTCGTTGACGGTAAGGTTAATGCCCTTTAAAACGTCTGTGGAGCCAAATGATTTGTGGATATTTTCCAAACGAATTATTTCTTTACCCATTTTTTGCTAACCTCTCAATTAAGACATATCGGGAATTGCAAGCTTGCGCTCCAAGGTGCGCAACGCAAAATTTGTAAGAGAGATAAGAACAAAATATATTAGAGCAACGGAAATATAAACCGCAAAGGGCTCTCTGCTGCGGGCAATTTCGTATTGCGCAAGGCGCATTATTTCGGCGACACCAAGAACATACACCAATGAGGAGGATTTGATGACATTTGCAGCCTCGTTGGTCCATGCGGGGATGGAACGCCTGAGAGCTTGTGGAATTATTATTGTCCATACCGCTTTGGCACCGGACATTCCAATGGCTCTTGCAGCCATCATTTGACCGCTGTCTATGGATTGTATAGAGGAGCGGAAAATTTCCAGCTGATATACACAGCTTATGATGGCAAGAGAAACTGTGCCCGCCCAATACGCGGAGATGTTGATTGAACCTGCAATTACGAAATAGAGGAGCAGCAGTAAAACTGTTTGAGGAACCGCTCGGAAAATTGAACTGATTACAAATAGTGTTGCCTGAGCCGGTTTTCCACCATAAACACGGAGCAGGGCTAGAGCCATTCCGCCAAGTGCACCTATTATTAAGGCGAGGAATGACACCGAAACCGTGACAGAAACGCCCTGTAATAGGTATGGAATAAGGTATGTGATTACTCTTTCAAAGGTAAGCTCCATAATCATTCTCCATGGAAGCGCATGACACGCTTCCCTTGGCAAAAATAAGTGACGAATTGAAACAGATAGGTTTCATCCGACGGGCAAAGACTAAGTGCCCGTCGGACAAAAGAGATGGAATTAAACGCGTCACATCACACCGAAAACGGTGTGGAGCAACCAACTTTGTGGGTATCGGAGAAATTACTCCGATGGGATCGCCTTAGTCAACCGCCCATTTTAGAGCGATTTCATCCAAAAAGCCTTCGGTGCGAAGCTCATCCAAAATGCTGTCAAGCTTTGCAAGAAGCTCGGGTTGGTTTTTAGGAATAGCGATATTTTCGCCTGTGCCATAGAAGGAACACTCAAAGATGATTTTTACGTCATATTTTTTTTCATATTCCTTGGCTTGGTTTTTGTCGCCGGCAACTATTTCAATGCGGCCTGCTTCGAGGTCGAGTATCATAGTTTCGGGGCTTTCATATCTGGAAACTTGATTTTCGGGAACTTCACCCTTACTAACAAGCTCTGTGATGTATTGGTCGGGAAGCGTGCCGCTTTGAACTCCGATTTTGTATTTTGCAACATCCTTAATGTCTTTAATGGCAATGTCTGAGCCATTCTTTGTGATGTAGACATTCATTTGCTGATGATACATTTGAGAAAAATCAACTTTTTCCTTGCGTTCCTCTTTTGCGCCCATGGCGGCAATGGCAACATTAACCTTTCCGGTTTGAACAGCCGCAACAAGTGCGTCAAAGCTCATGTCGGTGATCTCAATCTTAACACCCATGCGAGATGCGATTTCGTTGATAAGGTCCATGTCATAGCCAACGAAGTTTCCGTTTTCGTCGATGGATTCCCAAGGGGCATTTGTTGCGGAGGTTCCGACAATTAACTTTCCCGACTTAGTGATTTCCTCAAGAAGATTTTCACCGGAAGCAGGCGGAGTTGGGCTGCCCTCTGTCTGTTTGTCGGACGGTGTGGAGTTTGCTTTCGGTGCGCAGCCGGTGATTAGGAGTGCAGCAAAAAGGGCAACGCACAGCAATAGAGATAGTGATTTTTTCATTCTCATGTTCTTCCTCCAAATGTTTGATTTGTATTTTAAGCCAAGGGAATAAGGCTTAATGCTCAAAATGCATTGCCGGAGAAATTTAAGTTACTAATCTTCGGGGTCATTCGACAAACCGGTCGGGGAGGAAAACAACAGACGAAAAGCGGCTTGAGCCGCACCGACAAGGCTTGACCGACTTCCGAGTACAGTAAGCTCAACACGGACGGATTCAAAAATTGGGGCGGGAAGACGTTCCTTCATAATGTCATTTATTGTTGTTAGAATTACACTGCCCATTTCGGAGAGCAGCCCGCCAATGACAATAATCTGAGGATTGTAACTAAAAACGACATTTATTAGCCCTGTTGCGAGCACAGCTGCGGCCTCGTGTGCAATTGATACAGCGAAGGCATCGTTGCTATTGACTGCGGCAACAATATCCTCCACAGTGAGCTTTTTGCTGTCATTGCCGGTTAATTTTTTTAATAGGAGATTTTGCGGGGATTCCCACATCTCGCAGGCGCGGCGTATGAGCATTTGCCCACCGCATAATTCTTCAAGCTTGCTGTAGGGCTGCATAGTTCTGTCCGTAAAGACTAGGCTGTTGCCAATTTCGCCGGCCAAACCGCGCGCGCCATAGAACAGCTTGCCATTAGATATTACACCGGCGCATATTCCCCAGGAGGTAGTGATATAGGCGAGGTCACTAATAGTGTCTTTATAGATGGTGCTCCACTCGCCGAGAGCCGCAAGCCTTGCGTTTATGTCCAGTGCAACGGGGACATTGTAGCGCAGAGAGAGCAATTGCTTTAAAGGAATGTTGCTCCAACCAAAGGTGAGGGAAAAAACAATGGTGCCGCTTGAGTTATCAAGCAGTCCGCGTACACCGCAGTATATCAGCAGCAATTTGCTAGGGTCCTCAAGTGACTCAACGCAATTATCAATTGCAGCATAAATTCCGGTTAGATAATCGTTGTCATGTATTTGCACAATGTATTGAGAAATCATATCACCGCTGAAATCAAAAACTCCGGCGTTGGCAGCGGTTTTACCAAAATCCACACCGATAATGTAACCGGCGTGTGGATTTACTCTAATGTTGATTGGCTTTCTTCCGCCGTTTGAGTCGCCATAGCCGGTTTCTAAAATGTAGCCGTCATCTAAAAGCTGCTTAACTATTCTTGAAACAGCGGAAAGGCTGAGATGAGATTTCTTCGCAAGGTCAGTGCGTGAAATGTCTTTGTGCTCATGTATGAGCCTTAATACGTTAATTCGACTTGAATCACCCAATGCTTGCAGGGCGAAAGAACCGGCTTGAACAGACATTGGGGATTCTCCCTTCGAGAACTTACTTGCATATATGGTGCAAGTATCTTTCGTATATGTTAACACTTTAGCTGAACGATGTAAAGAACAATAAGCTCGGCATAATTTACAGAATTTGTATATGTTTGCTGTTACAATTAACATTTTGCGACTTTTTCATCTATTTTTTGATTATAAATAAGATAGTGTATTTACAAATCAACGTGTCTGTGTTAGCATATAAATACTTACTTGCGTAGCGCAAGAAAGTATTTATATGCTAACACAATCAACATAATTCTCATTTAGTCCATAAATTTTATTGTTAAGGAGTGTAATTATGACAAAGAATATTCCGGATAGCGATTATTTTTCAAGAATTGAGCGGCTTCAAGCAAAGATGGTCGAACAAGATATTGATGCTGTCCTTTGCTATGCCGATATGGGAGTGTACGAAAATGTCGCTTACCTCACAAAATACTGGCCGCTCTTTGAGGTTGGCGGGGTGCTTGTGGGAAAAACCGGGTCACCCTTGGTTCTTGTCGGAGGAGAAGCTCCGGAATTTGCGGCACAGACGCCATTTGGAATGAAAAGCGTTCGTGGCTGTGCCGAATTTGGCCATACCAGCGGTTCCGTTCGTGACTGGATAGGCGTGCCGTATTCCTCCTTGGAGGAGCTGTTTTATGAGGTAACCCGCGGGAAGGGCGTAAAGCGTATCGGACTTGCAGATTACGGTGTTACGCCGCACACCTTATATAACAGAGTTAAAGAATGCTGTCTTCCCGGAGGAGAGGTTGTTGATTTCTCCGAGGAGCTCATAGATTTACGCATGAACAAATCCTCTTACGAAATAGAAATGGTGCGGCAGGCGTGTCTTGCTTCGGAAAAGGCGTTCGACAATGCGCTTGGGCAGATTAACCCCGATATGACAGAATATGAGCTTGAGGGTGTTCTTGCGGCGGGACTTTACAAATACGGCGGCGAGGGGCCGTCCTTCCCAATCCTCTGCTATTCGGGCTACCGAAGCCGCATGGGAATTGGCCGCAGTACACATAACAAGCTGGGGCGCGACACCATGATTAACATTGACATCGGCTGTCACTACGGCGGATATGCCGCGGCCTATGGCAGACCAATTATTTTTGGCAGAATGCCCGCTTCTATGAGGAAAGAAATTGACTTCATGCTGGAGCTTCACGAAAAACTCATATGCGATTGGGTAAAGCCTGGGCTTACCTCCGAGGAAATTTACAAAAAATACTTTGACTACTTTGTAGACCACGGCTATGGGCCGCCTCCCGCCAGTGCTTCCCACGGCATAGGCGTGTTCGAGGGGGAGCCACCAACATTCCGCTTCAACAACCCCACGCAGCTCAAGCCGGGTATGACAATTGCCGGCGACCATTTCTTCAGGTCAAAGGATTACGGCTTCCGCTTTGAGGACTGCTACAGGATAACCGATACCGGAACTGAGCTTTTCACAAAAAGCCATTGGGATTACATAGAGCTGTAAATAGGCAAAATAAAAAACAGGAGCATCGCGAAAAGCGGCGCTCCTGTTTTTTGCTGTTATTATAATGTATTAAAGCTTTACACCTTGAAGTCCACGCTTGTGTCGCCAAGGGCATCGGCACCGAAAACGTAATCCTTGCCGGGAAGAATTGCGTTGAGGATGATACCGACAAGTGCGGCAACGGCAAGGCCGGAGAGTGAGATGGTTGCGTCACCGACGGGGAAGCTGATGGAGCCGGGGCCATAGCTGATGCCGATGGACAGCACCAAAATGAGTGCGGCGATGATGACGTTGCGGGATTTTGTGAAGTCCACCTTGTTCTCAACAATGTTGCGGACACCGACTGCGGAAATCATACCGTAGAGCACGAGGGAAACGCCGCCGATGGTTGCAACGGGCATTGCGGAAATTAGTGCGGAGAACTTGGGGCAGAAGGAAACAAGAATTGCGATTAGCGCGGCAATGCGGATTACACGCGGGTCGTATACCTTTGAAAGCACCAGAACGCCGGTGTTTTCGCCATAGGTTGTGTTTGCGGGAGCACCGAAGAGGGAAGCAACAGTTGTTGCAAGGCCGTCGCCCAAAAGTGTGCGGTGCAGGCCGGGGTCTTCGAGATAGTTGCGCTTGCAGGTTGAGGATATGGCACACATATCACCGATGTGCTCGACCATGGTTGCAAGTGCAAGAGGAACAATTGTGATTATTGAGGTTATAATGAGCGGAACATTCGGATTATCGAAAACAGCCAATACAGTTGAACTACGCTCAATGGGAAGTCCAAACCATGGGGCACTGATAACGCCGGAGAAATCAACATTGTTTGTTAGCGCCGCGATGATATAGGAGGCGGCAACACCGAGCAGGATGGGAATTATTTTGAACATTCCCTTGCCCCAAATGTTAAATACAATTATTACAACAATTGCAACAAGTGCAATCCACCAATTTGATTGGCAGTTTTTAACGGCTGAGGACGAGAGTGTAAGGCCGATTGAGATGATGATGGGGCCGGTTACGATGGGTGGGAAAAAGCGCATGACCTTTTGCGCGCCAAAAACCTTGAACAGACCGGAAAGTATGACATACATAAGACCCGCAACCGCAACGCCAAGACAGGCGTAGGGGAGAAGCTCTGTGTTTGCAACTGTTGGAAGCCCCGTTGCGGGGTCGTTGAGCATTGGCGCTATCGCCCAATAGCCGGCGAGGAACGCAAAGGAGGAGCCAAGGAACGCAGGCACCTTTCCTTTTGAGATAAAGTGGAAGAGCAATGTGCCAAGACCCGCGAACAAAAGTGTTGTTGAAACACTGAGTCCTGTTAGGGTTGGAACAAGCACGGTTGCACCAAACATGGCGAACATATGCTGGAGGCCGAGAATAAACATTTTTGGAGCGCCCAATTCACGGGCGTCATAAATGCCTTCCTCCCCGATTTTCGATTTTGCCGCTTTGGCAGGCTTTGTTGCTTTGGCTTTTTTCATTTCTTTCTCCTCTCGTAATATCCCGTCGGGAGTCTGTAAAAAATCCCTGCCCATCAAGATATCACAGCATTCACCGAAAGTCCATAAAAAGTTCATATATTTTTCATATTTTTCAAAATTTGCAACAGAATAATTAAAACTTTCGTAATAATTCGCTCATGAGCAATAGAGAATGCTTGCAATATGATTTACATAAAAATTGATACTTAAAGGTTATTTAAAAAGTTGTGAACATTATCAACAGAGTTATCAACATCAAAATACGCCATAATACCAACAAAAACAGACCATAATTCCAATTACTTACAAATCCTGTAATTATACTTATGAAAAACGGCATAATGCGATATGGTTTACATAATGTTGCCTTGCGAAATAATTACAGTGCAAGCTTGCCAAAATTATTTTTGCAACTAAAAAATCTTTGCAATTTCTTGGATAAAAAAGCCCCCCTGTTCTTCAAGCCGGAAGCAAGAAAAGAACAGAGGGGATGCTTGATTATTTTGATGGTTCCTCGGAAATTTGAGATTTGTCGATGCAGACAATGGCCTTTTCAACACGGTGGGATTTGATTTCGATTACCTTAATGTGAAGCGCGCAGACATCAAGCTCAAATTCACTGCCGTCATCGGGCACAGAGCCGTAGGTGCCGAATACAAGGCCGCCAAAGGTGTCATAATCCTCAACGGGAAGTTCTAGGTTAAGAGCCTCGGCAACGTCATCCAGCGGCGCTGTGCCGCGGATTTTCCATGTTCCTGAGTCAATCAGTTCTATTTCGGCAGGCTCTGCAACGCCGTCCTCGCAGTCGTCCAAATCGCCGACGAGCTGCTCGAGAAGGTCGTTCATTGTGACAATGCCGAACATTCCGCCGTATTCATCGAGAACAACGGCAAAGTGATTGTGAGATAGCTTCATTTGGCGGAACAAAACATCAGCGCAGATGGTTTCGGGGACAAAATATGCGGGAGTGAGGGCTGCTTCCATGACGTTTTCGCGGGTTTTTTCTTTGAGCATAAAGAAGTCCTTGACGTTTAAAATTCCAACAATGTTGTCAACAGTTTCGTCGCAGACGGGGTAGCGGGAGTGGCGGGTGTCGTTGATGGTGGCCTCCCAATTTTCGATGGATTCGTCCGTCCATAGGAGGGAAACATCGGTGCGGTGGGTGGCAAATTCGCCAACGGTGAGGTCGTCAAACTCAAAGACGTTTTGGATAAATTCGCGCTCGACAAGGTCAATAACGCCCTTTTCACTGCCAACATCGACCATCATGCGGATTTCTTCCTCGCTGACATTTTCATCCTCCGAGTTGGGGTCAATACCGAAAATGCGGAGAATGCCGTTGGTTGAAACGGTGAGTAGCCAAACAATGGGAAAAAACAGCTTTGAGATAAAGGTTATTAGCCCGGACATACCAAGCGCAACCTTTTCGGCGTTTTTCATTGCAAGCCGTTTTGGAACAAGCTCGCCAAAAACGAGGGTGAAATAGGAGAGAATGATGGTGATGAGCATGACCGCAATTGTGTTCAGCGTGTCCGGAGAGATGGTAACGCCAAGTCCAACAAGCCACTCAACAAGAATGTGGGAAAAATTGTCTGCGGCGAATGCGCTGCCCATAAAGCCGGAAAGTGTAATTGCGACCTGAATAGTTGCGAGAAATCTTGCGGGTTGACTTGTGAGGGCAACAAGCCGAACGGCACGTTTGTCGCCTTTTGTTGCCATTTGTGCCGATTTGTTGTCGTTCATGGTGATGATTGCAATTTCCGCACAGGCGAAAACCGCGTTTAATAGGATAAGAAAGAGCTGTAAAACCAGTTGCCACAATATAGGGCTGTCCAAGATGTAATCCTCCTAAATAATGTAAATGACAAAGTCCCGGATTTTTATGTTCGTTGGTATAGCAGCTAAATTATCTCAGAATTTTTAAAAAACGCAAAAAGGCACGCCCACAGTCCTCAGGAAAAGGTTGTGAGTATGCCAAAAATTCTCTATTTTCGATGAAATTGCATAAGTTGCCGTTACTGTCGCTACAGTTGTCTTCCATGCTGTTTAACTCTATACTCCTTTACTTAAATTATTTTAGATTAGTATAGCATAGCCACCGAATAAAGTCTATATTAATTTTTATATATAAATGTAGAGTACCGTTGAATTAGTTATATATGG
>JAVVUU010000050.1:0-10084 GCA_036653035.1 Oscillospiraceae bacterium
TTATCAGCAAGAGGAGGGAAGCAGGTTCCTCAGCATTTTTATGGTGCTGTGCATATAGTCATGACTGAGGGACTCAATTTCGCCATTGTCGCACATGGCGGCAAGCTCGGGGTCGAAGGGGATTTTTGAAACGGATTTGACCTTGTATTTTTCGGCAATTTCTTCTATGTGGCTCTCGCCAAAAACAGAAAAATGTTCGCCGCATTTTGGGCAGATTGTGTAGCTCATGTTTTCAACAAGACCGATGACGGGGACGTTCATCATTTCGGCCATCTTAACGGCTTTTTCAACTATCATAGAAACAAGCTCCTGAGGAGTGGTTACGACAATAATTCCGTCAACGGGGATGGACTGGAAAACCGTTAGGGCAACATCGCCTGTGCCGGGAGGCATATCAATGAAAAGATAATCCTCATTCTCCCAGATGACGTCTGTCCAAAATTGCTTGACAGCGCCGCTGATGACGGGGCCGCGCCACACTACGGGGTCTGTGTCGCTCTTTAGGAGGAGGTTGATTGACATGATGTCAATTCCGGATTTGCTGACGATGGGGTACATACCCGTTTCGGTGGCAACGGGCTGACCGGAAATTCCGAAAGCGCGGGGGATGGAGGGGCCTGTGATGTCAGCGTCCAAAACAGCGGTTTTGAAGCCGTGACTATTTAGGGTGACTGCAAGCATGGAGGTGACAATGGATTTTCCCACGCCGCCTTTTCCGCTGACTACGCCGATTATTTTTTTTACGCTGGAAAGCTCATGCGGATCTTCGGCGGTAGATGATTTTTGAGCTTTCTTTATTTTGATTTTGGGCATTTCGCTCTTAGGCGCGTTATTATTTATTTCTTCGCTCATAAATTGATTTTTCCTTTCAGTTTATTTACCTTTAATTATATACTTTTCGCATAAATTGTCAATATGGTTGATTTAAGGCGGTTTAGAGTAATAGTAGAGCGGACAAAACATCTTGGGCGACATAAATTTGCAATGTATTATCTGCCGCCTTGAAATGTTAACAATTGTGGGCTATAATAACTAGGAAACCTTTGATTAAATCCCGCCGCACGTCCGAGCGGCGGCTTTTCCGTCCGGGAATCGACAATCCATGTGACGGGATTTAATCAGAGATTTCCTAGAACTGCATCATTCGGCGCAAAGCGTCGGTATTTTATCTTTTATAGAATTCGGCTGAGGAAACTAATTTATGCGTGACAACATTTTCATCAAAGGTGCCAGAGAAAACAACCTTAAAAATATAGACTTAGAAATCCCCCGCGAAAAGCTTGTGGTATTCACAGGGCTTTCGGGCAGCGGAAAATCATCCCTTGCATTCGATACAATTTATGCGGAGGGACAGCGTCGCTACGTTGAGTCACTTTCCTCCTACGCCCGCCAGTTTTTGGGGCAGATGGAAAAGCCCGATGTGGACTACATCGAGGGTCTTTCTCCCGCAATTTCAATCGACCAAAAAACAACCTCGCGAAACCCGCGCTCCACAGTTGGAACGGTCACGGAAATTTATGACTATCTGCGTCTTTTGTGGGCGCGCATAGGCGTTCCGCACTGCCCAAAATGCGGCAAGGAAATTAAGCAGCAAACCATAGACCAAATAATCGACCAAATCATGCTTTTGCCGGAGGGCACAAGGGTGCAAATTTTGGCGCCCGTTGTTCGTGGGCGAAAGGGCGAATACCACAAGGTTTTTGAAGACGCCCGCAAAAGCGGCTACGTCCGCGTCCGCGCGGATGGCAGCACCTACGACTTGAGCGAGGATATCGACCTCGAAAAAAACAAAAAGCACAACATCGAAATTGTTGTGGACAGACTTTCCGTTAAGCCGGATGCGCTTCAGCGCTTCACGGACTCCGCGGAAACCGCCGCGGCGCTTGCCGGAGGAATTGTCATAATAGACATACCCGATGAAAACCGTGAACTCATGTTTTCGCAAAACTACGCCTGTGAGGACTGCGGAATTTCCATTGAGGAGCTAACCCCGCGAATGTTTTCCTTCAACAATCCCTCGGGAGCTTGCCCAACCTGCACGGGACTCGGCGTTCAGCTTCGCGCAAAGCCGGATATGATTTTGCCGAACCCGGCTCTCTCAATATTGGACGGCGGAATTTGCGCAAGCGGTTGGGGGAATGTCCGCAATGACGGCATCTCAAGAATGTACTTTGAAGCGCTCTCAAAAAAATATAAATTTTCACTTACGGAGCCAATCAGGAATTTGTCACCCGAAGTAATCGACATTATCCTCTATGGCACAAAGGGTGAAAAGCTCAACCTGCACTACGACCAGCCGCGCGGCAAGGGCATCCTAACGCAGCCGTTTGAGGGCATCGCAAACAACGTCGAGCGCCGCTATCACGAAACGCAAAGCCCCGCCATGCGCAGCGAGCTTATGCAGTGCATGGGCGAATATGCCTGCCCGCATTGCCATGGCCTTCGACTAAAGGATGAAGCACTTGCCGTTACAGTCGGCGGAACAAATATTGCGGATTTTTCCGCAAAATCTGTTTCCGATGCGCTCTCTTTTGTCGAAAAGCTGGAGCTTTCCGGTCGCGATGCAATGATTGCAGACAGAATTTTAAAGGAAATCCGCGAGCGATTAGGATTTTTGCAGAGCGTCGGTCTGCAATATTTAACGCTTTCAAGACCCGCAGGCAGCCTTTCGGGTGGCGAAAGTCAGCGCATACGCTTGGCAACACAAATCGGCTCATCACTCATGGGTGTTCTATACATCCTTGACGAGCCAAGCATAGGCCTGCACCAGCGGGATAACGAAAAGCTTTTGGAAACCCTTAAAAATCTCCGCGACCTCGGCAACACGCTCATTGTTGTCGAGCACGATGAGGACACCATGCGCGCGGCGGACTATGTCGTTGATATCGGCCCCGGCGCGGGAATACACGGCGGAGAGGTCGTTTGTGCGGGAACAGTGGATGATATTTGCGCCTGCGAACGCTCAATAACCGGGCAATATCTCAGCGGCAAGCTCTCAATTCCAATCCCCGCGGTTCGTCGGCAGGGTAACGGGAATTTTATCACAATTCACGGCGCAAAGGAAAACAACCTCAAAAATATCAGCGTCAAAATTCCGCTTGGTGTCCTAACCTGCGTTACGGGCGTTTCAGGCAGCGGGAAATCCTCTCTGATTAACGAAATCCTATATAAAGCGCTTGCGGCGGAGCTAAACCACGCAAAAACACGCTCAGGCAAGCACGAGGGCATTGCCGGTCTTGAATTTGTCGATAAGGTCATTGACATCGACCAAAGTCCAATCGGCAGAACTCCGCGCTCAAACCCCGCCACCTACACAGGCGTTTTCGGCGAAATCCGCGATTTATTTGCCTCAACACAGGACGCAAAGATGCGCGGATACACCTCCGGCCGCTTTTCGTTCAATGTGCGCGGTGGCCGTTGCGAGGCCTGCTCGGGCGATGGCCTTTTAAAAATCGAAATGCACTTTTTGCCCGATATCTATGTCCCCTGCGAGGTATGCAAGGGCAAGCGCTACAATCGCGAAACGCTTGAGGTCCGCTACAAGGGCAAAAATATTTCCGAGGTTCTCGAAATGACCATTGAGGAAGCTGTCGGCTTCTTCGAAAATGTCCCCAAAATCCGCAACCAATTGCAAACCCTGTGCGAGGTTGGCTTGGGTTATGTCCGCCTTGGCCAGCCGTCAACAACGCTTTCGGGCGGCGAGGCTCAGCGAATTAAGCTCTCATCGGAGCTTTGCAAGCGCAGTACGGGTAAAACGGTGTATATCTTGGACGAACCAACAACGGGACTTCACGTTGCGGATGTCCACAAGCTTGTGGAGGTGCTAAACCGCCTTGTTGAAGCGGGCAACACAGTTGTTGTAATCGAACACAACCTTGACGTTATCAAAACCGCCGACCACATCATTGATTTAGGCCCCGAGGGCGGCGATATGGGCGGCGAAATCGTCTTTGAGGGCACGCCGGAGGGCTGTGTCCGCTGCAAAAAAAGCTACACGGGAATGTTCCTGAAAAAACTACTCTCATAATACGGAGGAAAAACATTTGTCATTCATTGAAACTCTCCAGCAAACCGACTTGGGAAAAGTCATCATCACATTTTTCGTTTCCATGCTCCCAATCCTCGAGCTTCGCGGTGCCATACCCCTCGGTGTCGGCATGGGGCTTGGCCATTGGCAGGCAATGCTCATCAGCGTAATCGGCAACATGGTTCCGGTTCCGTTTATCATCATTTTCATAAGAAAAATATTTGCGTGGCTCCGCTCAAAAAGTCCAAAACTGGAGCATACCGTTTCAAACCTTGAAAAAAAAGCGGAGGGCAAGTGGGATAAGGTTCGGAAATATGAGCTTTTGGGACTAACAGTCCTTGTAGCAATCCCGCTTCCCGGAACAGGGGCTTGGACGGGCGCACTCATAGCGGCGCTTATGAACATACGCATGAAATACGCCGTACCCTGCATACTCCTCGGCGTTATAATTGCGGGCTTCCTAATGACAGGAATTACATTTGGCTTCGGAGCAATTTTTAGCTAAGGCAATTAACCTCCGATTTTGGCGTTAACAAAAACACAGCCACCCCCGTATTATGAAGCAAAAGGGGGGAGCTTTTATGGACGCTATACAAATTGTCACAGCCTTTGCGCTTTCCATATCGTTCGTTTTATGCTTATGGGCAATCAAGGGCTTCTTGCTAAAGCCTGTAATCGGCGGGAATAATATGCGCGTCACCGTGGCACTTTCGGCAAGCGGAAGTGCAAAGGAGCTTGAACGCACACTTTCGGGTCTTATTTGGCTTCGAGAAAACGGCACATTGCACGCGGACATTTTAATTATTGATGCGGGCATGGATACCGCCGCCGCCGAAATTGCGCGGCTGACCTCAAAGGATCACACAGCTGTTCGCGTTTGTACTCGGGAGAATATAGAAAAATACATTATATGAGGTAACGGTGATGGAGGAAAAGGATAACTACATACAAATATCCGGAACAATTAAATCACTGATTTATCAGAATGAGGAAAACGGCTACACGGTTGTCAAGCTTGAAACAACGGATGGCGAAAATGTTACCGTTGTCGGCTGTCTGCCCTATGCAAGTCTTGGCGAGCAGCTCGTTGTAACCGGCGAATTTTCAAAGCACGCCGTCCATGGCGACCAATTTAAGGCCGAGTGGGCGGAGCGCAGTCTGCCAAGCGGGGCGGACGCAATTTTCGAGTACCTCTCCTCTCGCGCCTTGCGCGGTGTCGGCCCCGCAACAGCAACGCTCATAGTCACGGAGTTTGGCGATAATGCGCTTAAAGTCATCGAAAACGAGCCTGAAAAGCTTGCACAAATCCGCGGAATGAGCCTTAAAAAGGCAAATGAAATTTCCGAGGAATTTAAAAAGCAGGTCGGCATGAGAAGGCTCATGGAATTTTTGAGCAACTACGAAATCAAGCCCTCAATCGCCATTCGGCTCTACCGTCTGCATGGCGATGGGGCACTCGAATTATTGCAGGAAAATCCCTACATAATTGCGGGCGAAAATGTCGGAGCCAGCTTTGCGGAGGCGGATACGCTTGCCCTTGGCATGGGCTTTGATGACGACAGCGCCGAGCGCGTTGCCGCCGCAACTATTTTCGAGCTTCGCCACAATTCAAGAAACGGCCACACCTTTATCCCTATGGAAAAGCTTGTTTCCGCAACCTCGGAGCTTATCGAGGTCGATGCGGAATCTGTTGAGGAAGCGCTTGAGGTGCTTTGCGACAGCGGCGACCTTGTCCGCAGCACCGTTGCAGACAGAGAAGCCTGCTACCTTGCCTCCCTCTATGAGGCGGAAGTCTTTGCGGCAGAACGAATAAAAGAAATGGTGTCCGCAAAGCCAATAGTTAAGCAGGATGTTGACCGCATGATTTCCGAAATTGAGGGTGACCTCAATGTCAGTTATGCCGAAATGCAGCTATACTCCCTAAGAGTTGCGGCACAACGGCAAATAATGGTCTTAACCGGCGGCCCGGGAACGGGAAAAACAACGACAGTCCGCGCAATTGTCGCCCTATATGAAAAAATGGGTCTTAAAACCCTGCTCACAGCACCAACAGGCCGCGCGGCAAAGCGCATGAGCGAGCTTACGGGCAAGGAAGCTGTAACGGTTCACAGGCTGCTGGAAGCGGGATACCCCTTAGAGGGCGATGAGCTGATTTTTAGGCGCGACGAGGATGAGCCGCTTGTGTGCGACGCGATAATCCTTGACGAGTGCTCAATGGTCGATATCTGCCTTTTCCGCGCACTCCTGTGTGCAATGCCGAAAAATTGCCGCTTAACAATGGTCGGGGATGCCGACCAGCTTCCAAGCGTTGGCCCGGGCAATGTCTTTTTGGACATTATCCGCAGTAATTTAGTCGAAACCGTTCGTTTAACGGAAATTTTTCGCCAAACCGCGCTCAGTCAAATCGTCGCAAATGCCCACATGATAAATAGGGGAGATTACCCCGACCTTCGCAGCAACACGAGCGACAGCGACTTTTTCTTTTTACGCAGAAACGACCCCGCACAGGCGGTTGAAACCATTGTTTCCCTCTGTGCCCAAAGGCTTCCCCAAAAAATGGGAATTCCTCAAATGGACATTCAGGTGCTCAGCCCAACGCGAAAGGGCGAAACGGGCACAGTCAACCTCAATGCAGTGCTGCAAAGAGCACTAAATCCGGCTTCAGCGGGAAAAAAAGAAAAAAAATATGGTGAAATTGTCTTCCGAGAGGGCGACAGGGTGATGCAAACCAGAAATAATTATGATATAATATGGCAAAAGCCGCAAGAAATTAAATTTCCCAACAGCGCAGACATCGTCCAACTCCCAATAATCACCATGGGCGATAAGCCGCCGCACGGCACGGGAATTTTCAATGGCGACATTGGCGTAATCGCGGCGATTGACACGGAAAACGAAGTTTTAACGGTTCTATATGACGACCATGTTGCCGCATATGGCTTTGATATGCTCTCGGAGCTTGAACACGCCTTTGCGATGACAGTCCACAAATCCCAAGGCAGTGAATACAGAGCGGTGGTTTTCATCGCGCTTGATGCCTCGCCCCAGCTTATGAGCCGCAGTATACTTTACACAGCCGTTACAAGAGCGAGGGAGCTGCTCATAATCGTTGGAAACGACGGAACAGTTTGCCACATGATAGACAACCACAAGGTTTCAAGAAGATATAGCGGTCTGCGCGCCAGATTAACAGAGTAAGCACAGCAAAAATCCTTTGAAAGACGCAGTGTGTTTTTGCGCTCTTACGTAACCTACATTCGCTGTTCGTTGGGAAAGGAAGGTATTGCCATGGGTGTTTTTACGGAGCTTTTGGATCTGATGTTTCCTCCGCGCTGTGCTTTTTGCAGAAAAATTCTAAAAACAGGTGAGCACGGAATGTGCAAAAAATGCGGCAAAAATATCAGCCGCACAAAAAATGGAGGCCTGCAAAACGGAGAATTTTTCTCCTGCTGCGCTTCTCCGCTCTATTACGAAAAGGAAGTGCGTGACTCGCTTCTCCGCTTCAAATTTCACGACGCAACAGCCTATGCAAAGCTCTATGGCAAGCTTTTGGCAGAATGTATCAGCGAAAGCCTTTCCGGACGCTACGACATCATCACATGGGTTCCGCTCAGCCCAAAGCGCCTAAAAAAACGCGGCTACGACCAAGCAATGCTGCTTGCAATGGCGGCGGCGTTAAAGCTTGATGACGTTGCTGTGGAGCTACTATACAAGCACACCGATGTTCCCGCACAGTCGGGAGTCGGCAGCATAGAAAAGCGCCGCGCGAATATCAGCGGTGTTTACAGCGTTCGCGATGAAGAGCTTGTTCGCGGGCGGCGCATACTCATTATAGACGACATCATCACAACCGGCTCAACACTATCCGAATGTGCAAAAACCCTTAAAATGTTTGGAGCCAATGAGGTCGTTTGCTGTACTCTTGCAAGGTCGAGAGAATAAACCGACAGATTTCGGTCAAAGATTTCATTGAGGTGAACTGCATGGTCTTTTTTGAAAGAGATATCGCTATAGATTTAGGTACAAACTCCATAATCGTTTATGTTAGCGGCAAGGGAATAACCCTCCGCGAACCAACCGTTGTCGCAGTGGACAAGCACAGCGGCAGGCTTCTAAAGGTCGGTGAGGACGCGCAAAAAATGCTCGGCCGCACACCCGCAAACATTGTTTCAATACACCCTGTTATCTCCGGAGTTATTTCCGATTACGACATGACCGTGCGTATGTTAAAGGAGCTTATTCAGCGAATTACCTCCTTTAGCCTGTTCAAGCCGCGCGTAATCATCTGCGTTCCGGGAAGCATTTCGGGAGTTGAGGAGCGCGCAACAATAGATGCCGGAATTGAAGCCGGAGCACGAAAGGTCTATCTGCTCGAGTCCTCCGTTGCGGCCGCTGTTGGCAGCGGTGTTGACGTTAAAAAGCCGGACGGCCATCTTGTAATAGACATTGGCGGCGGAACAACGGAAATTGCGGTCGTTTCTCTCGGCGGCGTTGTTGAGAGCGAGTCACTAAAAACTGCGGGCGGCGTATTTGACGAAGCAATTGTCAAATACATACGCCGCAAGCACAATCTCCTTATCGGCCTAAAAACCGCTGAGGAAATAAAAATCAGCATAGGCAGTGCATACCCCGTTGCGGAGCCGAAAAGTGAGGACGTTAAAGGCCGCTGTCTTATGACAGGACTCCCGCGCTCCGTGCTAATTGGCACAAACGACATTGCGGAGGCACTTATGGAGCCAATAGAGAGCATCCTTGACGCTGTTCAGATGGTTTTGGAGAGAACACCACCGGAGCTTGTTGCGGATATTTCCCAAAACGGAATAATAATGTGCGGCGGCGGCAGCATAGTCCCCGGGCTTGACAGGCTCGTTTATGCCAAAACCGGCATAAAAGTCGGCACAATGGATGACGCAATTTCCTGCGCCGCCTACGGAGCGGGAAAAATGCTTGCAAATCTCTCCGCTATGGACGATGGAATGATAAATCTTGCGAGAAAGCGGCAGATGAAATAGAGCCTTGCGGTTCAAAACAAAGAGCACTCATCAAAACAAATGGTTTGATGAGCGCTCTTTGTTTAAATATGAAGCTATTGAAGCTATTTAGTGCGTTTTGAGTTTAGCCACGATAGGACATCATTAAAGATTTCCTCTTTGTTCAGTTCATTTAAAAGCTCGTGACGACAGTCGTGGTAGAGCTTTAGGGTTACATCGGTTAGGCCGGCGTTTAGGAAGCCGTTGTATGCACGAAGAACGCCCTTGCCATATTCTCCGACAGGATCCTTGTCGCCGGAAATAAAGCAGACAGGCAGGTTTGTGTTCATGCGGTCAAGGCTTTTTGGCGCGGATACGTACTTGATGCCGGTGAACATATCACGGTAAAGACCGGCGGCAGGGACAAAGCCGCAGAGAGGATCCTTAATGTATTCATCAACAATTTGATTGTCGCGTGTGAGCCAGTCAAATTCTGTGCGATTGGGGCGGATTTTGCTGTTGTAGCCTAAAAAGGCTATGTCGTTAAGTGGCTTGCTGTGGAACTTTACGCCCTTACGCTTTATGATGGTGTTTGCAATCATAAGGCCGGAGGAAAGCAACAGCTTGCTTTGCTGACCGGTTCCGCACAAAATTACGCCGTCCGGCGCGTCATGATAGCGGATTATGTAGGTGCGTGTAAGAAAACTGCCCATTGAGTGGCCAAACATAAAGAGGGGAATGCCTTGATATTGCTCCTTTAATCGTTCTTGCAGCTTGCGGATGTCACCGACCACAAGCTCCCAACCGCCATGCTCGCCAAAATAGCCGAGGTCGTCGGCGGTTGCGGCACTTTTTCCGTGACCTAAATGGTCGGTTCCTGCGACAACATAGCCATTTGAAGCAAGAAAACGTGCAAAGGCATCATAGCGGATGATGTGCTCGGCAACTCCGTGGCAGATTTGGACGACGCCAATGGGCGCACCATCAGGCAACCACTCGCGGACATAGATGTTGTTTTTGTTATCACATGAAGTGAAGCTAAATTCATTTAAAAGGGGCATGACAAAAATCCTCCCGATGTGGTATA
>JAVVUU010000051.1:0-10075 GCA_036653035.1 Oscillospiraceae bacterium
GAGCTTCTCCTCTCCTGCGCACTCGAAACCGCAAAGGACGCTCTCGCCGAAACCCAATTCCAAAACCCCGTTTTGAAAAAAGCAGGCGTAATAGATGCCGGCGGCAAGGGCTACGTTGTAATTTTAGAAGCCATGCTTCTCTCCCTCAAGGGCGATGTAAGCCCCGACTCCTACAACATTCCCGTAACAACCAACGACTCCGAAGAAGAAGCCCACACCGACTTTGCCGATTTCGACACCGGTGCCTACGACTTCGACACCGTTTTCATAGTCCGCCGATCAGACAACCGCTCCATAGAGCCGCTCCGCACCTATCTCTCCTCAATAGGCGACTGCCTTGTAATCAACGCGGACGACGAAATTTTCAAAGTCCACGTCCACACAAACATCCCCGGCGATGCTCTCACGGAAGCCCAAAAATACGGCTCCTTAGACACCGCAAAAATTGAAAATATGCGAATGCAGCACGATGAGCTTGTTGCCGCCGCTGCCGCCGAAAAAGCCGTTGCGGAGCCCGAAAAAGACTTTGGCACCGTTGTTGTCTGTGCCGGTGCGGGACTTGGCGACCTTTTCGTGGAGCTTGGCGCAGATGGCGTAGTCACCGGCGGTCAAACCATGAACCCCTCCACGGAGGACATTTTGAACGCCATCCAAGCCACCCCCGCAAAAACGGTTTTTGTTTTCCCAAACAACAAAAACATCATCATGGCGGCGGAGCAATGCATCCCCCTAACAGAAAAAAAAGTAATAGTAATCCCCACAAAAACCGTACCTCAAGGCGTGTCCGCAATGCTCAACATGGATACATACACCCAGACCGAGTCCCAAATTCTGGATGTTGCAACCGAAGCCATCGAAAGCGTCCACACCGCCCTCGTAACCTATGCCGCCCGCGACTCCGATTTTGACGGCTACGAAATCAAGGCCGGCGAATATCTCGGCCTGTTGGATGGCGCTCTTCTCGGCAGCAATGCCGACATCAACGTCCTAATAACAACGCTAGCCGAAAAGCTTGAAGCCTTCGACCCCGAATTTATAACCATCTACTACGGCGAAGATGTTGCCCCCGAAGCCGCAGAGGATGTCAAAAATCTTCTCGAAGCCTCTCGTCCCTCCTCCGAGCTTAGCGTAATAAACGGCGGCCAGCCCGTCTACTACTACATGATTTCCGCTGAATAAATCAGCAAAGAGCGCTATCAAAACAAAATGTTTTGATAGCGCTCTTTGTTTTTTTATTTCTGTTCCTGCCCGCCGGGTGCTTTGGGCTTGGGTCTGTAATTTCTACGTTTGTTTCTGGTGGAATTACCCTGCTTTTCTGCGGGCTTGTCTGTCATTGGTGCATTATTTTGGCGCGGCTTGGGCGGATTTTGCGGACGCGGGGTCTGTTGGTTTGCATTTGACGGCGGCAGCTTTGCCGCGGGAGCAGCAACCCGAGCAGCAGGCTTTGCAGCCTGTTTCTGTTGCTGATTACCATTTTGTTGCCTTGGGCGTCCCTGTTGGCGCTTGCGGTTCTCGTATTTTTTCGGAAAATCCTCGTTGTCGGAGGTGCGTGGCTTTTCGCGAACTCCGTCCTCCTCCGCAAAGAGGGTCGGAGCCTTCCAAGGGTCATCTATCGGCTCCGGCGCTTCAACGGGTTTTGCAACATAGTTTAGAACCTGCGGCATAGGCTCGCCCGCCTTGGGTCTGCCGCCCGGAACAACCGCAACCTCGGCGGCATCGAGAACCTTTATCTCCGTTTCGGACTCGTCATCGAGCCGAACCTTGATTTTTTGGCGCAGAACGCCTGTTTGCACAACCGTGCCGTAGCCCGCCGTGGTTTGGACAAAAGCGCCGTTTTTGGGAATGGTTTTCAGTAAATCCTCATAGGCCTCCTGCTCATAACGAAGACAGCACATAAGTCTTCCGCAGCTCCCCGAAATTTTTGTGGGGTTGAGTGACATGGATTGTGTTTTCGCCATTTTTGTGGATACAGGCTGAAAATCCGTTAAGAACTGGTTGCAGCAATATGGTCGGCCGCAAATTCCAAGCCCGCCAAGCATCTTTGTTTCGTCGCGAACACCAATTTGGCGAAGCTCTATGCGAGTGCGGAAAACCGCCGCCAAATCCTTGACAAGCTCGCGAAAATCCACGCGCCCATCCGCCGTGAAAAAGAACAGAATTTTGTTGCCCTCAAAGCCACATTCAACGTCAACAAGCTTCATGTCAAGCCGGTGGTCGGCAATTTTTTCCTTGCAAACCTTAAAGGCTTCCTTTTCGCGCGTTTTGTTTATTTCGACAATGCGGAGGTCGTCCTCTGTTGCAACGCGAATAACAGGGCGCAGCGGCAAAACCAAGCTCTCCTCAATAACATAGTGGTTTCCCGCAGAGCACTCGCCAATATCAAGTCCCTTGGCGGTTTCGACAACAAGCGTGTCGCCGGTTTTGGTTTCAATACCGACGGGGTCAAAATAATATGCTTTCCCGCGGCTGTTAAATTTAACGCTTACTACTTCAGTCAAATTATTTTCCTCATTTCAAGGCACCCCCAAAAAGCAAGGTGCATCAGACGTGCTAATTTTTTGTGTTTATTTTTCGGTGTGAAAACCGCGAATAATTTCATTATTAAAAAAATGGCGCAATTTTTTGTGTATGCTTTGTTGTGTGGCTTCAAATTGTCCGTGCGCAAAGCAAACCCAAAACGTGCTTTGCTCCGACATTCAGGCGCAGATATTCCGCCGCTCTCTCGCATAAGGGTAAAAGTCGGACAGCATCCGTGCGCGACAGCCCGGTATTTGTGCTTCTTTGGCAGATTATGTCGCCAAGAGAAAGGCGAATGGCATTTATAAGCTCGGTGATGTGCTCGGTGTCCTCCGCTTCACAGCGGGAGCAAAACGCGCAGAGCGCCGCCATATCGCGCTTTGCGGCGATTGATATATATTTTGTTGCAAGCTCATTTTCAACACGCGTTTTTTCGCCGGTGACACGAATTGTGACGCAGCGCGAGCGGATAGTTGCAAGCAGTGCCTCCGCACTTTCCGCGCATAAAATGAAAGCCGCGTGTGCGGGCGGCTCCTCCAAAAGCTTTAGCGCGGCATTTTGCGCCGCCGTATTCATAAAGCCCGCATCTCGGATGAGATAAACTTTTTTGTCGGCCTGTCCGGGTCTAACCCAAGCGTCCGCAGTTAGGGCGCGGATTTGTTCAACCACAAGCTCGCGCTTTTGCTTGCCCTTGTCGTCGATTAGCCTTTCAACGGTGATAAGGTCGGGATGGATACCGGCAAGTGCTTTTTTGCACTGTGGGCATTCAAAACAGGGCGCAATTTCGCGCCGCTCGCAAAGCAGCTTGCAGGCAAGCTCCAAGGCTTTTTTTTCACGAAGCTCAATGTCCGGTGAAGCAACAATAAAGGCGTGCGACATTTTTTGCTCGGATAAAGACTGTTCGTTTTTCATAGACGCGCAAATTGCTCAACGTCCAAAACGAACACAATCGCCCCGCCGATTTTTACCTGAGTAGGCGGATTGAAATTGTCGGCGCTGATGCCCTCGGACACATCCGCAATGCGTTCATCGGTGTTGTCCCCGATTATTCTGAGAACACTTTGAACCTTGTTGTCATCGACTCCCGAAAAAATAACGGCGTTCTCCTTGTTACTAAACCCTCCGTAGCTGTTTGTTACGGTGGACGAGTATCCGGCCTTTGCCATAGCTCCGGTTACAAGCGTCGCATCTGTTTTATTTGTTATAACAACGATTAGTTTCATATAGTCTCCTAACAATTAAAATTCAGAATAACAGCGACTTCAACATACAAATTACCCCGTCTATCATTTTACCTTTATTATGTGTATTCGTCAATGGAAAAATTAATGCCGCCACAGATTAGACCATCTGCGGCGGCATTAATTTAGCAAGGAGTATTCTTTTAAGTCCGGTATGTTATGCTCTTTTAAGAATATGGCTTTCAATAAATTCGACAATAAGCCCGACCGTTCCAAATTCACTGACAATATCATTTGTGATGATAATGTTGTATCTTTCCTCAAGCGCCATGACAAGCTCAACAATGTCAAGCGAGTCCACACCAAGGTCATCAACAATTCTTGTGTTCGCACTTATCAGTTCGGGGTCGATTTCAAGCTGCCTTGCAAGTGTTTCCTGTACAATTTCAAAAGTTGACATTATTTCTCCCTCAAAACGGCGGGCAAAGAGCCGCCATTGCTTTAAATAAGTCTTAGGCAATGTCCCTGTACCCCATTCGTCCTTTTACTTCAGAGGTTCCTTAAATAAAAGGTTTGAAGTTAGCTGTTTGTGGTTGAAGTTCCCTTGTCGCAGGAAATAACAACGCGGCGGTTTGGCTCTGTTCCTGTGGAGCAGGTTGTAACACCCTCATAATCCTGAAGCGCTGTGTGGATAACATGGCGCTCATAGGAATTCATTGGCTCAAGAGCCATGCTTCTGCGATATTTGAGTGTTTTTTCTGCCATTTTTTCTGCAAGATGGACAAGCGACTCCTCGCGCTTTTTGCGGTAGTTTTCAGCATCTATGCTGATATGTGTTCTGTTTTCGCCGCCACGATTGACAGCGTAGTTTGTGAGGTGCTGAATGGCATCAAGGGTTTCGCCGCGACGGCCGATTATTGAGCCCATTCCGGGGCCGCTCAGCTCAACAGAAATTGAGCCATCGTCCTTAACGCTCATTTCAACATTTGCTTCGGTACCCATGCGGCTGAGCAGGCCTTCAATAAAGTCCTTCGCCTTTTCCTCAACGGGTGCCTCGGTCGGCTCGTCCGGTGTTTCATAGATTACTCTGACAAGTGCAGGTGAGGCTCCTATTCTCAAAAATCCGGATTTGGCGCGTTCAAGGATTTCGATAGAGACCTCGTCTCTCTGGAGGTCAAGCTGGCGGAGAGCGGAAGCTATTGCTTCCTCCTCGGTCCGTCCCGTAACATCAATAGAATTTTGCATAGCTAGTCTCCCATAATTTCAAGATGGTTACTTCGGTTCGGTTTTTGCCGACCCGAAAGTATTCCGAAAACCTCAATTCTTGCTTTATGTTTTCGGAATACCCAAGAGAATTGGTTATTAGTTGGTATCTTCGGAGTTTTCGGAAGCCTCATCCTGCATTTCCGCCGCGATGGTTTCGTCGAACTCGGCATCAACCTCGGAGTCAATATCGGAAAATGCCGTGGCTGTTTTGGTTGCTTCCTCTGCTCCCTCGGGGTTTATGAAGCGGTCGTCAACAAAGGCTCTGCCACGCGCAAAGCGGCGGTTGCCCACCTGCGAATCGGGCGTTTCATCGGAAAGGCCAAGTGCCGCGCGGCGCTTTGCTTTTTCCTGTGCGCGCTCTGCTGCCTGTCTTTCCTCATCCTGAGTTTTTTGAGCGGATTGAAGCTTCTTTTTGCTGGTGTTTTTGTTTCTGGTGGTTGCGCCAAGCTCACGAAGCTTTTCGGTTTCAAGTCGCTTTCGTTCAAGCTCTGCGTCGCGTGCGCCCATTCTTTCGCGGCGCTCCGCGTCCTCGGCATCCAAAATTTTGTTGTAGTGGCGATTTAGCAAAACATCCTGAATAATGGCAAGCAGGCTGTTTGCAATCCAGTAAATACCAAGAGCGGCAGGCATAACGAAGCCGATATAGAGGGACACAAGCGGCATAGCCATCATCATGCCCTTCATGCTTCCCTGCTGTTCTGCGGCACCGGGGTTTGAAGCATTGCTTATCTTCATGGACAAATAGGAAAGCAGCGCGGAAATTACGGGGATTAGGAACAATCCGAGTGCTGCGCCCCACTGCTCGGGATTGCCCCAATCAACGTGCATAAAGAAATTCCATTCCGGACGCAAACCAAGGTTCATGCCAAGAAAGTTAAAGTCCAAATCGACGAGCTTTGTGGAAATATCCTGAAACTCCGCAAAGTGGTTATGAACCAAATCGGCAAGCGTAATTTCGTAGTATGCGTCCACTTTTTCGGGAATGGTATACAGACCCATCTGAGCAAGCCTGTTCGAAATAGCTGTTACCTGGTCTGCACCTATGCGCATAAGGCTTGTGAAGGGCTGACGGATAACGCTGTATAGTGCTATGAGGATCGGGAACGGAATAAGAGTCCAAAGACAGCCCGACATGGGGTTGATTTTTTCCTCTTTATAAAGTCTTGCGACTTCCTCTTGATATTTCTGCTTGTTTCCCTCGTGCTTTTTTTCCAGTTCCTTCATAATCGGGGTTAGTCGTGTTGTACGCATCATGCTGCGCTTGCTTTTCATTTGGAAGGGCAGCAAAACGAGCTTGACTATCAATGCGAACAGGAAAATTGCAACGCCGTAGTTCATTGTGAAGTCGTACAGAGTTAGCAAAAGCCACGCAAAGGGGTAGGTCACAATGGAAGAAAATGTCATATGGTTCTCCTATCATTACGCCCGGCTAAGGAACCGGGTCATAGAAATCGTGGTCGCCCCTGTGGAACGGGTGACACTTTGAGATGCGTTTTACGGCGAGCCATGAACCCTTGGCCGCACCGTATTTTTCAATAGCCTCCAAAGCGTACTGGGAGCAGGTTGGGACAAACCTGCAACAGGGCTTTGTGTTTGATGAAATATGTTTTCGGTAGAAGTTGATGATGGAAATTAGAAGCTTTTTCATTTGTTCTCACCGTTTTTTGAAGCGTCCGACAAAATTCCAAGGCGGGTGCAGGCGGAAAGATAGGCGCTCTCAAGCTCCGCGTAGGTTACATATTGGCTTTTAACCCGCGCGACCACAACCATATCCAAGCCCTTTTGCAGCCTTGCTTCATTTAGGCGGTAAATTTCTTTGAGGCGGCGACGAACGCGATTTCGGCAAACGGCGTTTCCAACCTTTGTGCTGACAGTTAAGCCCAATTGGTTTATAGGGCGATTTGTCCTGCGGAAATAAACCACAAGCACGGGCGTGGCAACGCTTTTTCCTTTCGCATACAGACGGCGAAATTCGTGATTTTTTTTCAATGAAACCGAAAATTCCAAAATGCACTTTCCTTTCGCCGAACCGCACAGGTGGATAAACACCTAAAGGGCGGATAATTCCGCCCTAAAAAACCGGTATTATGCGGGAAATAACCGCTTCGCTAAAGTAGATTGTTGTAAACTCAGCGCGGTGAAAACATTGAGTCACGGTGATTAGTAGGAGAGCTTCGCTCTGCCCTTTGCGCGGCGGCGAGCAAGAACCTTGCGGCCGTTCTTTGTGGCCATTCTCTTACGGAAGCCATGCTCTTTCTGGCGATGAATTTTCTTGGGCTGATAGGTACGAACCATTTTCGTACACCTTCCTTTCGTAATTAAGGTACTCAACAACGGCTTTGATTTTGCTTTGCTATGCCCCATAACCGGTTTTGCCGTACAAAAACAAATAAGTCGTAGTAGTTGATAAATTAAATTTGCTCATGGGTCATGCACCGCAAGGCGGCGCTTTGCCATTATACAGTATTGTTGAATGTGATGTCAATAGCTATTTCAGCCTGTTGAAAAAGCCTATTGCAGCTTCTCGAGCAATATTGTGTGCTTCATCGCATATCTCATAAGCGGAAGTCCGAGCACAAACATAACTCCGGCTTCGCCAATGCCAACCTGTGCTCCAAAGATTAAAACGCCCTCCCAAAATGCCGCAGGTGTCAGTGCAAACGAGAGCACGGCTCCAACTATGGGTGCATTGAACAAAACCGGCATTGCGCAGGCGGCAATGCTGCTTCCCATTCCGATTTTTTCTTTAACCTCGCCAACAGGCACTTTTTTTCTTGCGTGTATTCCAATGGCGGCTGTGCAAAGTCCCGCCAGCAATGTTGCAAGGGAGCCGAAAATAATATCCAAAATTCCGGCGGCGCTCATAAGGTTTGCAATGGCACAGCCGAGTGTCAGTCCAATCGCAGAGGCGGGGAAGAAAAACGGCAAAATGCAGAGAACCTCCGAAACGCGGAATTGGAGAGTGCCATAGCTTATAGGCGCAAGCAGCATTGTCAGCCCCGCATAGAGCGCGGCTATAACGGCAACTGTAACGAGCTTTCTGGTTCCGATTTTCATTAAATACTTAGGAAACGCAAATATTGCTTTGCAAATAAAGCGGCAATTTCCTATCCTTTCATTTTTTGTGCTTCCGCAAGGCTGAACAAACAGCCGCAGTAGCTCTGACGATATAGCAAGAGCTCGCGCGAGCGCTCGATTGAGCGCTTGTAGCCCTCGCGTTTTTTGAAGTCCGAGGGAAGCCAGCGCACGGAAAATTCGTTTTCAAGCTCCTGCCCGATGGCATTTATCCGCTCCGCGTCCTTGTGCGGGCTAACGGACAGCGTGGTGCAAAAAAAATCAAAGCCGCCGCAGGCGGCACGGCGCGCTGTTTCGCGAAGCCGCAGACGAAAGCACTCTGTACACCTCGCCCCGCCCTCGCGCTCATTTTCAAGTCCGTGCGAAGCTTCATCGAAGCTCTCACCATCGTAGTCGCAGGTTTGCAAAGCAACTGTGCCGCCATATACCGCAAGCAGCTCGCAGAGGGTGCTTTGACGCTTTTCAAATTCCTCACGCGGCTGGATGTTGGGGTTGTAAAACAGCACCGTAACATCAAAAAATTCGGTTAGGTATTCAAGAACATAGGAGCTGCAAGGCCCACAGCAGCATTGAAGAAGCAGGCGCGGCCGCTCCCCGCCAAGCGCTTTGGTAATCTTGTCGGTTTCCTGTTGGAAATTTTGTTTCATACCTCACACCTCTTTTCCGTCTTTTGTTGCCTTTGACACAGTTTTGTTGTTGACTTGTGCCGCCATATTATAATACTATAATAGGATAATTGCAAAACAATATTGCACGCGGGAGAGATGGAGTATGAAAACAAAGAGAAAAATCGCAGCACTGCTTGCCATTGTCATGGCATTTTCACTGTCAACAGGTGCCCTCGCCGCCGAATGGTCGGACTTCACCGACATTTCGGGACATTGGGCAGAGCCAACCCTCCAAAAAGGCTTTTCGGACGAGCTTATAACAGGCTATGAGGACAGCACGCTCCGTCCCGATGCCCCCATCACAGGCGCGCAGATGATAAGCGTTCTCTGCCGCGTACTCGGTGCAACACAAGCCGCGGATATTTCGGCTCTCAATCTCCCCGCAGACGCATGGTATGCCGACGCGGCAGGAAAAGCGCTGTATCTCGGCCTTATCTCTCCAAAAGCAGGCAGCTTGGATGCACCCATGACCCGCCAAAACGCATTCGGAATGCTGGCTAAGGCATTTTGTCTAACCCCCGCCGCTCCGGACACAAGCATCCTTAACGCCTATTCCGATGCCAAGCTGCTCACCCCCGAAAACAAGCCCGCAATGGCGGCGCTAATTTCCGCAAAGCTTGTAACAGGCTTTGCAGGCTCGCTCAACGCAAACGGCAGCATCACCCGCGCCGAATTTATAACAATCCTCTACCGTATAGCGGAAAACTACATATTGCCCTCCGCGCTAACTCCCGAAACAGCGTCTTGTGTCCTCAAAGGCGATGGCGCTCTTAAAGACATCACTCTCCCCTGCGGTGTCTGGTTTGATTGCTCCGCTGAAAGCATTTCCCTTGAAAATGTTTCTCTGCCCTCACTTACACTCCGAAGCCACAAACTGGCAAATCTTTCTCTCATCGGAAGTACAAGCATCTCAAGCCTTGCCATTGCCGTCGGCAGCGGCGATGTTTCTTTAAAAGACAGCTCTGCCAAAATCGGCACGCTGCGTCTTGCAAGCTGCTCCGATGCAACAGTCGGCGCAAATGTCGAAAGCATCGAAATAACCGGCAGCGGCATCCCCGTCACAATCTCCGGAAGTCACAATTCACTCATAATTTCCGGCAATAACAACATTATAACTCTCGCACCCGATGCCGTTTTCTCACACATAAAAATTCTTGGCAGCGGCAACAAAATAACCACCAACACCCCCGCCGTTACGCCAACCCCCGCCCCCACCGAAGCCGTAAAATCGGAAAGCCTTCCTCTTGAAATCCTTCCCTCCGAAGCAGAGCCTGCGGAAGCCGCGCCCTCCGAGCCGCTAAGCTCCGAGGACCCCGCACTCAATACAGCTCCAATCGAAGCGGCACTTTCCGAAACGGTCACAGCCGA
>JAVVUU010000052.1:0-9894 GCA_036653035.1 Oscillospiraceae bacterium
TACATATGCCGTCTTGCCTTGCTTTTTGCATATTATAACTATATAATGTCCACAATGCCGCTTTGCGGCTATGGTATAAGAAGCTGTGCAAGGGAGCGTTAAAAAATGTATGATGAATTAACCGAAGTTGATATAAAAAAGATGCAGGAAGAAATCGAACACCGCACCTTGGTGGTGCGGCCGGAGTGTCTTGAGGATGTTAAAACAGCCAGAGCCTTTGGCGATTTAAGCGAAAACTTTGAATACAAGGCGGCAAAGCGCGAGAAAAACCGAAATGACAGCCGCATCCGATATCTTGAGCGCATGATAAAAACCGCCAAGCTTATCACAGGAGAGTCAAAGTCCGATGCAATCGGACTTTTTGACAAGGTGGAGTTGTTTTTTGAGGAGGATGACGAGGTTCAAACCTACCAAATTGTTACAACACTGCGCCAAAACGTCACAAAAGGCTTCCTTAGCAAGGAGTCGCCGCTGGGCAAGGCGATTTTGGGGCACAAGGTGGGGGAGAGGGTTCGCATTGAGGTAAACGCCGATTACGGCTATTTTGTTGTCATTCGTTCTGCCGAAAAAGGGAAGGATGACGACTCGCTGCCCATCAGCGAATTTTAAAAATCCATGCCGTGCCAACAAAAAAAGTTCTGTTTATGTCAAAATTTTTAAATCAATATACCGCAGAAGTGCTATAATGAGGCTAGCTCTAAACAGATATCGGCAATTACAAATTCAAATTTAATTATGGAGGTTAGCTATGAATATTTTGGTTATCAGCGGTAGCCCACGCAAGGGCGGAAATACGGAAATAATGGTTGATGCCTTTGCGGACGGGGCGAAAGAGAGCGGAAACGAAGTAACTATCAAAAAAATGAGTGCGCTCACCGTTGCGCCCTGCCATGCGTGCGAATATTGCTTTGCCCATGACGGTGTCTGCGTTCAAAAGGACGATATGGCCGAAATTCTTGCGGCAGTGGATGTGGCGGACATGATTGTCTTTGCTTCACCAATTTACTGGTTTGGAATGTCAGCTCAAACTAAAGCTGTAATTGACAGATTATACGCTTTTGCAAGGCACGGCTTCCATCCGCGCTACACGGCGCTCTTGCTCGACTCCATGTCTCCCGGAGTTTTTGAAGGAGCAATCGCGGAGTATAAGGCTACAAACAGCTATTTGAAATGGGAAGATAAAGGAATTATCACAATCAGCGGCATGGGCGAAAAAGGTTCTATGGCAAAATCCGACCAATTGGAAAGCGTTCGCGCTCTTGGAAAGAGCATAAAATAATGTCCACTGAACAAATGCACTTTGCGAAGCGCATTTGCCAAAAGAGCAAAAATTGCTCTTTTGGGTTGCAAAACAGGACTGTTTTGCAACTTCAGATGCATTGATGACTGCCTGCTTGGATGTGCGGACACACGCCGCCCATCCAAGGTGCAAGCTTTTTGAGCAAATTTGCTCAAAAAGCTTGCACCTGAATAAAGCGAAAACAGCCGGAAGTGATTGATACAACTGTGTTTTCGCTTTATTCAGCAGACATTAAAATAGGCATACATAGCTAAAGATGAAGCGCGGAAAAATTCACTTTTTCCGCGCTTCATCAATTTATAATTTTTGGAGTACAAAAAAGGATGTGGCGGAGGGTGGTTGAAAAGCTCCTATTCTACGGGAAGCTCAATTATTTCCAAGCCTTGACGCATGGCATAGAGCATTGTGCTCATTGTGCCGCCCTGCTTGCCGTTGTAGGCGGCTATTATTACGGAGGAATTATCTACCATATAGTGGTTTCGGCGCATTAGGCAGTCGGGGGTGTATTCTTTCTGAACGAGTGTGAAAAAATCGCAGTCCTCAACAAGACGGCTGTAGCGGTGCTTCAATTCATCCTGCCAGCTGTCGGACTGACCCGACCATGGAATGGCGGCTTCAAGCGTGATGTCGTCATGCGAGCTGCGGAGCTTTATAACGGCTTCGCAAAAATACATATCGCAGCCGGTTGCCATGCCGCAAATAAAGTGCTTAACGCCGGAGCTGTGAACAGCTTCAACGGCATCCGCAATGCGCTCCTTGAGCGCCAAACAGCGCGGGTCGTTTTCGTTGCTGCACCAAGGCAGCTTTGCTTCTCTGTGCCCCGTAAAGGAGCAAGCCACATTTTTCGTTCCCATCAAAACCTCCGAAGTATTAGGGCGGCACCGCACAATTCACGGCTGACGCTTTAGGTGCGGCATTGCCCTAGGGAATTTCTGAATAAATCCCGCCGCACGTCTTGACGGATTTATTCAGAGATTCCCTAGCATTATGCACAGTCAGAAATTAAACTGCCGCACACATTTTTGCGTGTGCGGCAGTTTTGTGTCTAAGAGGGGAGGAAGCCCCGCTTAGAAGCCGTTGTTATTTTAATAGTTGTCCGCTTTTAGCTCAAAATAGGACTGGGGATGAGAGCAAACGGGGCAGGACTGAGGAGCCTTTTCACCAACGAAGATGTGACCGCAGTTGCGGCAGAACCAAACTGTTTTGCCTTCGCGTGCAAAAACAAGACCCTTTTCGATGTTCTCGAGGAACTTCAAATAGCGCTTTTCGTGCTCGGCTTCGATTTTTGCAACATTCTCAAAGCGAATGGCAATTTCTTTAAAGCCCTCTGCGCGTGCGACCTCGGCAAATTCCTTGTACATGACAGTCCATTCGCCGTGCTCGCCCTCGGCAGCTGCCTTGAGGTTTGTTGCGGTGTCGGAAACTTCGCCGCCGTTCATGTATTTGTACCAAAGCTTTGCGTGCTCTTTTTCATTTCCGGCAGTTTCGGCAAAAATTGCGGAAATTTGCTCGTAGCCATCTTTCTTTGCTTGACTTGCAAAGTAATCATATTTGTTGCGGGCCATGGACTCGCCGGCAAATGCGGTTGCCAGATTTTCAAAGGTTTTGCTGCCTTTTAATTCAGCCATAATAGTACCTCCATGAATAAGTTTATGTCATTGTTCGACACACCATCATTATACCAAATTTTGTACAAAAATCAATAACAGTTTGTGAATATTCCAAACTATTGGGGTAATAAGTTAAAACTGCGCAAGCGCCTTAATAAAATCGTAACATCCTGTCAATAATACTATCGAAATTCTTTTTGGAGGAAGCAAAATGAAAAAAATCGCAGTATATATCACGCTTGTGTTCGCGCTTGCAACAATGCTTTGCGGCTGCATGACAAAGGCTCCGGAGCCTACGCCCACCCCGATTGTTACAACCACACCGGTTGTTACGAAGGTTCCCGTGGAAAGCGAAAAGCTCGTAACGGAAAAGCCCTCGCCCACACACACGGCAATACCCACGGTTTCCCCATCGGAAAACCCCGCAACGGCGGATAACAAAGTGAAGTAATAAGCGGCCTCAAGGACAATTAAACGGCAGAGCGCAGATATACGCAAGCTCTGCCGTTTAATTTTTTTGCATTTCCCCTCAAATTCCGCAAAACCCCGCAAAGACGGTTGTATTAAGCCACGCAAAATATTATAATACAACATATTAGTTATAGCGAGGGTGGGGAAAATGTTAGATACATTGTTTGCACAATTTGAAAACCTTATTATTCTTGATTTGGAAACCTCAGGACTGGATTTTAAGTCGGACGAAATAATTGAGCTTGGCGCTGTGAGAGCCGTTAGCATCGGCGGGGAGCTTAGCATTGATAAGGAAGTCAGCAGTCTTATAAAGCTTTCCGAGAGGAAAGTGCTCAGTCCCAAAATCACGGAAATCACGGGAATTACTCAAAACACGCTTGATAAAGACGGAGTTGAAAAGGACTTTGCCTGTGGCCTGCTTGTTGACCTGCTCTCTTGCGAACGTCCGCTTATAGTGGCATATAATGCGCAGTTTGACCTCTGCTTTATGTATTATTTTCTCAATAGGTTTGGCAAGGCGGGAATTTTGAAAAATGCAAGACTGCTCGATGCACTGACAGTTTATAAGGACAGGCGCGACTATCCGCACAAGCTCGAAAACGCCATTGAAGCCTATGGCGTCAGCGTAAAAAACACGCACAGAGCTATTGATGACGTTAAAGCAACCCTTGCCCTGCTCTGCGCAATGGAGGAGGAAGCGGGCGACCTTAACCGTTACATAAATCTCTTTGGCTACAATCCAAAATATGGAATTAGCGGCCCCAAAATTTCATCCGTCAACTATCTTCCGCAGGCCTATTCGCAAAAGAAAAAGCTTTACGAGTAAGGGTTTGCTCTTACTCGTAAAGCTTTTGAAGAAATCTTAATTTTTCGCCGCCGGCTTTGTTGCAAGCCTTATGAAAAGCACCGAAACAAGCAGGCAGGCAGTGGCGGTCAGCATGGGGACAACAAAGCCAAAGACCTCAATCATGCTGCCGATGAGAACGGGGCCGATAAAGTTTGCGATTGAAACCGCCAAAACCACAATCGCGGAGGCGGAGGCAGTGCGCTTTGGAAATGCGTCACAGCAGAGAATGATAAGTGCGGGAACTGCCGCGCCCTGAAGCAAACCGCCAAGGGCGATAAGCGCCAGCATAATTGGCTTTTCCGGCGCAAGCAGGAAGCAAACGGCAAAAACCGCCGCAGATATTAGGGTTGAAAGCACATAGAAATGGGCGACCGATATTTTTTTGTAAACCAAGGGCGACAAAAACCGCATGGTCAGCGCTCCCGCAAAATAGACGGTTAGCATAATTCCCGCTGTGCCGGAGTCAAAACCCAAATGCTCCGAGCAAAAGCTTGGGAGCCATGCGGACAACCCATTTTGGAAGATGAGGTAGAACACACCCGCAAGCAAAAAAAGCCAAGCCTTGCCGCTGCGAAAAACCTCCGCCGGGTTTTCCGCGGCGCGGGCGCGCATCAGCTCCATGTCCGCATAGGGCGTTTTTGGGGTGACACGTTTCCCGAAAATAAGCAAAAACACAAAAACAATAACAGAGCCAATCCCAAGAAAGCGATATGGCAGTGCAAAGCTTTCCGCAAGCTTCGGGTTGATTAGTGCGTTTACAAAAAGCGGTGCCAGCATTGCGCCCATTCCATAAAAAGCGTGGACAAAGGGCAGGAGCGTGTTTTTTTGCTCGGGATAAATGTCCGCAACAACGCCGTTCATCAGCAAATCTATGAGGATGAAGCCAATCCCCGAAATAAGTGAGAAAATCAGCATCAAAATGTATCCGCTGCCCGACTTGCAATACAGCGGCAGGGTGCCGATTAAAATTCCGGCAAGCGCCATGAGGAAAAGTCCAAGGGTTACGCCGCGAAGCTTGTTGAAGCGCTCGCCAAAGAGTGCAAGAAAAACGGAAATTGCGATGCAGCCAATTGCCTGAACCGTTAAAATCAGCCCAAGCTTGCCCTCGCTGATTGCAAAAAACGCCTTTGTGGTCTGCGCGTTTGCACCAAAGCTGTTGAAAAATGTGCCGTACATCAAAAACGCGGCAAATAGGAACGGAATTAGAAGCCGAAAAAGGCTTTTATTTTTTTCTCTCATCACAGCCCCGCAAGCTCCGAAAAGCTTTCTGCAAGCGCGGGGTAAAGCCCTGTATAGACCTTGTAAAACGGCTCATACGCGGCGGCACTTGCGCTTGGGAAAAGGCAGGTTTCGGATTTTATAATTTTTTCGCAGGCGGCTTCAACGGATTTGTAAACACCTGTTCCGACACCGGCAAGGATTGCAACGCCGAGGGCAGGACCTTCAAGCGCCGCCGAAGCGGTTTTTACGGGGCAGGAATAGATGTCCGCAAGCATTTGCCGCCAAAGCTCGCTTCGGCTGCCGCCACCGCATGCCATCATGTCGTCGGTGACAACGCCCATACCGCGCAAAACATCAAGGCACTGACGCTGGGAATAGCAAACGCCCTCCATAACGGCGCGGATAAGGTCGGCGCGGGTGTGCATTGCGGAAAGCCCTATGAAGGCACCGCGAGCTTTTTCGTCCAAAATCGGTGAGCGCTCGCCCATGAGATAGGGCAAATACAGCAGACGGTTTGCGCCGATTGGGGAGCTTTGCGCCGCATCGCCCATCAAAACATAGGGGTCAACGCCTTGCTTTTTTGCCTCCGCAATTTCATTGTCGCAAAACTGATTGCGAAACCATTGGAGCGAAAGCCCCGCCGCCAAGGTGCAGCTCATAACTGTCCAAGCACCGGGAACGGCGCTGCAAAAGCTGTGGACGCGCCCTTTGGGGTCGATTGTGACCTTGTCGGAGTGGGCAAAAATAACGCCGGAGGTGCCAATGGTTGTGAAAGCGCGGCCTGCTTTGACAACGCCTGTTCCGATTGCCGCCGCAGCGTTGTCGCCCGCTCCGCCAACCACGGGGGTTCCGCTTGAAAGCCCCGTGAGCCTTGCCGCTTCCGCTGTGACGCTGCCTGTTATTTCAACGGATTCGTACATTTTGCAAAGCAGGCTCTTGTCGATGTCAAGCTTTTGTAGGATTTCGTCCGACCAGCAGCGGTTTGGAACATCAAGCAAATTCATGCCCGAGGCATCCGAAACCTCGGTTGCATATTCGCCGGTCAGCTTGAAGCGAATGTAGTCCTTGGGGAGCAAAATGTGGCGGCAGCGCTGGTAATTTTGCGGCTCATTTTTGCGCACCCAAAGAATTTTTCCTGCCGTAAAGCCGGTTAACGCGGGGTTTGCGCTAATTTGAATAAGGCGCTCGCGACCCACGGTGTCGCTAATTTCGCGGCACTCATCGCCTGTTCTTCCGTCGCACCAAATAATGCTCTCGCGTATTACCTCGCCGTTTTTATCAAGCATTACAAGGCCGTGCATCTGCCCGGAAATGCCCACGCCGCTGATATTCTCCGCCCCCACACCGCTTTTGCGGATAACCTTGTTCAGGGTTTCGCAGGCGGCGCGCCACCAATCGGCGGGGTCCTGCTCCGCCCAGCCGTTTTTTGGCTGATGGAGGGGGTATTCCGCCGTTGCGGAAGCAAGGCTTTTGCCGTTTTCGTCAAACAGCACCGTTTTTGTTCCCGAGGTGCCCAAATCAATTCCAATTAAATATTTCATAAGGCTTTTCTCCGTTTCATCAAAAAAACGGCACACGCCAAGGGCGATATGCCGTTTTTTGCCTAATTTTAGGAATACTAAGAACAAGAGCAAAAAGTGACGTATTAGCTGAAAAGTGCGTTGTTGAGAATGCTTTCAAGATATTCCTGCCTGCCGCTTTCAACGGAAACCGTGTCAAGCTTCATTGCGTAGTCGGAGAGAGCCTCAAGGCTTGCTTTGCCCGAAACGATTTCGGCACCGATGCCGCTATTGTAGCTTGTGTAGCGGTTTTTGACAAACTCGTCAAGTCTGCCATCCGCGCGGATTTCGGAAGCCTTGCGAAGTCCGAGAGCAAAAGCGTCCATTCCCGCAATGTAGGCAAGGAGAATGTCCTCAAGTGTGTTTGAGGGGCGGCGGGTTTTTGCGTCAAAGTTCAAGCCGCCGTTTGTGAAGCCGCCAACGCCCAGCACCTCAAGCATACAAAGTGTGGTTTCGTAAACATTGGTGGGAAATTGGTCGGTGTCCCAGCCGAGAAGGAGGTCGCCTTGGTTTGCGTCAATGGAGCCGAAAGCGTCGTTTACAATTGCGGTGCGCAGCTCGTGCTGGAAGGTGTGACCGGCAAGTGTTGCGTGGTTTGCCTCCACATTCATTTTGAAGTCTGCGGTTAGATTGTATTTGCGGAGGAAATTCATGCAGGTGGCAACGTCAAAATCGTACTGGTGCTTTGTAGGCTCCTTGGGCTTTGGTTCAAGATAGAAGTCGCCTTTAAAGCCGTGTGCGCGGCCATAATCGCGCGCCATTGTTAGGAAGCGCGCCATGTTGTCAAGCTCCAAGCTCATGTCGGTGTTAAGGAGAGTTTCATAACCCTCACGGCCACCCCAGAAAACATAGCCTGTTGCGCCAAGCCGAATTGCGGCATCAAGGCAAGCCTTGACCTTTGCGGCGGCGACTGCAAAAACATCGGCATTGCAGCTAGTTGCCGCGCCTGCCATGAATTTTTTGTCGGCAAAGTTGTTTGCTGTTACCCAAAGGCATTTTTTGTTGTTTTTGACTTGGAGGTCGTAGATGTATTCAACCATAAGCTTGAAATTTTCAATGCTTTCTTTAACGCTTGCGCCCTCGGGGGCAATGTCAACATCGTGGAAGCAGTAATATTCAAGTCCCAGCTTGTTCATAAGGTCAAAGGCAAAGTCCGCCTTTGCGCGGAACTTTTCCATTGGGTCTGCTTTTCCAAAGCTCTTGTCCAAGGTGCCGCCGCCGAACATATCGGCGCCCTCGGCATCTATGGTGTGCCAATAGCTCATGGCAAATTTGAGGTGCTCCCTCATGGACTTTCCGTCAATCACTTCATCGGGATTGTAATATTTGAAAGAAAACGGCTCTCGGCTTGCTTTTCCCTCGTAGGGGATGGATTTTATTTCTGTATATGCTTTCATGCGGCTGCCTCCTATTAGGATAATTTGGGTTTTCTGAGTCTGTTGCGAACAGCGGGAACTACAATTTGAACGAGAACCGCGATAAGGAGAATGGAGCCTTTTATCGTGTCGTTTATGAGTGCGTCAAAGCCGAGGGATGCGATTATTTTGTCTATGATGGTGTAGGACATTGCGCCAAACAGGATGCCGAGCAGCTTGCCCTTGCCGCCGCTCATGCTTATGCCGCCGATTACGACCGCCGCAATGGCGTACATTTCGTAGCTTTTGCCGATTGTTGCGGGGTCAACCGAGCCGTTCATGCTGAGCCAAATGAAAGCGCTCAAGCCGCAGAGCAAGCCTGTGATAACAAAAACCAAAACGCGGGTTCTGTTGACATTTATTCCGGCAAGATGCGCCGCTTTTTCGTTTGAACCGATGGCGTAAACGGTTTTTCCGAATTTTGTCATGGTTGAAACATATACCATGATAATTGTTACTACGATAAGCACAATTCCGACCATGGGGATAGTTGCAAGCTTTGCCTGACCGAAGCCATAAACGGCATCGTAGCTTGAAAGGGTGCCGTCCATGTTGTAGATTGAAAGTCCCATGGTGCGCAGGTTGTATTGAGCTATCGACCTAAAAATCAGCATAGTTGACAGCGTTACGATAAATGCGGGCATTTTTGCAACGCCGACAAACAGACCGTTTATCAATCCGCAGACAATACCTGCTCCCAAGGCGAACAAAAGCGTTAGGATGGGGCTGTTTGTGGCGTTGAAAACCACAACGGTAAGTCCGCCGATAAGTGAAAGCATGGAGCCGACAGAAAGGTCAATGCCGCCGGTGATTATGACAAGTCCCATTCCAAAAGCGAGTATTCCGACAACGGCGGAGTGACGAAGAATGTTCATGACGCCGCTCCAAGTGGTTGCGCCGTGGTTTACGAAAAGATATGCGACAAAGATTACAAGGAAAATAAGTATGAAGCTGTAATTTCCGAGGGTTTTGCTGATTGACTTGCCGGTCTGTGGTTTAAGCTTTTTCGTTTCATTCATGTTATTTTGCCACCTCCGCAGTATTGATTGCATTTGTTGCCCAAAGCATTACGTTTTCCTCTGTCATCTGCTCGCGGCTCAGCTCCGTTTGCAGATGTCCGTGGTAAAATACCACACAGCGGTCAGCGACCTGCTGAAGCTCGGGGATTTCAAGGGTGTTAACGAGAATTGTTTTGCCGTCCTTTGCAAGCTGATGGATAAGCTTGTAAATTTCCGCCTTGGCACCGACATCAATTCCCTGAGTGGGGTTGTCCATCAGCAAAACCTCGGCTCGGGTGTTGAGCCAGCGGCCGATGATTACCTTTTGCTGATTTCCACCGGAGAGGGAGGTTATCATATCGTCGGGTGAATTTGATTTTATGTTGAGGGCGGTTTCAAGCTTTGCAAAGCGGGTGACTTCTTTTTTGCGGGATATGTGCTGGCGCAGGGTGGAGAGCGTGTGCTCGGATACA
>JAVVUU010000053.1:0-9813 GCA_036653035.1 Oscillospiraceae bacterium
AGGGCGCGGAGATGGACGGAGGACGAGGGGGCGGTTGCGCCCCGGGGGCGCGGAGTTGGGTGGGGGGTTGAGGGGGTGTGGGGGAATGAAAAATGAACATTATATTAAATGTATGTGAATTTTCATTGTTTTTGAGTGAAATGTGGAGAGAAATGGCGTAAATCTGCGCTTGAAGTTATTATGTCGGGGGTAAATGAGATTAAAAACGATTATTAGGCGAATATGGCTATAAAAAGACCGAAATACGGCTTGCACAATAACCCCGCATGGATTATTATAATATGCGTTAGCACTCAGAGAGTTCGAGTGCTAATCATAATAATTTTCGTAAACAATTTTAGGAGGTATATACAATGAACATTAAACCACTGGGCGACAGAGTTGTAGTGAAACAAATCGAGGCTGAGGAAAAGACCAAGAGCGGCATCATCCTAACCTCTAATGCAAAAGAAAAGCCCACCATTTTTGAAGTTCGCGTTGTTGGCGACGGCAAAATGCCCGACGGTACCACAGTTGAAATGATTCTCAAGGTTGGAGATAGAGTTATCACAAATCAGTTCTCCGGCATGACCGCAAAGGTTGACGGCGAAGACTTGGTTGTTGTCCGTCAAAGCGATATAGTCGCAATTGTCGAGATGTAAGCGCGATTGCAAAATCAGTTCTGCTCAAACTAACAAAATCATACATTTTTGGAGGTCAAACACATTATGGCAAGACAAATTATTTTCGGCGAGGAAGCACGCAGAGCACTTCTGCGCGGCGTTGATCAGCTCGCAGATACCGTTAAAATAACTCTCGGCCCCAAGGGTCGCAATGTTGTTCTCGAAAGAAAGTTTGGAATTCCTCTCATCACCAACGACGGTGTTACAATCGCCAAGGAAGTCGAGCTAAAGGATCCGTTTGAGGACATGGGCGCACAGCTCATAAAGGAAGTTTCCACAAAAACCAACGACATTGCCGGCGATGGCACAACCTCTGCAACCCTGCTTGCACAGGCTATGATCAGCGAAGGCCTTAAAAACGTTGCAGCCGGTGCCAACCCCATGATTATGCGCCGCGGCATCAAGAAGGCTTCGGACGCAGCAGTTGAAGCCATGCGCAGCAACAGCAAGCCCGTTTCCGGCACACGCGACATCGCAAGAGTCGGCACAGTTTCCTCCGACGATCCCTATATCGGCAACCTTATCGCCGAAGCTATGGACAAGGTTTCCCAGAATGGTGTTATAACAATTGAAGAGAGCAAAACCGCAGACACCTATTCCGAAATCGTTGAAGGAATGCAGTTTGACCGCGGCTACCTCACACCTTATATGGTAACAAACACCGATAAGATGGAAGCAGTTCTCGAAAATCCGTTCATCCTCATCACCGACAAGAAAATTTCAAACCTTCAAGAGCTGCTCCCCGCACTTGAGGAAACCATAAAGGCCGGCAAAAAGCTCCTTATCATTGCAGAAGAAATTGACGGCGATGCACTAACCGGCATCATTGTCAACAAGCTTCGCGGCACCTTTACCTGCGTTTGCGTCAAGGCTCCCGGCTTTGGTGACAGACGTAAGGAAATGCTTGAAGATATCGCAATCCTCACAGGCGGCCAGGTAATCAGCGATGAGCTTGGCATGAAGCTTGACGAGTTTGACGTTGCAAACTTCGGCAGCGCCCGCCAGGTTAAGGTCACAAAGGACAACACCATCATCATCGACGGTGCCGGCGACCCCGCAAAAATTAAGGACAGAGTTGAAGCCATCAACCGTCAAATTCAGGACACTCCGTCCGATTATGACAAGGAAAAGTTCAACGAGCGCGTTGCAAAGCTTGCAGGCGGCGTTGCTGTTATCAAGGTCGGTGCAGAAACCGAAACCGAAATGAAGGAAAAGAAGCTTCGCATAGAGGATGCTCTAAACGCAACCCGCGCAGCCGTTGAAGAAGGCATTGTTGCCGGCGGCGGCACAGCCTATGCAATGGCAGCTGTTGCAGTTGAAGAGCTGCTCAAAACCCTAACCGGTGACGAGAGAACAGGTGCGGCCCTTGTTGCAAAGGCACTTCAGGCTCCCATTCGCCAAATTGCCGAGAACGCAGGCCTTGAAGGCGCTGTTATCCTCCAAACCGTCAAGAGCAACGGCAACGTAAACTACGGCTACAACGCCGCAACCGAAGAATATTGCGACATGGTCGAGGCCGGCATTGTTGACCCGACAAAGGTTTGCCGCAGTGCGCTTCAAAACGCAGCCTCCGTTTCCGCAATGGTTCTCACAACCGAAAGCCTAGTAGCGGACATTCCCGAGCCTCCCGCACCCGCAATGCCCGACATGGGCGGCGGCATGGGCGGCATGGGTGGAATGGGCGGAATGTATTAAGCCCGAGTCCCCAATAATACAAAAAAACCGACTCATCGCGCTTCTTTGCACAATAAAACACTAAAAAACAGTATCGCCCCGCGGACAAACAGTCTGTGGGGCGATATTTTCGCTTGACATAACCCACAATCCAAGTTAGAATAAATCAATGACGTTTTTAGGATGGGGGAAATCCTACAACTCTCATTGCTCTTCACCGGAGGACGTTTTTGCGTCACCCGTAATTATTTAGCTTAAATTACCAAAAATTTCACCTAAATTACCACCTAAATTTAATATGAATGGAGGTGTGTGACTTACTATGCCTTCTACTCCATGGATAATTGGCGTCATAATTGCATTGGCGCTAGTATTTGTAGCCGCTTTTTTCCTTGGCATCCTCTACCGAAAACGCGTTTCCGAGCGCGAAATCCAAAGTGCCGAGGAGGAAGCCAAAAGAATTATAAACGAGTCCATCAAAGCCGCTGAAAATAAGCGCAGAGAGGCTCTTTTAGAGGCAAAGGAAGAAATACACAAAAACCGCGCGGAATACGAACGCGAGGTCAAGGAGCGCCGCACCGAGCTTCAAAAGCAAGAGCGCAGGCTCCAGCAAAAAGAAGAAACAATCGACAAAAAAACAGACGCAGTCGAAAAAAGAACCGAACAGCTAACAAGAAAAATAGCCATGGCAGATGCACAGGTTGAGGAAATTGCACTCCTAAAGCGCAGCGAACTCGAAACCCTTGAAAAAATCTCCGGCTATACTGTTGACGAAGCTAAGGAACACATCATAAGCAGCCTCGAAAGCGAGGTTACGCACGAAATGGCCATGAAGGTCAAAGAGGTTGAAGCAAGATTTAAGGACGAGGCAGAAACGCGGGCAAGAGAGCTAATAACCCTTGCAATCCAGCGCTGTGCCGCCGACCACGCCTCTGAGGTCACGGTTTCCGTCGTTCCTCTCCCAAACGACGAAATGAAGGGTCGTATCATTGGCCGCGAGGGCCGCAATATCCGCGCCATCGAAACACTAACGGGCGTGGACCTAATCATCGACGACACACCCGAAGCCATCACTCTCTCAAGCTTTGACCCCGTAAGACGCGAGGTTGCGCGTCTTTCTCTCGAAAAGCTCATTCAGGACGGCCGCATCCATCCCGCCAGAATTGAAGAAATGGTCGCAAAATCCCAAAAAGAAGTCAACGCAACCATCAAAGCCGAGGGCGAAAGAGCCGTATTTGAAACCAATGTCCACGGCCTCCACCCCGACATCATCAAGCTGCTGGGTCGCATGAAATACCGTACAAGCTACGGTCAAAATGTTCTCAGCCACTCCATCGAGGTTTCCCACATCGCAGGTCTGCTTGCGTCCGAGCTGGGCGTTAATGTTGCACTTGCAAAAAGAGCGGGACTTCTCCACGACATAGGCAAGGCAATCGACCACGAGGTTGAGGGCAGCCATGTCACAATCGGCGTCGATCTTGCCCGCAAATACAAGGAGAGCGAGGAGGTCATCCACGCCATCCACGCCCACCACGGCGATGTTGAGCCGCACACCATAGTAGCCTGCATAGTTCAGGCAGCGGACACAATCTCCGCCGCCCGTCCCGGAGCAAGGCGTGAAAACATCGAAAACTACGTCAAGCGTCTTGAAAAGCTTGAAGAGGTTTCAAAGAGCTTCAACGGCGTTGAAAACTGCTACGCCATCCAAGCCGGACGCGAAATTCGCATAATGGTCAAGCCCGAGGATGTGTCCGAGGACGAAATGATTCTCCTTGCACGCGACATCGCAAAGAAAATCGAAAGCGAGCTCACATACCCCGGTCAAATCAAGGTTCATGTCCTTCGTGAAACAAAAGCGGTCGAATACGCCAAGTAATTCGGCGCTCTGCCGCACTTCAATAAACTCCACAAAGCGCGCTCCGCAAATTTATTTAATTTGACGGAACGCGCTTTTGCCTGTAAAAACCCTAAATGTCGGAACACAATTCCAATGTAGCAATATGATGAGCATTTCTTTGTTTAATCTGACAAATTGCCCATATAGAAGCCTGTTTTTTGGCGCAAAGCTATTGCATTTATGTTAAAAACCGTATATACTGCATTGGACAATTGAAAAAAGTGCTTCGATAACCCACCGCGACCCATTGATAATGCGTGAAAGAATTATTCATCGTGCGGCGGAGGGAAAAATGCGATGCGTCGCTTTGTGCCTTGATATGTCCATGACAGTCAAGGTCCTTTCACAAAGCAGAGCAAATGCGCGTTTCTCCCCGCTCCTTAATAATTAAACACATTATTCAAAAAATCGGCGAGGATGGGCAAAAATCGGGCGAAAAAAAGTTTCATTACTTTAAGGAGAAATCGACCATGAAAAACAGCAAAAGAACCCTAGCGCTGCTCTTGGCAACCCTCACCATGACTGCTGCACTGAGCGCCTGCTCCGGCGGCAAGGACAAGGAAACAACTCCTCCCGCAGAAAAAGCTTCCCCCGCTGTCACACAAAAAGCCGAACCCGTAATGGGCGGCGACCTAACCGTTGGCATAGCACAGGACCTTGACGACACGCTCGACCCCCACCAAATCATCTCCGCGGGCACAAGAGAAATTTTGTTCAACGTATATGAAGGCCTCGTAAAGCCCGACACAAAGGGAAATATCGTTCCCGCAGTCGCCTCCGAATACAAAATATCCGACACGGGCGATAGCTTCACATTCACTCTTCGCGATGGCGTCACCTTCCACAACGGCGCACCCGTAACCGTTGCGGACATCTGCTACTCCATCTCCCGCGCCGCAGGACTTGACACAGGAAAGCCGCTAACAGAGGGCTTCGATAAAGTGGCATCTGTTGAGAGCACGGACGACAAAACCGTTGTTATCAAGCTCAAGGAGCCGAACATCGAGTTCCTCGCTCAGCTAACAGTCGGAATTATCCCCAAGGGCAACGACCCCGCTGTCGAAACCATCGGCACAGGCCCGTTTAAGTTCGTTTCACGCTCCCCGCAGGAGAGCATCGTTCTGGCAAAATACGACAAATATTGGGGTACGCCCGCCTATGTGGACGGCGTAACCTATAAAATTATAGACAACGCGGAAACCCTCGTCATGTCACTGAAAAGCGGCACACTCGACCTTGTTGCCCACCTAACAAGCGCTCAGGCAAACGAGCTTGGCGATGAGTTTACCGTTCTCGAAGGCTCCATGAATTTAGTCCAAGCCGTTTATCTCAACAACGCGGTTGAGCCTTTCAACAACATAAAAGTCCGTCAGGCACTCAGCTATGCAATTGACCGCAAGATGGTCATGGACTTCCTTGCAGATGGCAGAGGTTCGGCGCTCGGCAGCAGTATGTATCCCGCATTTGCAAAATATTTCCGTCCCGAGCTTGTTGACCACTACACCTTCGATGCCGAAAAAGCCAAGGCTCTTTTAGCAGAAGCGGGCTACCCCGACGGCTTCACAATGGACATAACAGTTCCCTCAAACTATCAGCCCCATATCGACACCGCAAAAATCATTGCAGAGCAGCTTGCCGCAGTCGGCGTTAAGGCAAATGTCGAGCTTGTCGATTGGGAAACATGGCTGAATGATGTTTATCTCGGCCGCAAATTCCAGAGCACAATCGTTGGAGTTGACGCCGCCGTTATGACAGCGCGCGCCATGCTTGAGCGCTTCACCTCCGATGCCGGCAACAACTTCATAAACTTCAAGAACGACGAATATGACAAAACCTTCAAAGAAGCAATGTCATGCGTTGATGATGCAAAGCAGGTGGAGCTTTATGGCAAGCTCCAAACCATCCTCACGGAGGACGCGGCAAACCTCTACATTCAAGACCTTTGCGACCTTGTTGTCATGGGCAAAAATGTCGGTGGTTATGAGTTCTACCCCATCTATATAATGGATATGTCCAAGGTCTATTTCACAAAATAACTTTGCAAAAAGCTGATAATTAAGGAATCTCTGATTAAATCCGTCACATGGATTGGCGAGGTTCTGCCTTAACAGTGAACGTCAAAGCAAATAAGCAGGGCGGTCTTTCCTTACCCCGCAAAGACCGCTCTGTTTTGCTTCACATTTAAGCAAGCTCGAAATATGCAAAAATCGGTCGAACAGAAGCCGCACCAAGAACATTTTTAAGGGAGGTTGAAATGCGCTACATCCTAAAAAAAGCGGGCATTTTTATTCTAACCCTCCTTATAATATCCGTGCTCGTGTTTTTCGCCTTCCAAATCATCCCCGGTGACCCCACAACAAGAATGCTCGGAACGCAGGCAACGCCCGAAAGAGTTGCCGCGCTTCGCTTGGAGCTTGGGCTTGACGAGCCGGCAGTTCTAAGATATTTCAGTTGGCTAAAGGGCTTCGTAACCGGCGATTTTGGCATATCATATAGCTACAATATGCCCGTCCGTGAGCTTCTTACAGGCAAGCTCTCAATCACAGTGGCACTTTCGGCAATGTCCTTCATTCTTGTGCTCTGTATGTCCATCCCAATCGGAATTTTACGCGCCCGCTTTGCCCACAGCATACCGGACAGAATTTCGATGTTTTTAAATCAAATAATAATGTCAATTCCACCGTTTTTTACGGGAATTATCTTCACATATGTTTTCGGCTTGGTACTAAAGCTTTTCACGCCGGGCAATTTTATCCCGCACGATGTTGACCCCTCCGCGTTTTGGGGCTATATGTTTTTCCCCGCGCTTGCAATCGCGCTTCCAAAAAGTGCGATGGTCGTAAAGCTTTTGCGCAGCAGCATGGTGCGTGAAATGTCCGAGGACTACGTGCGAACGGCATACAGCCGCGGAAACAGCCGTTGGCGTGTCCTCCGCACCCACGTCATGAGAAATGCAATTATACCCGTCGTCACATTTTTGGCGGTCACACTTGTGGATATTATCGCGGGAAGCATCATAATCGAGCAGGTGTTTGCAATACCCGGAATGGGGCGGCTCCTCCTCAGCTCCATCACGGGGCGCGACTTACCGGTTGTTCAAACGATAATTATGATAATCGCAATTATCGTAATCACCGTCAATTACATCGCCGACATATCCTATAAATATATCGACCCTCGGATAAGATTTCGCTGATAAACGGGAGGCAACTCCGTGAAAAAGACACCCAACTACAACTTAATATTTGGCTGTGCCCTAACGAGCCTAACGGTGTCTGTAATTATCCTTGGATTTTTTTGGACGCCCTATAACCCCGACACGATGTCCTCTGCAGAAAAGAGCATTGGCCCCTGCTTGCAGCATCTTTTGGGCACGGACAACTTTGGGCGCGACATTTTGAGCCGCATTATGGAGGGCGCGGGCACCACGCTTTCAATTGCCTTTTTGGCGGTTTCAATAGGCGCGACCTGCGGCACAATAATCGGCGGACTAACCGGCTATTTTGGCGGCGTTGCCGATGAAATTATAATGCGCATCAACGATGCCGTAACGGCTTTTCCAAGTATTTTGCTTGCATTGGTCGTTGTTAGCTTGACCGGCAACGGAAAAACGAATATAATAATAGTGTTGGGGATTTTGTTTATCCCAAGCTTTGCAAGAGTGGTTCGCGGCGAATTTGCAAAGCAGCGCCACCGCGATTATGTAAAAAACGCTAAGCTTATGGGCGTTAGCAATGCGCGCATAATGTTTGTTCATATCCTCCCGAATATTGCACCGGTGCTTTTAAGCTCTGTTGCAATCGGCTTCAACAACGCCGTGCTTGCGGAAGCGAGCATGAGCTACCTCGGCGTCGGTGTTAAACCAACAGAGAGTGCGAGCCTTGGCGGGATGCTTCTCGACTCTCAGTCCTATCTTTTCTCCGCGCCATGGCAGGCGCTTTCCGCGGGCTTTGCAATTTCAATCCTTATCTTGGGATTTGCTCTGATATCCGAAGGCTTGGGCTATCGCCCAACCTGGCGACCGGCAGCGAAACGGAGGCGAAAGGTCAATGCTTGACATTCGAAATCTAACTGTTGAATTTAACGATGGCAGAGAGGGCATGGCGGTTCAGGGCATAAATTTGCACATGGAGGCGGGCGATACGCTCGGACTTGTGGGTGAATCAGGCTCCGGAAAAACCGTTACTGCACTAACTGTCGCAGGTCTTATCGAACGAGGACAGGCAACCATAAACGGCGAGGTGCTTTTTGATGGGCGCGACCTCCTCAAATGCACCGTTGACGAAATGCGCCTGCTTCAAGGCAAGGACATAGGCGTAATTTTTCAAGAACCAATGACAAGCCTTGACCCCCTCATGAAAATCGGCCGCCAAATCGAAGAAACCGTCAAGCTCCACTGTAAATTTACAGCGGAGGAGCGTCGAAAAATGGCGCTTGAGGTCATGCGCCTTGTCGGACTTCCCGAGCCGGATTTAACCTACAGAAAATATCCGCACCAGCTCTCCGGCGGTCAGCGCCAAAGAGCAATGATAGCCGCCGCCTTCATAACTCACCCAAAGCTCCTAATTTTGGATGAGCCGACCACCGCACTGGATGTTACGGTTCAAGCCCAAATTATTGAGCTTTTAAAGCGCCTTAACGAGAGGTGCGGCGTTAGCCTGCTGTTCATCTCCCACGACCTGCGCGTTGTAAAACGCATCTGCAAAAAGGTTGCCGTCATGTATGAGGGCAGAATTGTTGAGCAGGGCGACACGGAGGATGTTTTCTTTAACCCGCAGCACGAATACACACAAAAGCTGGTTGCGGCAGTATCCGCAAGGAGAAGAAGCGATGTCTGACCCCGTTTTGGAAGTCAATCACCTCAATGCGTTCTATGTAAATAGCGGATTTTTAGGAAAAAAGCTCTGCAAGCAGGTGCTTTTTGATATAAACTTCAGCGTCAGTCAAGGTGAAATCCTCGGTCTTGTCGGCGAGTCCGGCTGTGGAAAATCCACCTTGTCAAAAGCCGTCCTCGGTCTGCACACGGACTACGACGGCGAAATTATCCACTACACAAACCGCCCGCAAATGGTTTTTCAAGACCCCTTCGGCTCCCTAAACCCCGCGAAAACCATTGAGTGGATTATTGAAGAACCCCTCCGCGCCTATGGAAAATACAGCCGCGACGAGCGCCATGCCCGCGTTATGGAAATGCTAAAGCGCGTCGGCCTCGGCCCCGAATATGCAGACAGAAAGCCGCGCGAGCTATCCGGCGGTCAGCGTCAACGCGTCGGCATTGCGGTTGCACTTATCCAGCGCCCAAAATTTGTAATAGCGGACGAGCCCGTTTCCGCGTTGGACGTAACAATCCAAGCACAAATTTTGGAGCTTTTATTGGAGCTTCGCAGCGAACTTGACCTCAGCTACCTTTTCATCTCCCACGACCTAAACGTAATCCGCCAAATAAGCGACCGCGTCATAGTAATGAACGACGGCCGCATAGTTGAAGAAGGCACCCCCGAGCAGGTGTTCAACACCCCCAAAACCGACTACGTAAAAAAACTAATAGCAGCCTCCCTAATATAATCACATTATTCCCCC
>JAVVUU010000054.1:0-9530 GCA_036653035.1 Oscillospiraceae bacterium
TGACATTGCCCATAGATGTTGAGTTTGATGCAGACAGCGTATATTCAATGCCGTTTGCCGTAGCTTTTAAGGAAGCTTTTTCGGGGGTTACGGAGCCGACGTTGTCGAGCTTTAGTTTCTGCTTGTCGGGCTTCCCGTCTGCTGTTGGAGTACCAAGAACGAAGTTGCCGTTTATGTCGGTGAGGTAGCCGTTGGAGTCGTAATCCAAAAGACCTGCCTTTGTGTAAAATATGTTTCCGTCCGGATCCATGACTTGGAAAAATCCCTCGCCCGTGATTGCAACGTCCAAGCCGAAGCCTGTGGACTGCATACTGGACTGTGTCATTTGGGTTTGAACGGCGGCGAGCTTTGAGCCGTAGCCGACGCTTGAGGGGTTTGTTCCGCCTCGGTTTGATGTACCCGCGGACGCGCTGGAAACTGTTTGGTAGAAGATGTCGCTGAACACCGCGCGCTGTGCTTTGTAGCCATAGGTATTTACGTTTGCGATGTTGTTGCCTATAACATCCATTTTGGTCTGGTGGGTTTTAAGACCCGCCACACCGGAAAACATTGCTCTATTCATTTTTTCTCCTTTTGGAACCGTGTTTGCATCCTTCAATCAGTCGGGATGCAAAGCCTCCTCAAAAGGTCCGGCTTATATTATAACGGTTCCGTCAATATTTGTGAATACGTTGCCCTTCATGTCGCTGCTGTCAACGGCTGTGATTACGGTGTTGTTTGGAATGTTTACCAAAAACGCCGTGTTTCCGATTAGGATGAGTGGATCCTCAAGATTTTTCTCGCTTGCAATTTTGACACCCTCGTTTAGGCGGCTTACTTTGTCGTCGCTCAATTCGATGTTGTGGTCAACGGCGCGCTTAACTGCGTGCTTTGAGAAGTTTATGTCGCTGGTTTTGCGAAGATTTGCGGCAAGTATATCCTTGAAGCTTTCTCTTTCCGTTTTGTCGTCGGCGTCCGTGCCAACCGTCGGCTTTTGAGCCGGGCGTGGAGTTCCCGTGACAACAGGCGTATAGAATTTTAGGCGCATATCATCCATGATGTCAGCTCCTTATACTGATTAGTTCTTTGTAAGTACCATTGTGGGCTTGTAAACCGATTTGTTGCCGTTTGCGTCCGTAACCACAACATTGACAAAGTATGCCGTAGATGGGTCAAGACCCTTTATGGTTTCTTTGTTAAAGCTGCCTTGGTTTGCAATTCCGACAATTTTTCCCTTTTCGACCGATTCGACTGAGTTGAAAGGGCCTTCCTGAGAATAGTAAAGGGAGTATTTTAGCTTTTTTGCCGCTATTTCGTCCTCTGTCGGTATATCCCATTTTAGTGTTGCCGAGTTGTTTGTAACCTCTGTTGCAACCAATTTGGAGGAGCCTGTGTCAATTCCCGGGGAACCTGCGCCACCTGCTGTTTGAACCTCCATGATTTGTTCGAGTGTGAATTTTTTTCCGCTTACATAGAAAACATATTCGCCGTCAACAAGTGAAACCTTTTCAACGGGGCCTGTAACCGTGTCCAGCTTTCCGCCAACCGCAAACCTTGATGCTGTTACGTTTTTTCCAACAAGCGACATTGCGTAGTTGGATTTTGAGTACATTGCCATTTCCTGCATCATTTGCATATTGGAAAACTGCGTGATTTGGTTCATCATTTCACTGTTGTCCATGGGCTTTGTAAAATCCTGATTTTGCATCTGTGCAACAAAAAGCTTTAGGAAATCTGAGGACTTCATTTGCGAGTTGTCTTTTTTGTCTGTGAAAACTGCGTTTATTACGCCGCTTCCATCCGTTTTGCCTACTCCGCCTGCTCTTGGCATATTTTTCACCTCCCGGTGTTGTTTTAGATGTATGCGTCCAGTTCATTGCTTGTAATGCGCTGCGCCGCTGCTTTTTGTGCCAAAGCGGAGATGTCGTCCGTGTATTGCGTGTCGTCGTTCAGGCTTTGGTTTTGGTTGTGGAGCATACGGAGAAGTGCCTGCTGACCTTCAAATTGGCGGTCTGCAAATTGCTGGCCGGACATATCAAACTGCTGCATTTCGCCGTTTGGAGTTTCGCCTGTGCGCGTTACTACTTCGTTTACTTCAACGTGCATGGGGGCGACCGCTTCGCGGAGCGCTGCAAGCTCGCCATTTAGAAGCTTTGCCGTGTGTGCGCTTGCGGTTGTGATTGATAGGGTTGTTTTGCCTGCCTCCTCAACCAGTTTAACTGTGATTTCTCCGAGAGCTTCCGGCTTTAGCTTGAGCACAAATTCGTTTTTGCCAAGTGCCAGACTTTGCTTAATTCCGGTTGAAAGCTGATCCAAAAGCTTTGGCTCTGCGCCGCCTTCTTTAACGGTTTTGAAGCGAAGCTCAAAGGGTGTTGTGCTGCGCGAAACCTCGCTTTGAAGCTTATCGACGTCGATTTCGGTGTCGGCCTCTCCCCTCTTTTTTGGTTGCTCCTGCATTTGTGAAAGCAAGTCCTTTGCCTTTTCGATGGCGCCCGCATATTCTCTTTGACCTACTGCGCTAATTCCATCGGTGGCTTCTGCACCAACCTTAGTGGTGCCTGCCGCCTGCAAGCCGTCCTTGGGTGTTGCCGAAGCATTCGCCGCCTGTACGCTTACCATTGGAAGATTGTCCTTTAGGGTTTGGACTTCCTTGACTGACAGGCCTGTCATTTCGGCAAACTGAGCTATGAGCTTGGAGGCTTCCGCGGTGTTTGCTTCGGCTGCTTGGTTTTCGGCCATGAAGCTTGCAAGTGCGTTTGCGAACGCCAAGGAAGTGTTTGCGGCTGTCGGGTCAAGTCCCTCAAGCATTTTGGACTGCGAATTTTGAAGGAGTGCCATGATAGCCTCCTGTCCGCCGAGTCCCGAAAGCACATCAATTCCGCCTGAGCTAAGGGTGGCCGCCGCATTTTCGGAGGACTGAGCATTCATTTCGCTGTTCTGAATCATGCTCATTATGATTTGCATAAAGGGGTCTGCCATTTCCATTGCCTGCTTGTCGCGCGCGGATTTTCCGGATTTTTGCGTGGTGTCTGTGCTCTGCGATTTGCGCATGGGCATTTGTACTGCCATGTTCTGCATTATTTTCACCTCCTTTCGGTGTTTGATGTTTCGGACAGTTTTGTTTATAGGGTGTTCAAGCAATATCGGAATCTATTCCGTTTTTGCTCTTGTCCGCCATTTGGGTTGAAACGACCTGCATGATTTCATTTTCTGTGGCTTTTGCTTCAAGCAAGCGGTATTCCTCCGCCTGTTTTTCCTCCAGCTTATCCATGCCGGTCTTTTCTTGATACACGCCGAGAACTATTTGTCGCTGAGCTTCAAACTCCTCCTCCGCACGAAGAAGCTGAACTTGAAGCAGCTCCGCTTGAAGACGTGCGTTCTCTATAAGGTAGTTATACGCTGATATCTCCGTCATTGAAAGACCTTCGCACTGCTTTTTTGAAAGCTCCGCCGCTTTGTCCAAACGGTAATCGGTGTTATTGTCTATTTTTTCAAGAATTTCGTCACGTTTTCTCTGAAGAAGGCCAAGTGTTTTCTTTTCTTTGTCCAAAACTTGGCTTTTGTAGTTGCGAATTCGGTTTAGGGAAAACTCAAAAGATTTCAAAAGGGTCACCTGCTTTTGTGAAAACGTGTACTTTGTCTGTACCACTAACCGGTATTAAGATAGCCTGCATCATACTTTGTATTGGTGCGCTTCACTCGTCTGCGCCGCCAATCGTCCTGTTTTTTCCACATTAAATTACTATATATAAATGTACAGCCAAAATTGTGGGTTATTGGACGGTTTTCAGCAGAAGCTCAACGGTTTGGTCGAAGGTATAGGGGTCATCAACCTGTTGGGTTAGAAATTCGTCTATAACCTTCATGTGGGCAATTGCCCTGTCGAGGTCGGGGTTACTGCCGTTTTTGTAAGCACCGATGGAGATTAGGTCCTCATTGTCTTTGTATACGGCAAGCATTCCGCGCATATCGTTTGCGGCGGCTTTTTGCTCCTTTGAAGCAATTCCCGACATAAGGCGGCTGATGCTGCTCAAAACGTCTATAGCCGGGTAGTGGTTTTTTGCCGCGATTTTTCTTGATAGGATGATGTGGCCGTCTATGATGCTTCGCACGGTGTCGGCGATTGGTTCGTTTGTGTCGTCGCCCTCGACCAAAACCGTGTAGATGCCTGTTATTGAACCGACTTGGAAATTTCCCGAGCGCTCCAAAAGCTTTGGAAGTGCTGAATAAATTGACGGTGTATAGCCACGCGCTACGGGAGCTTCGCCGGTTGCAAGGCCGATTTCGCGCTGTGCCATTGCAAAACGTGTTAGGGAGTCCATCATAAGCAAAACGTCCTTGCCCTGCTGTTGAAAGTATTCCGCAATGGCTGTTGCGGTTTGCGCGCACTTAAATCGCATGAGCGCGGGCTGGTCGGAGGTTGCAACCACCAAAACAGAGCGCTTAATTCCCTCGGGGCCAAGGTCGCGTTCTATAAATTCAACGACCTCACGGCCACGCTCGCCAACGAGCGCAATTACGTTTACATCCGCGCGGACATTTCGGGCAATCATACCCATCAGCGTACTTTTTCCAACGCCGCTGCCGGCAAAAATCCCCATTCTTTGCCCCTTACCTATTGTAAGGAGTCCATCAATTGCCTTTACGCCAAGCTCAATTACATCGGATATCGGGGGGCGCTGCATGGGGTTTGAGGGATTTCCGCCGATTGAAACCAAGCTTCCCTTTGGAAGTGGTTCCCCGCCGTCTATTGGATTTCCAAGCGGGTCAACGGTTCTGCCGATTAGCGCATCGCTTGCCTGAACGGTTAGCTTTTCGCCCTCTGTTGTTACGGAGCAGCCATAGCCAATGCCGTTAACCTCTTGAAATGGCATGAGGTAAATTTTGTTTTCGGCAATTCCGACAACCTCGGAGATTACCTCCGTGCCGTCGCGGTCGATATGGATGGTGCAAATGTCGCCAATGCTGCACACAAGTCCAGTTGCCTCAACCGTCATGCCAATTATTTTGCTTATCTTGCCCTCGCGTCTGCGCAAATCGGAGAGCTGAATAATTCTGTAATATTTCTCCATTGAGGAATGAATAGAGCCTTTTGCTTTCACCGCCACTCACCCTTTTTCGCCGCGTCCTGTTGGTCTGTTTCTTTAAATGCCTTGCGAAGATTTTCCGTTTGAACGCCGATGGTGCTGACGATTGTGCCATCATCCGTTGTAACGCGGCAAATATCGTCTGTTCCCGCGACGGGAAACACGAACGCACGTCCGTGATATTCGGGCTTTTCAAGTTCGTTTTTCATAAAATCGACAAGCGAAATGAGTCTTTCGGACAATTCCAGATTGATCCATTCGGCATTTTTGACACTTTTTACACTCTGTAAAACGAGTCTTTCTAAAATCATATCATCTTCTTGGATTTTTTCCAACATAATTTTTTCGGCAATGTCGATAGCCATATATTTTAATTCGTCCGTATATTGCTGCATATACTCATTTTGGCGTTTCGCAAGCTCGTCCATAAGCTTTTTAACCTTGGCAATATTGTCACGAAGCTCTGCTTTCTTTTTGTTTAAAGCATCATAATATGCCTGTTCCGCAACGCTTTTTGCTAAATCCTCTAAGTCTTTTTTATAAAGCTCATACAAATCGCTTTTTGACAGCACCGCCGCCGTGTTATTTGAAGCTTTTCCCTTGCGTGGGGAAGCCTCCTCGACGCTGTCCTCATCGGTAATTTCGCAGTCGCCATCATTTTCGACAATTTCGATGTCGTCCAAAGGCTCCTCACCCGAAGCTTCCGTGTTTTTTAATATTGAGTTTTGGGGTTCAAAGGTTATGTCGGGAATTTGGACGCGCTCGTTCTTGGCGACAAAGCTTTTATCCTTATAAATATTACTCAATAATAGCGTCCTCCGCTCCTCTGGAAATTGTAATTTCGCCGCTTTCCTCAAGCGTGCGGATGGCCTCAACAATCTTCTGCTGTGCGCGCTCAACGTCCCTCATGCGGACATTGCGCAGGTATTCGATGTCGGAAAGAATATTTTCACGCGCTCTGGAGGAGATGTTGCCAAGCAGAAGCTCCTTGATTTCCTCGCTGGAGCCTTTGATTGCAACGGCGAGATCCTGAGCATCGACAACGCGCAAAACGGTTTGGATGGTGGTATCGTCGAGTTGGAGAATATCTTCGTAGACAAACATGAGCTTGCGGATATCGTCGGAGAGAACAGGGTCGCTTTTTGAAAGCTCGTCGAATATGTATTTTTCGGTGGTGCGGTCGATGTGGTTCATGATGTCCGCAACGAAGTTTATGCCGCCGATTTCCGTCATATCAACCGACACAACAGCGGAGAAGCGTTTTTCCAAGGCTTCCTCGACGATTTTTACAATTTCCGGCGATACGCTTTCAAGAGTTGCAATTCGGCGGATAACGTCCATCTGAAGCTTTTTTGGAAGCTCGGAGATTATTTTTGATGATTGATCCGCGGTTGCATAGGAAAGGACGAAGGCAATTGTTTGCGGGTGCTCGTTTTGGAGCATCATCATAAGGCTTTTGTAGTTTGCCTTGCGAACAAATTCAAATGATCTGGTTTGCATTGCACGCGACACGCGGTCCATAAGGGAGCTTGCCTGCTGTGTGCCGAAGGCTTTTTCCAAGACATTTCGTGCATATAGAATTCCGCCCTCGGAGATTACCTTTTGTGTTGTGCAAAGACCGTAGAAATCGTCTACGATTTCCTGCATTTCCTCGGGCGAAAGCCTGTTCAGCCTTGCGACCTCAAGTGTTAAGCGTTCAACTTCATCCTCTGTCAGGTGTTTGTAAACCTCGGAGGCTTGAGCGCTGCCCAAGGCGACAATAACGGCTGCGGCTTTGGTTACCGATGACGTAACCTTTTTGGCTGCTGTTCTTGCCACTTGTTATTCCTCCTTCATCCATGACCGAAGTAGATTTGCGGTGATTTGCGGATTGGTTTTCGCGAAGTTTCGAACCTCATCAACAATGGCTTGATCCTTGGGGTCAACATTGCTCTTTGCCATATCCTCAAGACTGCGCTTATACTTGTCAATTTCCTTTTGTTGTCTTGCTTCATCCTCCGCACGTTGGCGTTCTTCTTCCTCCTCCTGCGCAAGGATCTTTGCTTTCTTTGCTTTCTTCACAATAACCACCACCACAAGAATTAAAATTATCAGTGCCAGCAAGCAAATTCCTGCAACGATATAAACCCATGTCGGGAGATTGAGGAAGTCCGGCAGTCCCGGTTCCTCGGGAGGAGTCGGTTCGGGAGCGTCGATAGCGGCTTTGTCGAATGCCGAGATGGTGATTAGGTCTGCCGGGATGTCTGTGCTGCCGGAAACAAGACCAATAAGCTCGTCACGGCGGTTTGGTGTTAATGCACTTTCGTCAACCATGACAGAGATTGTGGCGCGCTTTAATTTTGCGTTTCCGGACTCGATTTGTGTTTTTATGTAGCTGTAATCGTAATCGTTGCTGTATCTGTAGTTGGTCATGCCCTCGTCGCCGTTCGGGTCGGTGTAGCCGTATTGGGGAACGTCTGTGTTGTCGTTCTCGCCGACAAGCCCGCCGGCTTGGGTAACGCCATTGATATTATATTCGCCGTCGTTGTGTGTTACGAAGGGGTCGCCGTTTTCGTCGGGCTGAAGCTCCTTCTTTTCGGTCATCATTTTGTCGTAGTCTATGGTGACCTTTGCAACGGCAACAACGCCGTTTGCGCCGTAGCGCTTGGAGAGCAGGCGCACGACATTGTCTTCGATTTGCTTTTGAACCATAAGCTCAAAGGCCATATTTTGACCGGTGCCGCCATTTGCATCGGCTGCTGTTGATGAAAGCGCCAAGCCTGTTAGGGAGTCGATAACGGTGACATCCTCCGGGCGCATTTTTGGAACACTGGCGGCTATTAGGACTTGGATGGCGTGGACTTGCTCGGGGGTCATTTCCGCGCCCTGATTGAGTGTTAGGAGAACGCCTGCGGTTGGCAGCTCCTCATCCGTTGCAACATCCCAGACATTGTCGCCGGTTTCGGGGATGGTTAGGGTGACAGTTGCGCTGCCGACATTATCAAGACGCTCAAGCGTGGCTTGAATTCTGTCTTGCAATTGAAAAAGGAGCCATTGCTTTTTTTCGGATTCTGTAGCTGTCATTCCGGCGTGGCTTGAAAAAACGTCGTATGGAAGCGCGGTTTTTGGATAGCCTTTTGCGGCAAGCTGCATAATCCAGAGGTCGTATTCGTCGGTTGGAACCATAACGTCGCCCGTTGAGCTGACCTTTGCATCTGCACCCATTTCCTTTAGAGCTTGGAAAATGCTCCCTGCTTCGGAGGTGCTTAGCTCCGTGTAGAGAGGCTTATAGTGACCCTTTGCGACGTTAAGAGCAACCGCCGCAAAAATGGCCGCAAGCACCAAAACAATCGCAATAATAACGATGGCACGCTTGGTGCCCTTCGATAGTGCGGCGAAATAGGTCTTGATTTTTATTAAGTTGTCCTTGATTTTAGTATCCTTCACTTAACTAAGTCCCCTACTTCCGCACTGCGTAAAATGGCTTGCGTGATACACCCGTTTCCCCTTGTGCACCAAGGGAAGCCGGAGCGCTAGACCTGCATTTGCATAATTTCTTTATATGCCCCGACAATTCGGGAGGTTAGCTGAACCGTTGTTTGCAATGCCGCCTGTGACTTCATTGAGTTGATTTGGATTTGAGCGAGGTCATCCGCCGTTCCCATTGCAAGAGAATTGGAATCTGCCTCCGTGACGCTTTGCAGGCTGTCATATTGGCCGAGGGCATCCTGCAAAATGTTTGAAAAGGGTGCAGAAGCCTCGCCGGTATCGGGCGTTTTTGAAGCTCCGCCTGTAAAAAGAGTCATGGGCTTAATCGGCACGATGGGAGTAAAGAATTTGTCCAATTTAATCACCTCATAATTTTTTATTTTATAATTCATGGGCAAAGCGCGGCTTGCGCGAACAGCCGATAGCCGCCATGACGGCTGTGGCGCTTGCACACTTAAACCCGCAATTTGCAGGGGCGGGAATTGCTCTTTTGCTTTGGGTCAAAAAGTTCTTTCAATAGCAAAACGGGCGCAGAAACCCCACACTAGTTTATAATATAGTAATGTTACCATTTTCACGCTAAATTGTAAAGAACATTTTGTAGTTTTTGGGAGAAGAAAGTACCTTTTTGCCAAATATGTATGCCTAAATTAAGACATTGAACACAATATCTTGATTTTGAACAGGTTTTTAACATGATTTGCCACAGGCATGGGCACGCATGGCAAGAAACCTCATTCCAACAGGTTGTCAACAGCTTCCCCACAGGGCATTTTATCTTTGTGTGCGGGCACGCTTTGCCCTGTTCAACAGGCTTATAAAATAAAACTTGAAATATTTTAAAAAAATTATGGATTTGCTATTTAGTTTTTTAAACATCGTGCAATAAATACAGTGAACGGGTTTCCCCTACTCGTCGGGCTTCGGCTCGGTTTTCGGCAGTGCACGGCCGAATTCCATTTGGCGAAGCAAAAAAATAATAGCTCGGGCAGGCAA
>JAVVUU010000055.1:0-8998 GCA_036653035.1 Oscillospiraceae bacterium
GTCATTCGCAAGAATGATAATTCTTAATCATTCCTACCACAGCACTCTTTATACTTCAACCGCCGCGAGCCGTCCTCTTTCATCTTCCCGCAGGGGCAAGGATCATTGCGCCCCGGCTTCGGTGCTTTTTTGACAGGCTGCTTTTTGAGAGTTGTGTCGCCGCCAACATTGTTGACTGCGCCCTTTGCAACGCTTTTGCGCTCTATCGGCTGTTCCTTTTTGACTTGAACCGTGAACATACGGCGGACAACCTCGGAGCGGATGCCGCTTATCATGTCCTCAAACATGGCAAAGCTCTCGCGCTTATATGCGTCGATTGGGTTGTCGTTTCCGTAGGCGCGAAGACCAATGCCGCGGCGAAGCTCCTGCATGGCATCTATTTGATCCATCCAGTATTCATCGACAACGCGGAGCATGACAACGCGCTCCAGCTCGCGCATGAGCGGTGTTCCGTCCGGTGTGGTGCCAAGCTCGTTTTCGCGCGCCGAATAGACAGCCTCCGCTTTTTCGAGGAGCTGTTCGGTTAGGGCTTCGGCGTTTAGGTGCTCAAGCTCCTTGCGGTCGGGGGCAAGCTCGCCCTTTTTGAGGAAAATTGTTTCAAGAGGAGATATGGCTTCTTCAAACTGCTTTTGGTCGTCGAAGTAGCTGTGCCCGTTCATGCCGCTGCCGATGGTTGTGGCGATGTATTCCTCCATCATGGAGCGGATGTAGGTTTCGATGTCCTCACCGTCAAGCACCTTGCGGCGCTGCTCGTAGATGATGTTACGTTGGACGTTCATAACGTCATCGTATTCGAGGACGCTCTTTCTGCTTTGGAAGTTGCGGCTCTCAACGGTTTTTTGAGCCTGCTCAATGGCGTTTGAGAGCATTTTGTTGTCAAGCGGGGTGGAGTCGTCAACACCAAGATTTTCCATTAGGCCTATTACGCGCTCGGAACCGAAAAGGCGCATAATGTCGTCGGTCATGGCAAGGTAGAAGCGGCTCTCGCCGGGGTCGCCCTGACGGCCCGCACGACCGCGGAGCTGATTGTCTATGCGGCGGGAGTCGTGGCGCTCCGTGCCGATTATGAAGAGTCCGCCGGCCTCGCGGACTTTTTCCGCTTCGCCTGCAATTTCCTTTTTGTGGAACGCCTGTCTTTCCTCAAACATTTTGCGGGCGGCAAGGATATTTTCATCGTCCGTTTCGGAAAATCCCGTTACGGCGTTTATGGTTTCATCGGAGCAGCCGTGCTTGCGAAGGTCGTTCTTGGCAAGATATTCGGCGTTGCCGCCGAGCATGATATCGGTTCCGCGTCCTGCCATGTTTGTGGCTATGGTTACGGCACCGGGCTTACCGGCTTGGGCGATTATTTCCGCTTCCTTTTCGTGGTTCTTGGCGTTTAGGACGTTGTGCTTGATGCCGGCCTTTGTGATTAGGTCGGATACAAGCTCACTTTTTTCGATGGACACTGTGCCGACCAGCACGGGCTGACCCTTTTCGTGGCACTTTATGACCTGCTTTACGATGGCTCCGTATTTTCCGCTGTCGTTTTTGTAGACGGAGTCCACATTATCGCGGCGGGCAAGGGGGCGGTTTGTTGGAATTTCAACAATGTCGAGATTGTATATTGAGATAAATTCCTCCTGCTCCGTTACGGCGGTTCCCGTCATGCCGGAGAGCTTGTCGTAGAGCCTGAAGTAGTTTTGGAAGGTGATGGTGGCAAGGGTTTTGCTCTCGCGCTCAACATCAACGTGCTCCTTGGCTTCAATTGCCTGGTGCAGTCCCTCGGAATATCTTCTGCCGAGCATTAAACGGCCTGTAAACTCATCGACAATTACAACGGAGCCGTCCTTGACGACATAGTCGATGTCGCGCTTCATTGTGCCGTGCGCCTTGACGGCTTGGTTTAGGTGGTGGGATAGGGTGGAGTTTTCGAGGTCGGAGAGGTTTTCGATGCCAAAGGCCTGCTCCGCGCGCTTTATTCCGCGGGCGGTGAGGGTTGCTGTGCGCGCCTTTTCATCGACAACGTAGTCGGCTTCAAGACCCTCGTCCTCCTCGTTTTTCTCGTCCACACTGGAATAGACTATGGGGGTTAGGCGGGAAACAAAATCGTCCACCTGGCTGTACATTTCGGTGCTCTTGTCGCCTTGGCCGGAGATTATGAGAGGTGTTCTTGCTTCATCTATGAGGATGGAGTCAACCTCATCGACAATGGCAAAGGGGTGGCCGCGCTGAACCATGGAGCTTTTGTAGATTGCCATGTTGTCACGCAGATAATCGAAGCCCATTTCGTTGTTTGTGCCATAGGTTATGTCTGCGTTGTAGGCGGCGCGGCGCTCGTCGTTATCAAGACCGTGGACGATTAGTCCGACGGAAAGGCCGAGAAAACGGTGGATTTTGCCCATCCACTCGCTGTCGCGCTTTGCAAGGTAGTCGTTTACGGTTACGATGTGGACGCCATTGCCCTCGAGCGCGTTAAGGTATGAGGGGAGAACGGCGACAAGGGTTTTTCCTTCACCGGTTTTCATTTCGGATATGCGCCCCTGATGGAGGACTATGCCGCCTATAAGCTGGACGCGGAAGGGGTAGAGGCCCAAAACGCGCATGGAGGCTTCGCGGACTGTTGCAAATGCCTCGGGGAGGATATCGTCAAGCGTTTCGCCCTCCGCAAGGCGTTTTTTAAATTCGGGGGTTTTGGCTGTCAGCTCCGCATCCGTAAGCTTTTTGTATTGCTCCGAGAGTGCTTCGATTTTGTCCGCAATGGGGGCAATTTTCTTCAGCTCTCTGTCGCTGTGTGTTCCAAAAATTTTAGTTATTATACTCATTGGCTTGGATTGCCTTTCTTTTATAAGTTAAAAATTTGATGCATGGAAGCAGCTGTAAATTTCCTTGCATACCTAACAACGGATTGTATCACACAATTGTGAATAAAAAAAGAGGAAAAGCGCAAGTTCTTCCACACGTTTTGCACATTGTGTAATTATTTTTTATATTTTTGTATAATTGTATTTGAAGTAAGTGCCGCGGTGCGCTATAATAGACGTTATATGCGTAAGGCGTAAGAAATGACAAACACAGGGGGATCAACATGAAACTTCGCGGCTTTGACAATGAAAAGTACCTGAAGCTCCAGTCAGAAAACATCCAAGAACGCATCAACCAATTTGGCGGTAAGCTTTATTTGGAGTTTGGGGGTAAGCTTTTTGACGATTTCCATGCCGCACGCGTGCTGCCGGGATTTCAGCCGGACAGCAAGGTGCGTATGCTCATGGAGCTTCGCGAGGAAGCCGAAATAGTCATAGTTATCAGCGCAAACGACATTGAGCGCAACAAGGTTCGCGGCGACCTTGGCATAACCTACGACCTCGACCTTCTGCGTCTTGTGGACGCTTTCCGCGCCTGCGGACTATATGTTGGCAGCGTAGTCATTACCCACTACGCCTCCCAGCCAACGGCGGAGCTTTTCCAAAAGCGTCTTGAAAAGCTTGGACTGCGTGTCTACCGCCATTATGTTATACCCGATTATCCCACAAACACTCATTTAATAGTCAGTGACGAGGGCTTTGGAAAAAACGAATACATCGAAACAGAGCGCTCGCTCATAGTCATAACAGCGCCCGGCCCCGGAAGCGGAAAAATGGCAACCTGCTTATCCCAGCTCTACCACGAGCACAAGCGCGGAGTTACGGCGGGCTATGCAAAATTTGAAACCTTTCCCGTCTGGAATATGCCGCTAAAGCACCCCGTTAACCTCGCCTACGAGGCGGCAACCGCCGACCTTGACGACGTTAACATGATTGACCCCTTTCACCTTGAGGCCTATGGCGAAACAACCGTCAACTACAACCGCGACGTTGAAATTTTTCCCGTGCTGAACGCCATGATGGAGCGCATCTGCGGCGTTTCACCCTACAAAAGTCCCACCGATATGGGCGTCAATATGGCGGGCTTCTGCATCACAAACGACGAAATTTGCCGCGATGCCGGCAAACAGGAAATAATTAGGCGATATTTTAGCACAGCCTGCTCGCACCGTCAGGGCAACGCTTCGCAAAATGAGCTTTTCCGCGTTGAAATGATTATGAACCAGCTTGGTCTTTCAACTACGGACAGAGCCGTTGTCGCCCCCGCTCTCAAAAAAGCTGAGGCAACGGACGCTCCCGCCGTTGCAATTGAGCTTCCTGATGGCCGCATCGTTACAGGAAAAACAAGCCCCCTGCTTGGCTCCGCCTCCGCCTGCCTGCTAAACGCATTAAAGGTTTTAGGCGACATTAACGATGATGCTCTCCTCATTTCTCCGGGCGTAATTGAGCCTATCCAAAAGCTGAAGGTCACACATATGGGCAACACAAACCCCCGTTTGCACACGGACGAAATTCTCATAGCGCTCTCTATCTGCGCCGTAACCGACCCTCTTGCCGCGCTTGCCATGGAGCAGCTCTCAAAGCTTAAATGCTGCGAGGCTCATTCCTCCGTTATCCTCTCCCGCGTGGACGAAAATGTTTTTCAGCATTTGGGCGTTAACATCACCTACGAGCCAAAATACCAAACACGAAAGCTATACCACGCAAAATAGCTAAAAACTTATGCGAGGCAAACCATGAAAGCAGCATCCCTTTGGACAAAAAACTTTACAATACTAACTCTCGGCAGTGCGGTTTCAATGATTGGAAACGCCGTTTCCGGCTTTGCAATAAGCCTGCTTATGCTGGACAAAACAGGCTCGGTTTTTTTGTACGCCCTGTTTCTTGCCGCCTACAACCTCCCGAAAATAATTTTGCCGCTGGTTGCAGGCCCCTTTCTTGACAACCGTTCACGCCGAAAAACTATATTCACACTCGATTTTATCTCCGCTTCAATCTTTTTGCTGATGTTTTTCATCATAAAAAGCGGATTTTTCAGCTACCCGCTTTTCCTCCTTCTAGTCATTGTAATAGGCTCTGTGGACAGCGTCTATTATGTCGCATATGACAGCCTTTTTCCAATTTTGGTTTCGGAGGGGAATTTCACAAAGGCATATTCCGTTGCAAGCCTTTTGGAGCCAATTGCAACAATTATGGTTCCCATTGCCGCCGTTGTTTACAACACCGTTGGTTTGGCTCCGCTTTTCCTTGTTAATGCCATTTCTTTCCTTGTTGCGGCTATCTGCGAAACGCAAATTAAGGTTGAGGAAGCACACACTCTTAAAAAAACCTCCTCGCTCACATTTGCCTACCTCAAGGACGAGCTTGTCGGCGGTCTGAAATACATAAACCGCGAAAAGGGTCTTAAAACAATCACCTCATATTTCTTCCTAAACGCCGTTTCGGGCATGGGCGCATATTCTCTCAATATGCCATATTTCAAATCCGTGCCCTCTCTTGGCGTTATGGCATATTCATATTCAATGGCGAGCAACGTAACGGGCCGCCTCGCCGGCGGGCTTCTCCACTACCGCTTCAAATACCCCGTAAAAAAGAAATTTGCAATCGCACTAACAGTTTATACCGCCATCAGCTTCATTGAGGGCGGTGTGCTTTACACGCCCCTGTTCATCATGCTTCCGCTTTTCTTCCTCGATGGAATTATGGGCGTAACCTCCTACAACATCAGACTTTCCACCACGCAAAGCTACGTTCCAAACGATATGCGCGGCCGATTTAACGGCGTTTTCCAAATGGTCTGCAATGCGGGAACCGTAGTCGGAACTCTCCTTGCCGGTGCGCTTGCGGAATTTTTGCCAATACGTCCCGTCGTTACGGGGCTTATGGTAATCAACCTAATCGCCGCCTTTGCAATAATGTTCAGAGGGCGCAGGGAGGTTGCCAAGATTTATAACCGAGATGTATAAGGCCGCTCATAAAGCTTTAAACACTTAAATTTTCCTCTTGACGTGCGCCTGTTTTTGGCGTAGCATATTTTAAATTCATTTTTGTTTCACTTTAAATTGACAAAGACCATCTATGAAAGGATGACACCGCATGAAACAGCTCTTATTGGGCAACGCCGCCGTTGCCCGCGGAATATATGAGGCGGGCTGCCGCTTTGTATCCGCCTACCCCGGCACTCCCTCAACGGAAATTGCCGAAAATCTCGTGCAATACAATGAAGTATATGCCGAATGGGCACCCAACGAAAAGGTCGCAACGGAGGCAACAATCGGTGCTTCCTTTGCCGGTGCGCGTTCATTTTGCGCCATGAAGCACGTTGGCCTAAACGTCGCCGCCGACCCTCTGTTCACAGTTTCCTACACGGGCGTTAACGGCGGCATGGTAATTGCCGTTGCGGACGATCAGGGAATGCACTCCTCCCAAAACGAGCAGGATTCCCGCCACTACGCCATTGCCGCAAAGCTTCCAATGCTGGAGCCCTCCGACAGCGCCGAATGTCTTGAATTTACAAAGCTTGCCTTTGACCTCTCCGAAGAATTTGACGCACCCGTGATGCTTCGCACCTGCACACGCGTTGCCCATTCGCAGAGCTTGACGGAATGCTCTCCCCGCACAGAGCGCGAGCTTTTGCCCTATGTTAAAAACCCCGCAAAAAATGTTATGATGCCCGGCAACGCCAAAAAGCGCCACCCAATTGTTGAAGCGCGCACCCTAAAGCTTGCCGCCTTTGCCGAAACAACTCCGCTAAACCGCATTGAAATGGGGGACACCTCCATCGGCTTCGTAACAGCCGGCATCTGCTACCAATATGTCCGCGAGGTTTTTCCGAATGCCAGTGTTCTAAAGCTTGGCATGGTGAACCCTCTGCCCGTCAACATAATCCGCGACTTTGCCGCCAAGGTGGACAGACTCATTGTTGTTGAGGAGCTTGACCCCGTTATCGAAACTCATCTTCGCGCAAACGGCATCCGTGTGGATGGCGGCAAGGACATTTTCGGACTTTGCGATGAATTAAGTCAGGACAAAATCCGCCGTGCCATGGGCATGAAATCCGCTCCCTCTATCGGCTTTGGCGAAACCGTTCCGCCCCGCCCGCCAACAATGTGCCCCGGCTGCCCCCACAGAGGACTTTTCTACACCCTCTCAAAGCTCGGCGTTATGGTTTCCGGCGACATCGGCTGCTACACGCTTGGCTCTCTCGCCCCCCTCGCGGCCATGGACACAACGGTTTGCATGGGAGCATCAATCTCCGGTCTGCACGGCTTTAACACCGCACGCGGCGCACAGAGCGCTCAAAGCTCGGTTGCCGTTATTGGCGACAGCACCTTTATGCACAGCGGCATAACGGGGCTTATCGACATTGTTTACAACAAGGGCATCAGCACCGTTATAATTCTCGACAACTCCATAACCGGCATGACAGGCCATCAGGACAACCCCACAACGGGAAGAACACTAAAGGGCGAAGCCGCCCCCGCCGTGTCGCTTGAAAAGCTATGTGAAGCAGTCGGCGTAAAACGCATTCGCGTCTGCGACCCCTATGCGCTTTCCGAGCTGAAGGAAATCATCCAAGAGGAGCTTTCCGCCCCCGAGCCATCCGTTATCATTGCGCGCCGTCCCTGTGTGCTTCTGCCGCAGGTTAAAACCGCTCCCGCTCTCTCGGTTGACCCCGAAAAGTGCAAGGGTTGCCGTATGTGCATGACCATCGGCTGTCCCGCCATCAGCTTTGAAAATAAGCTTGCTTCAATCGACCCAACGCTCTGCGTTGGCTGTGACCTCTGTATGCAGATGTGCAAATTTGACTCCATCCTCAAAAAGGAGGTAAAGTAAAATGGCTGAAACAAAAGGAATTATGATAGTCGGCGTTGGCGGTCAGGGAACTCTGCTTGCCTCCAGAATTTTGGGAAGCGTTCTTCTCTCACGCGGCTATGACGTTAAAATGTCCGAGGTTCACGGCATGAGTCAGCGCGGCGGAAGCGTCGTTACATATGTAAAATATGGCGACAAGGTCTATTCACCCGTTATCGACCTTGGCGAGGCGGACTACATTCTCGCTTTCGAGCGTCTTGAAGCCGCACGTTGGCTTCCCTATCTGCGCGAGGGCGGAACACTCATACTAAACGACCGCCGCATTAGCCCCATGCCCGTAATCACAGGCGCTATGGCCTATCCCGATGATATTGTCACAAAGCTCACGGACAGCGGCGCGAAAATCATCTCGAGCGATGCGCTTGCAATGGCACTTGAAGCGGGCAACCCAAAATCCGTGAACGTCGTCCTAATCGGAATTTTGTCCTCACTGACGGATTTCACAGAGGACGTTTGGCAAAAAGCGCTTGAGGAAAATGTCAAGCCGAAATTTTTGGAAATTAACAAAAAAGCTTTTGCACTTGGCAGAGAATACGGAAAAAGTCTTGCTAGCTAACTAAAAATAACCGCCCTTGTCCAAAAGGAGCAATTATGCCGGGAACTCTCATGGAAGTAAACATAAAATCGGATATGCCAACAGCTTCGGATGCCGTGAAGCGCGTTACCTACAACATTCGCAACGGCAAAAGCTGGGGCTGCTCCGCCATCAAAATCATCCATGGCTACGGCTCCACGGGCAAGGGCGGCAGAATTCGCACAGAAACGCGCCGCTACCTTCAAGAACAAAAGCAAAAGGGCTTTATAAAGGATTATATTACAGGCGAGGACTTTTCAATTTTTGACGAGCCGACACGAAATGCCTTCATGCTCTGCGATGAGCTTCGGCGCGACAGCGACTTGGAGCGCCATAATAACGGCATAACCGTGGTAGTTTTGTAAGCAAATCCACGAATTTTAATTAAAAATCAAATTTCTAAAACAAAATATTGACAAACTCGCTTAATGATGGTATCATTTCAAGGCTGAACTTATCTTCCTTGCGGGTGTTGTTCAATGGTAGAATGTCAGCCTTCCAAGCTGAATACGTGGGTTCGATTCCCATCACCCGCTCCAAAGCCGTTTTTCAAGCGTGCGGCCAAAAAGCGTTTTCCGTTCTGTTTTTGTTTCCCGGCAAAAACGAGCATAGCTCTCTGCCCCAAAACCTGCGGATTTTGTAATAATATGTGCGCCAGTAGCTCAGGTGGATAGAGCAACTGCCTTCTAAGCAGTAGGCCAGGGGT
>JAVVUU010000056.1:0-5761 GCA_036653035.1 Oscillospiraceae bacterium
TTCTTCTTTGCATAGATTTTCCTTTCAAATTGCTTCTTTAAGTTTGGCGAAAAGGGTCTTATTTATCCTTGTAATGTTTTCGAACCTCAATACGGTTATTGCCTTTCCACCTTGACTGATTTCTCTTGAGCTTTTCCCGCATTTTTCGAACCTTTTGCACGGCATCCATGGAGTCCGCCATCATGGTTATGAATTCGTCCGAAAAGCGCTCGCGGCGGTTTGTTGAGCCTTTTTTGTAATTATCAACAACCACTTGATAGCGTGCATACGCCTTTTGAACTGCCTCGTGCCAAGAAATGAACAGCTCCTTTGCGGCAGCTTCGCCCACCTCGGGGAGCTTTTCGGGATTTTGGCAGGCATTTATAACCGCCTCTGCCAGCGACTCGGCGTTTTCGTCAATTAGGAACGCGTTTTGGTTGTCAACGACTCCCTCTGCCGCGCAGCTTCCGCGAACAAGCACACTTGCAAGAGAGCAGGCGGCGGCTTCGCGAACAACTATGCCGTTCGTGTCATAGGTTGAGGGGAACAGAAATAAATCCGCCGCGCAAAAATAAGCGCGAAGCTTTTCGCGGTCATAGATTGCACCTGTAAAGATACATTCATCGGCAAGCCCTATGCCGTCCGTATAGCCTTTAATTTCGCCCATATCCTCGCCGTCACCGACGAACATCATTTTAAATTTGCAGCCGCGCTCCTTGGCCTTTCGAAGTCCGTCCAAAATAATTTTTATGCCCTTGTACCACTTCATGCGGCCAACAAACAGAAAGGTTGGGATAGCTGTTGAAAGTCCGTGCAGAGCGCGAACCTCATCAACCCTTTCATCGGGGACGCGGCCTCGCGGAAAATCGACGCCGTTTTCCATTATGTGGTATTCACCTTTAAAACCAAGACTACGCAAATTTTCACCCGCGCCCTCGCTGACTACCCACACCTCGTCGCAGCTTTCGATGTTTGCAATCATGAGCTTTATTGCGGCGTTTTGGATTAGGCCGAAGTCGATGGTTTTTGCGATATCGACATCATATTTTGTGTGGTAGGTGAAAACTATTGGGATATCCAGCGCTTCGCGGAGCGCTCTTGCGAGGATGTTTGAGGCAAATGGGCAGTGTGTATGGATTATTTGAGGCTTTTGCTTTTTGATTTCGTCAACCACGGAGGCGCTAAAGGGGTAGCCAACGCGATAGCCCTCAAATTTTGAGCCTACGCTGACGCTTCTATAACGAAAGACCGGAAATTCGTAATTATCCACAGCGTGAGGGTAGTATGGGGTGGCAACCATTGCTCTGCCCTCTGTTTCGGATTGGATAATTGAAGCATAGTTGCATATTGTATTTGCAACTCCGTCTATTACCGGCGGAAAAGAGTCATTTAAAAGACATACACCTAAATTGGCATTTTTGCAAGCGGTTAGTTCTTCCAAGGTTATTACTCCTTTCAGAATAAGCTGTTCTTTGCCCTACATATTTTTTAAAATCATTGGCATTTCTATTATACTTTATAGCATCATTGCATCTTATTTGCCGCAAATGGGCAAAAAAATATAATCGGCGAGCGGTGCGACATTCCGCTCGCCGATTAAATTATGGGATGAGGAGAAAACGAAAAAGTTCAACTGTCTCTTGCAACTATATGATATCAAACAGATGTTACAAAATAAACAGAAAACATATTTCAAAAGTATTAAATGCAAAATAATTTATCTGTTTTTGCTTTTTCTCATACCATAAGAGCGGAATTTCAAATTTGGCAGACGAAATCTCGCAAAAAATCGGCGCGGGATTGCCTAAGCATAGGTGTGGTCGCAGACCTCGCGTATTACCCTTTGCAGCTCCTTTAAATCCTCAAAGGTTTCGGGCTTGCGGCGCGGGTCGCGCAAAAGTGCGGCGGGGTGATAAAGTGCCATCATTTTGATGCCGTTTTTTTCCGTCCACTGACCGTGCTCCTGTGAAATTTTGAAGTCCTGTCTAATGATTGACATTGCGGAAATGCGGCCAAGGCAGACAATTATTTTGGGCTTCATAAGCCTTGTTTGTTCTCGAAGCCAAGGCATACAGGCTTCTCTTTCTATTGTTAGTGGGTCGCGGTTTTTTGGAGGGCGGCACTTAACCATGTTGGCAATGTAGATGTTTGTTCTGTCAAGGTCAATTACGGCAAGCATTGTGTCGAGGAGCTTTCCTGCGCGGCCGACAAAGGGCTGACCGCTCAAATCCTCCTGCTCGCCGGGGCCTTCACCAATGAAAAGCACCTCGGCATTTTCGTTTCCCGTGCCGAAAACCACGTTTGTCCGTGTTTCCCAAAGCGCACATTTTTTGCATTCCATGCAAGAGCTTTTCAGGGCTTCCCATTCCATAAACACATATCTCCATATATTTCTTTTGAGATTTTCATTTCATTCAGTATAACACATATTCTTCTTCGTGAAAAGACTAATTCGTCGAATTGGGCTTCAGTTCACCGGATTTTGTGCCCGGCACAAGCAAGGCCTTGGAGGCTTCGGCAATAATCAAGCCGTTACGGGCGGCAGATGAATGCTGACTCTTGTGCCGATTTCTTCGCGGCTTATGACCTCCAAATATCCGTTATGCCTGTCCACAATCCATTTTGCAATTGAAAGTCCCAGCCCTGTGCCGCCCTGCTGACGCACTCTCGCGGGGTCGGAGCGATAAAATCTATCAAAAACATGGCTGACATCCCTCTCGGCAATTCCAATTCCGCTGTCCTGCACAACAATTGTCGGCGCACCCTTTGGATCCAAGATTGCCTTTAGCATGATTGTTTCGCCCTGCGGCGTATATTTTACGGCGTTGTCCACCAATATTCTGGTTGCCTGCTTTAGCATGGCAGTGTCGCCCATGGCGGCAATTTCGTCGCTTGCGCGAAGCTCCCATTCGTGCCCCGTGTCAATCATAACGGACTCGGCATAAACCTCTCTCAGCATATCCGAAAGTGAAAACGGCTCTATATTCAGCTTTGTACGCCCGCTGTCCCCTCTTGCCAAAAACAAAAGCTGCTCGACAAGGCGGTTCATATGCTCGGTTTCGGATTTAATTGCGGAAATGGATTCCTGCAATATTTTTTCGTCCTCCTTACCCCAGCGGTCAAGCAAATCCGTGTAGCCCTTGATGACGGCAATTGGGGTGCGAAGCTCATGCGAAGCGTCTGAAACGAAGCGGGTTTGCTGGCTGTAGCTCGCACGCGTTCGGGCAAGCAGGCTGTTTATTGCGCTCTCCAAGCCTTTAAGGTCGTTATCTCCCGTGTGAAGCGCGGCGTTCGGCTGTTCCGGCCGGATATTGTCGATGGCGCTTTCAAGGTCGTGAATTTGTCGCGGGTCGTAGCCCTCTGTGCCTTGCGGTGCCTGCTGCGGCTCCGGCGTAAAGCTTTCGTCGGAGAGCTGCAGCGCGCTTTTTGCAAGCTGATAGAGCGGCTCCAGCTGCTTTCGAATTTGACGCTTTGCAAAAAGCGATGAAAAAAGTGAAATGAACAGGTTTGAAATTCCGACAAGCGCAATTCCAAGCACCGTTGTGTAGAATGATACTGTCACGTCAATTGTTGCGGGGATTTTGCCCTCTGTTGAGATGATATAGTCCACACGCGGAAGCGGAATATTTTCTCCCCACTCGAAGCCAAGCTTTCGTGAAACAGTGCTCCAAAGCGAAAAGGGGTTGTATTCGCCGGAATATGCGCTGTCATTTACATAGCAAAATCCCAAAACAAGCAGAATAATGGCAACCGCGCCCGAAAAAAACAGCGCCGTTCTAATTCTCTTTTGCTGCAAATTTCGGAGTCTTTTTGTTGTGGAGCTTGTCTGTGCAGTCTTACTCATGCCTTTTCGTCCTTAATTACATATCCAATTCCGCGAACCGTCCGGATGAGATTTATTCCATAAACATCGTCTATTTTACTGCGGAGATAGCGGATGTAAACATCCACCACATTGGTTTCACCCATGTAGTCATATCCCCAAACGCGCTCTATAAAGGTTTCCCTTGTGAGCACTGCGTTTTTGTTTAAAAGCATAAGCTCCAGCATTGCAAATTCCCGCTTTGTCAGTTCAATAGGCTCGCCGTCATATTCAACGGTGTAGCTTACAGCGTCCAAGGCAAGCTTTCCTCTGGTTAAGCATTTGTGCTTTTCCACAACCTCATCGTTTTCTTTTTTTCGGAGGGTGACTCGTATGCGCGCTAAAAGCTCCTCAATTGCAAAGGGCTTTGTTACATAGTCGTTCGCGCCCATGTCAAGACCCGAAACCTTGTCCATCACGGCATCCCGCGCGGTCAGCATGATAACGGGGACATCGGAGCTTTTGCGCAGGCGGCGAATAACCTCAATGCCGTTTAAGCCGGGCAGCATGATGTCCAGCAGAACAAGGTCAAAGCCGCCGCTGAGCGCAAGGTCCAAGCCCTCGCGCCCATCGGCGGATTTTGTTGCTTCATAGCCCTCATGCACAAGCTCCAGCTCTAAGAAACGGGCAATTTTTTCTTCATCCTCAACAATAAGTATCTTAACCGCCATTTGCGTTCTCCTTCAAATTGTCTTGGTGGGCGTTTGCAAAATTACTTGCTCTCGCTGTTTTCGGAATCGGGCGCTTTTGCCTCTGCGGACTTGAACTCGCTTTTGATGTTGTCGGCAATATCGGTTGCCTTGCCCATCGCGGAGTTTACGCACTCCTTGCCAAGGTCGGCACCGGAAAAGCAATAGCGGCAGCCAAAGAACAGACTAACAACCATAATTGGGATTAAAAACCAAAAGCCGAAAACCAAAAGAAGAACAAAAACAGTTACGGGCATTCCAAGCTTTTTTTCGCCGTTTTTGTGAAGCTCGATAAAGTTTGTGTTGCCCTTGTCAAAAATTTCCCGCATCCAGCGGCCTATGCCCTTTGTGGTTTTTTTAAAATCCTCAGCCGCATGGCTCTCCTGTTTTTTCTCTTTTTCGGAGTCCTTTGAAGCTTCTGCGCGTGTTGTGTATTCTGCTGTTCTGTCCCTATGGATTTTTCCCTGTGCCTCAAGCTGAATGATGGCTTCAAGGATGTCCCAATCGACCTTTTCGAGAGCATCCCTCGCTTCGGTGTAGCTCAGTCCGGTTTTCTCAACCAATTTTTCAACCAGCTCTAAATTTTCTTTCATTGTGTTAGCCTCCATATCTTTTGTCGGTGGCTTCATTATGCGGGGCAAGTGTTAAAATTAAACCCTTGTGAAGATTAGAAAACGATTAAAAAATAATGGAAATTTAATTTATATAATGTCCGCTGAATAAAGCGAAAACAAAGTTGTATCAATCACTTCCGGCTGTTTTTGCTTTGTTCAGTGGACATTATATACACCTTCGCCGCGGCATATGAGCTTAAACAACCCAAAATGCGCACCGTTGAAGCGGTGCGCATTGGGTGTTTATACGGCGACTTAGCTTTTTGAAAGTGCCGTGGCCGTGTCATTTGCGCGGGAAAGCGCATCGCCCACGCCCACAAGCCATATCTTTGCGGCGGCAACATCGGATGGTGCTTTCAGCTTTAGGCTTGCCTCCATGCAGGCAAGGCGGGCGCTTGAAAGGTCGCTCCTTGCGGCGGCAAATTTGCTGTTGTTTTCGCAAAATTTCTCGGCGTTTTGAGCATATTTTGCAGCCATGAGGGTGTACTCCGCGGCCTTTGCAAGTGCTGCCGCAGCAACTGTAGCATTTCCGCCCGATACGCTTTCAACAATATACAAATCGCAGCACTGAATTGCAAACAAGGTGGCTTGGCTGGCGGAGTTTATGCCCGTTAGCA
>JAVVUU010000056.1:5861-8908 GCA_036653035.1 Oscillospiraceae bacterium
CAGCACTGAATTGCAAACAAGGTGGCTTGGCTGGCGGAGTTTATGCCCGTTAGCAGCTCCGTTGCGCTGTTCACATTATCGGAGGGCTCTTGGATTGAAAACTTTACTCTAAGGGTTTCATTTGCCATACGGGTGACAAGTGCCGCGCACTCGCTTCTCAAAATTGGGTCGGCGGGGCAAAAATCACCTGCGGCGGTTTTTCCCGCTAAAATTCCGGCACGATAGAGCTTGTAAATGTGCTCATTTGGAACATCGTATTTGACATCGGGAATTTTGCCGTATGGGATGTTGTTAATTTCCTTTAGCGCATTGTTTGGTAGGGCGTCGGCAAAAATTTCCGCAAACTGATTGCGCGTTGCATAGGCCTCGTAATTTTCAAAGCGATTTTTTCCGATTATTTTGTTGGTAATTGCATAATCGACATACACCTGATACCATGGTGTTCCCTCTTTAAAATCGGCCTTGCCGGTATTGTAGATGGAGTGCAAACGAGCCGCCATGGCAATGCCCTCGCAAATTTTGAGCTGTTGCGCGGAGCCGAAATCGGTGGCGGAAACGCCCTTCATAAGTGCATATTCATAGGCCTCCGCGGCGTTTTTTGCAAACCATGCGTTTGTTGGGAAGTCAGTAAAAGTGCCGCTTTTGTAGGTTTGAGTTTTCTTGAAATTTGATAGTCCTGCTTCGGCAAAAGCGCCCGTAACCAAAACGGAGGCGATCATAACGACGCTTAGAACTAAAGAAATAATTTTTTTCATGGTGCACCCCTTATTTTCTGTAAGGATTTTACCAAGGCCGCAAAGCTGCGCTGTGGTAAATCTTTTAACAGGACATAATATATAAATCCCATTATAACTAATGTATATCAGAACCTGAAGTTTTGCAAGTCATTTTTGAGTTTGGAAGCTCTGCCGACCGCCAAAAAGCAGCCCCCAAGGTTAAGCGGCTTCTTGCCATCCAACCTTGGAGGTGCTTTTCATTTAAGTACTGCTCTAATTCTGTGCAGCTTCCTTTTTATCCGATGAAACACAAACCGTTCCTTTTCTGTTCCTCTTTGCCTCGTAAAGGGCGGCATCGGCAAGCTCGTATATGTAGTTGAATTCATGCTCATGGTGCTCATAGGCGAAGGCTACACCAAGAGAACAGGATATTGGAACATTTGCGCCCAAGCTCTTTGCAAGCTCGCCTGATTCCGCACGAAGCTTTGTGATTAGACTTCCCTTTGATGTTATTTGAGGGATGAATACGGCAAATTCATCGCCGCCCATACGTCCGGAAATTGCGCCCTCGGAATCGAACAAATTGTGCATTCCCTGCGCAACGGCGATGAGGACTTTATCTCCAAAGCTATGGCCGTTAACATCGTTGATGTTTTTAAAATTGTCTATATCGAGCATTATAAATGCGCTTGTGTTGTTTTGTTTTCTTTCGATAAGAAGTTCATTTACAAAGGCCTCAAAGGATAGGCGGTTATATAGTCCTGTTAGGGAGTCCCTCTCCGCCGCAAGCTTTGCTCTGTATATTTCTTGATCCTTTTTGTGTATGCTTCTAAAGCTTATAAGCATTGCGGTTAGGGCAATAATTACAATGCTTAAAAACCCGAATATCGCAATGAACGGAACCGGATTGCGCAAAATCAGCTCCCCAACGCTTGCCCTGTGCGATTGCAGCATGGTATTTTCAAGAATGATGCTGTTTGTTTTCGATTTTCCCATACTTGCAACGCCCTTATCTATTATGGACAAAAGCGTAATTGACCTTTCCGCAACTCCTGCCGAAAGGCCGTGCGAATAGTTTAGGTTTGTTGAGTAGAGGTTGCGGTATTGGTATCGTTGCAGATGCTCCGTTCCTATATAGGAATTATTAAAGCAGATATCCGCCTGCCCGTTTTGCACAGCATCTATGCATTCGTCCACGCTTTCATACCATATAATTTGCTCCGGTTCGAACTTGTTTTCAACGAAGTCGTAGGAAAAAAGGTAGCCGCGAACCGCCGCAACGCGCAAATCGGGGACGGTTAGGTCTGTACCGACACGCGCTATTGAAACATAATCAAGCGTCATATAGGGGCGCGACATGACAAGGTCATTCATCTCTGCCCAGCCGTAATCGTAATAGGTGTTCGCAATAACATCTACCTGACCCGATGAAACAAGCTTGTTTCCCTCTGCCTGAGTTTCAACCTCAAGGTATTCCATTTTGACTCCGATGCGACTGCCAAGCTCATTTAAAATGCCGACAATAATGCCTTTATAGGTGCCATTTTCAAGGTATGCCATGGGTTTGCTCATCGTGGGAAGTGCAACGCGTATTACAGGGTGGGCTTTAATAAAAGCTTCTTCCTCCTCTGTAAATGTAAGCGCTCCGCTCATATCCACCGAGAAGTATTTTTGTGAAAGCTCCGCGCGAAAATCCTTGCGCGAATATTCGATTTGCTCCATGGCTTTGTTAATTTGAGCCATTAGCTCCGTATTGCCCTTTTGGGTAATAAAATAGAACTCCATCGGTGCAAATTTTGCAATGGTTTTTTCGTCGCCGCCGGTAACTCGCATATTGGTTGTTAAAATGGCATCAACGGCTTTATCTTTCAGTGCCTTTTCCATAAGCAGTGGGGTTGCATACGCTGTGCCGGTATAGGTGAAGCCGCATTCCTGTGCGTATTGTTCAAGCCTTTGCTGACGGGCGTCGCCGTCCAGCATTCCAATATGGATGCCGTCAAGACTTGATGGGTCGTCAACTCTAAAGCGCATATCTTTCGTCTGTGAACAGAGCACCGAGAAATTTCTTCCCATGCTTATATCGGAAAACTCCATTTCCTCCGCTCGCTCCGGCGTGAACATTGTGGAGCCCATCATATCAATTTCGCCATCCACAAGCATTTGTGTAAGCTCTTTGACAGTTCCGTTGACATATTCATAGCTCCAGCCGCCATATCTTGCAAGCTCTTGCAGATAGTCGTAGCCATAGCCGGAGCGATAGCCGTTTTCGTCAAGCTGATAAAAGCCGGCATAATCATACCAACCGAAGCGAATTACCTTTGGATTAGTGGA
>JAVVUU010000057.1:0-7384 GCA_036653035.1 Oscillospiraceae bacterium
GGGGGTTATTTTGACCACTTGTTTAGGAGCTGATCCACTTGGTCGGCGAACTTTGAAAGCTCTTTGTTTGCCATGCCTTCGCAATTTTTGGCGGTGGAGAGCAGGCGCTCGCAGGTGGCAATAAGGCGTGTGAAAACCTTGGATATGCGTTCTTCGGCGGGGCGGGTCTTCTTTTGGATGCGGATGCCTTGAGCCTCGTTGATGGTTTCGCCGGTTAGGAGGTCGTAGCAGGAGCCGCTGTAGGGGGCGGTGGCGTTATAGCCGTGCTCGTCGTTTAGGCATTTTACGAAGCTTTCGCAGACCTCGTCCTCGCCGTGATTTACGAATATTTTTGTGGGCTTTGGGTCAAAGCCGCTAATCCAGTCGAGAAGTCCGTTTTTATCGGCGTGTCCGCTCATGCCGGGAACCTTGGTGATTTCGGCGGCAACGGCAACAGGCTCGCCAAAGAGCTTTACGGTTTCTGCGCCGTCAAGTAAAATTCGGCCGAGGGTGCCGCCGGTTTGATAGCCAACGAAGAGCACAAGGCACTCGCTGCGCCACAGATTGTGCTTTAGGTGGTGGCGGATACGTCCTGCTTCGCACATTCCGGAGGCGGAGAGAATGACCTTGGGCGTTTTGTCAAAGTTAATTGCCTTGGATTCATCGGCCGAAACGGAAATTTTGAGGTCGGGGAAAACAAGCGGGTTGATGCCGCGCTTTAATAAATCCCTTGTGGTGTCGTCATAGCAGGAGAGGTCGCTTTGCAGGAAAATGGAGGTTGCTTCATTGGCAAGGGGGCTGTCCACATAGACGGGGAAGCCGTCGTGACCCTTAACAAGTCCGGACTCTTTAATTCTGCGAAGAATATAGAGAAGCTCCTGCGTTCTGCCAACGGCAAAGGAGGGGATGACAACATTGCCGCCCCTGTCAAAGGCGCGTTGGAGGCAGGCGGCGATCATCGGAGCGGCGTCCTCCTCGGATTCATGGTTTCTGTCGCCATAGGTGGACTCGACAACGAGATAGTCGGTTTCCTTAATTTTTTGCGGGCTGTTTATGATGGGGCGGTTTTTGTTGCCGACATCGCCGCTGAAAACTATTTTTTTCGTGATGCCGTTCTCGGTAATCCAAACCTCAATAGCGGAGGAGCCGAGAAGATGGCCGATATCATTGAAGCGTATGCTGACGTTTTCAAGCACCTGACGCGTTTCACCGTACTTTGAGGGGTACATGGCGCTGATGGCACAGGTAACGTCGTCCGTGGTGTACATCGGCTCGTAGAGGGGTGTGCCGGAGCGCGCGGCCTTGCGGTTTCGCCATTCTGCTTCAAACATTTGGATGTGTGCGGAGTCCATGAGCATTATTTTGCAGAGATTGGAGGTTTCCTCGGTGGCATATATTTTGCCTTTGAAACCGTTTTTGCACAGAAGCGGGATGTTGCCGGAGTGGTCGATGTGTGCGTGTGTGACCAGAACGCAGTCTATGGCACCCGGGTTGACAGGAATTTCTTGATTTTCGAAGATATTTGCACCCTGCTCCATGCCACAGTCAATAAGAATGTTTTTACCCTGTGTTTCTATGAGCGTACAGCTGCCGGTAACCTCGTGCGTAGCGCCCAAAAAAGTTATTTTCAAAGCTGGTTCCTCCGTTTCAAGGTTTATAATTTGCAACAATGCTTTAGCTATGCATATCTTATCATAGTATATGGTAAAATGAAATATAGACAAGGATTATTTTGCAAAATCATGGAATTTTATGAGCCAAAAGAAAATTTGTTTCCCATCTTGATATTTTTTCGGATTTGTAGTAAAATAACGGAACGTGGCCCATGACAAGGCTGCACTAGTCGGGGAGCCAGCGGTGCCCTGTTGCCTGCAATCCGCTATAGCAGGGATGAATTCCCACCCCAGGGTAGTTGATGTGTTGTCTGACCGAAGCAAGTGGTGTTGAAGCCCCGGTCTTGCGCAACGGAAGCCTGTGAACCATGTCAGGCGGGGAACCGAGCAGCATTAAGCGGGTAAATCCGTGTGCCGCGAGGTAGCCGGGTCCGAGCTAACTGCTACGGTAACGGACATATCAATTTATTCAAAGGTGGGTGTGCAGTCTTGTCATGAGCCACTATTTGTGGCTCATGACAAGACTTGATATTTTACTTAACAAATATTAAGCCTACTTAATGGTTGCGTAATGACGATGTTTGGCATCGACATTACGCAAGTACACATTTATGAGCTTTTAACGCTAACACAAGGAGGAGTTTCATGTATCAGGCTTTATACAGAAAATGGCGGCCGCGCACCTTTGACGATGTTGTTGGGCAGGAGCAGGTTACGGAAACCCTCAAAAATCAAATTATAAGCGGCAGGCTCAGCCACGCCTACCTTTTCATTGGCACACGCGGCACAGGCAAAACCACCTGCGCAAAAATTCTTGCGCGCGCCGTAAACTGCGAAAACCCCATCAACGGCAACCCCTGCAACAAATGCAAAAGCTGTCTTGGAATTGAGGACGGCTCCATCATGGACGTTGTCGAAATGGACGCCGCTTCAAACAATGGTGTCGATAATGTCCGCGCACTGCGTGACGAGGCAATTTTTTCACCCGCCGTTGTTAAAAAGCGCGTTTACATCATAGACGAAGTGCATATGCTTTCAACCTCGGCGTTCAATGCTCTGCTAAAAATTTTGGAGGAGCCGCCCGAGCACCTCATGTTCATTCTTGCAACAACGGAGCTTAACAAGGTTCCCGCAACAATTCTTTCCCGCTGCCAGCGCCACAGCTTCAAGCGAGTTGACCCCGACTCCATGGCGGGGCGTATCGCCTTTGTAGCACAGCAGGAAAATATGCAGCTTGATAAAGCTGCCGCAGAGCTTCTTGCAAGGCTTGCGGATGGCTCCCTGCGCGATGGTCTTTCCTTACTCGACCAATGCTCGGGCACCCAAGAAATAAGTGTTGAGAGCGTCCTTTCCTCAATGGGGCTTGCCGGAAATATGCGAATTACCGAATTGCTAAATGCAATTATTGACGGGCAAACCCAAGCCGCGCTTGAGCTTTTTGGCGCACTTTGGCGCGATGGCAAGGCTCCCGCAACTCTCCTTACGGAGCTTTGCACACTTCTTCGCGATATGCTTATGTCAAAGCTTGCTCCCAAGGGCGGCCGCGAGCTTCTTTCCGGCGGCTACGATTTAAATACACTAATCGAGCTTTCAAAGCGCCTTAGCTCCGAGGAAATCATTTCGGATATAGACGCTATCCAAGTCCGAATTGGGGCACTGCGTGACGGTAGGGACCCCAAAATCGCGGCGGAGCTTTGCATAGTCGGTCTTTGTGAGCCGGATTTGGGCGACAACCTAGATTGCCTGCGCGCACGCGTTGCAAGGCTGGAAACCTCCATTGAGGAGGGAATAGTTTTTTCACATACATCACAAATCACACAAATTCAGGAAAATAATGAGAATAAAGCTGAAGCTCAGAACACCGCGGCTCTGCCACTCAATTTATCGGAAAAAGATAAAAAATCAACTATAATGTCGGATGAAGATAGTTTAACGCAATTACTTGAGGAAGATGCACCGCCGTTCGACGAAATTCCAAGCGAAAAACAAAATTATTACGAAAGTGCGCAAAATGCACCGATTGAACACAACGGTGCAAAAGCTGCACCAATGGCAGACGAAGCAGAGGACGATGTTCCCCCATTTGATATGCCGGAGCCGAAAGAAATGCGCTTGCCACCAAAGGAAGAAAAGCAAATTTCAGAGCCTGAGCCTGCTATGCCGGCTCAGCCAATCGCAGGAGCGGCAACGGCTTGGACAAACATTTTGGCGGAGCTGAAAGGCACAATGCACCCCGGGATTTTCAATGTTGTCAGCCACATGGCAATGGGAGAAATGACCGATGTCGGGCTTAGTATAAGCGTTGCGGGGGCGTTCGAAAGAAAGCAGCTTGAACAAACGGAGGCGCAGGAGCAAATTCGTACAGCAATACAGAATGTGCTGGGCAAAGCTGTGCCGTTCAAAATTACGGAGCGCCAAGCGGCAGAGAGCACAGATGCCGGAAAGCTCGACAAGCTGACACAATTCGGGAACGTAAAATTCGAGTAAAAGCAAAATCACGGCAATAAATTTACATTAACATATTGGAGGAAGCAAGATGGCAAAGGGCGGATTTAAAGGCGGCGCAATGGGCGGCGGCATGAACATGAACATGATTAAGCAGGCTCAAAAAATGCAGCAGGACATGGTAAAAATGCAGGAAGAACTTGAAAAAGCGGAGTATACCGCAACGGTGGGCGGCGGTGTTGTAACCGCTGTGGTCAGCGGAAAGAAGGAGCTTACCTCCCTCAAAATTGACCCCGAAGCCGTTGACCCCGAGGACGTTGAAATGCTTCAGGATATGGTGCTTGCCGCCGTTAACGAAGCGCTCCGCAAGGCGGAAACAAGTGCAAGTGACGGAATGGCAAAGATTACCGGCGGACTTAATTTTGGGCTGTAAAGCCCCTACGGCTCCAAAATAAAAGAGTGTACGAAAAACAACCAATTGTTTTTCGTACACTCTTTTATTTTGATAATATTTATTCGGCAACCTTGCCCAAGGCGATTAGGTTTTCGGGGGTGGTTATTATTACATCGGGGTAATTTGTGTCGATTGATTGGAGGCGAATGCCGCCAACGCGCTCGCGCAGGCGCTTAAAATAGGCGCTGCCGTCGTAAAGGAAAATACCGATGTCGCCGTGCTCAAGCTTCGCACGTTGGGTTAGCCAGACGATTTCGCCGTTGTGATATTCAGGCTCCATGCTGTCGCCGGAGATGAAAACTCCGAAGTTTGCGGAGAGGGGAACCTCGTGGCCGACCGGCATTAGGTTGTAGTCCGTGAGGTCAAGGAACTTGCCCATGCCTATTGCGGAGTCAATATCGTAGACGGGGAGATTGCGGATTTTTGTGCCATGGGGAACGGGGGAATTGGGGTCGTCATATAGGCCACTGTCGCGAACCATATCGGCGTATTCAAAAATGCGCTGTCTGCCATCGGCATTTAGACCGGAAAAAAGGTCGTAGCTTTTGTTGTTGAAAATGCCGCTGATGTCGATTATGTTTAGGATGTCGCAAATTACAAGAAATTGCTGTGCGCTTGGCTGTGAAGCACCGCTTTCCCATTTTGAAACAGCCTGATTGGTTACTTTTATACCGCGCTTGTTCAGAAGGGCGGCAAGCTGACGCTGGGACACACCCATTTTCTTTCGAAATGCGGAAATGTTGTCGCCTAAATTGTTTAACACTACAAATCACCTCGGAATAATTATATTATAGGATTATCCGAAATGCAAGCATAATTTAATATAATTATCCCGATAAGAGATTTTGGGTAGCATTTAGTCACTCAAAGCGTGCTTTGCGGATACGACGACCTTTGTGTTATAGCAGGCAAAGGCATCGTCTACGAGCTGCTTGTCGGGGGCTTTTGTCAGCAGCGAAACGACGGGCACTATTATGAAGCCGGCGAGCATTGCGAAAGCACCGCAGTTGATGGGGGATTGCAGAAAAGCGGGGAAAATTCCGCGGCAGGCCATGTTTAAAATCATTATGCCGGAGCCAAAAGCAAAGCTTGAAAACGCGGCGACCTTTGTTGTGCGCTTCCAGTAAAGTCCAAACAGGAACGGTGCAAGAAATGAACCGGCGAGTGCGCCCCATGAAATGCCCATGAGCTGTGCAATGAAGGTTACATTTTGCTTGTATTGAACAACCGCGATGATGACCGAGATTAGTATAAAGACAACTATCATCAGACGAATGCAGAGCAGCTTGCTTTTTTCTTTCATGTCCTTGACAAATACGCCGTTTATAAAGTCGAGCGTCAGCGTTGAGGAGGATGCCATTACGAGAGAGGACAATGTTGACATTGAGGCCGATAGAACCAGTATGACAATAATTCCAATGAGTAGGGGAGATAGGTTTGCGAGCATGGTTGGGATTATGGAGTCAAAACCGCTCTCCGCAACGGCGGCGTTTGTTGTGAAAAGTCTGCCGAAGCCGCCGAGAAAATAGCAGCCGCCCGCAACGATTACAGCAAAAATTGTGGAGATTATTGTGCCTTGATTTATGGATTTTTCGCTTTTAATGGAGTAGAATTTTTGAACCATCTGAGGAAGTCCCCAGGTGCCGAGAGAGGTTAAAATTATAACCGAGAGCAGACCAAGCGGGTCGGGACCGAAGAAGGAAGCAAAGGTTCCCGGCGTACTTGAAACTGCGGGGTCGGTGACGTGCGCCAGTGCATCAATGGATGCCATGAAGCCGCCGTTTGTTTTGAGTACGGCGAACACAACGGCGATAATTCCACCTATCATAATAAGTCCTTGAATGAAATCGTTAATCGCGGTTGCCATGTAGCCGCCCGCAATGACATAAATTCCCGTAAGAACGGCCATTATTATAATGCAAAGTGTGTAGTCAATGTTGAACGCCATGCCGAACAGACGGGAAAGGCCGTTGTAGAGCGAAGCGGTGTATGGTATAAGAAAAATGAAAACGATAAGTGATGCAACAATTTTGAGCATTTTGCTGCTGAAGCGGGCACCGAAAAATTCGGGCATTGTAGAGCTGTCGAAATGATGTGTCATGAGGCGTGTGCGGCGGCCAAGAACGACCCAAGCGAGCAGACTGCCTATAACGGCGTTTCCAATGCCAATCCATGTGGAGGCAACACCGAATTTCCATCCGAACTGCCCGGCATAGCCTATGAAAATGACGGCGGAAAAGTAGGAGGTGCCATAGGCAAAGGCCGTGAGCCAAGGCCCAACGGAGCGTCCTCCGAGAACAAAGCCGTTTACGTCCGTTGCGTGGCGGCGGCAGTAGAGTCCAACACCTATCATAGCGGAGAAGAATAGGACGAGCAGGATGATTTTGATGGCCATTTTTACCAGTTCCTTTCGTTTGGAGGTACAAAAAAACGCCCTCCGTAATAATAATTACAGAGGGCGGGAGATTTTTAAAACCCGCGGTACCACCTCAGTTTACCGAACCTTCACAGGGACGGCCTCGTCGGGTACGGCAAAAACGCGATACCCCAGCGCTGTAACGGGCGTTCCCGTTGCGGTCTACCGACGGATAAATCCGCTTTCACCACACAGCTCACGAGATGTATTCGAAACAAAAACCTCTGCTGCCTTGCACCAAGCGACAGCTCTCTGTGAGAGGAAAATGAATTTACTTTTTCTCGGTCATAGCCTTTAACAATTTTCATTCTAGCGCTTTAAACGGCTGATGTCAACACGAAACTATGAGTGGATAGAAATTTTGCGGATTTAAATAGTTAAAGCAAGCCCTGCAACACAAAAAGTTGGCAAGTTGACGAAAATATGATGAAAAATTAAAATTCCAAGCTAAATAATGTCCACTGAACAAATGCACTT
>JAVVUU010000058.1:0-7362 GCA_036653035.1 Oscillospiraceae bacterium
GTATGGGCGCACAATGTGCGCCCATACATAGTTTAGTTGCCGTTCCGAGCAAATCGGAGGGGCTTTTATTTTACAAACGAACCAAACCGTATGGTTTGGATATCCCGGGGAAAACTTACCGAATGGTAAGATTTTGTCGGGGTGATTGTTTTTGTATTTTAAAAGATTGGAAGATTTGCGTGTAGATGCCGATTTCACGCAGATTAAAGTATCCGAATATCTTCGGATGCACCCGGGCGTTTACTACCGCTACGAAAAGGGCATCCGCGAAATTCCGGTTTGGGCACTAATCAAGCTTTCGGAATTATATAATGTATCCGTTGACTATATTTTGGGTCTGACGGACGAACCAACGCGCCATGCGTAAGCTTGCAACGGCTGCAATCGCCTATACGGCGGCGGTTTTTGCAGCGCACTATCTGCTTCCGCATGAATATTTTTTGCTTGCCGCAATAATCAGCGGCGCGTCCTCCCTTGTTGCAATTATTTTAAGGGGCGATGCGCGGCGGCGAATGTTGCTCATTTCACTTGCCGCCGCTCTCGGATTTTCGCTCAGCTATGTAGCTTTCCTCACCAAAACCGTGCCCGCACAGGCAGTTTCCGGCGAGAAACTAACAATTTCCGCGACGGTTGCAGAATATCCCCGCGTTTCGGACAAACTATCAACTGTCGAAATCCGCCTTTCCGGCGAAAACGTCCCCGAATTGGGAGCACTGCTGTATGCTACGGATGTAAAGCTTCCCGCGCTTGTGCCGGGTGATGAAATCCGCGCCGAGGTTCAACTGAAAAGCACGGATATGCGTTACGGAAAGAAAAGCGATAGCTTTGCCGCAAATGACAATTATCTCATCTGTTACCTCAAGGGCGAGGTTGAAATTGTTGGAAAAAGCAAGCTTGCCTTTTTAAATTTCCCCAAAACGCTCTCAAAAAATGTCGTTGAAACCGCGCAAAAAATCTTTCCCCGTGAAACCTTTGCCTTTGTTTCGGCGCTTATAACCGGCGACAAAACCGCACTTTATGAGGAGGTTGACCTTTACAGCGATATGTCGGCGGCGGGCATTCTCCACGTTGTCGCGGTTTCGGGAATGCACGTTGCGTTTTTGGTCGGCTTCATCCGCACTGTTGTGCGCAAAAAGCGCTGGGCAAGCTTTATTGGCATCCCGATAATTTGGTTTTTTGTCCCGATGGCGGGGGCTTCGCCCTCGGTTATAAGAGCTGCATTTATGCAGAGCGCCGTGCTTTTGGCCCCGCTTTTTCACAGGGAAAACGATGGAATAACCTCCCTTTCCGCAGTGCTTGCCGCTTTGCTAATCATAAATCCCGATGCCTGCGCTTCGGTTAGCTTGCAGCTTTCCTTTGCCGCGATGGTGGGAATTATTTTGGTTTCGCCCCGAGTGAACGGCTTTTTAGAGCCTATACTTCGCGAAAGGCGCAAGCGGCACAAGGACAGCGGCTTTTTCTTGAAATTCGGTGACAAGCTGCTGACGGGCATAACAGCAACCTTTGCGGGTACAATAGGAGCCATGGTGTTTTCAACACCTGTTGCCGTGCTTTGGTTTGGCTATGCCTCCGTCATCTCAATTATCGTCAACATCCTTGTGTTTTGGGCAATTTCCGCCTGCTTTATCCTAAGCTACATAAGCTGCTTTTTGGGAATGCTCTGGCTGCCGCTCGGTAAGATTATAGGCTTCATAACAGGCTTTTTCGCGCAGTACATAATACAAATTTCGCACCTTGCCGGAGATGTTCCAAACGCGGTAATTTATACGCAGGACAGCGTTTTCGGTCTGTGGCTTATATTGGTTTACATAATATTTGGAGTGTGCATGATATTTAAACGTAAAAGCGGATTTCGCCCAATCATACCGACTTGCCTTGCAGTCTGTTCGCTCTGTGCCGCAATTATTTTTACGGACTTGGGGCTGAACAAAGCGGTGGGAAGCTTGACGGCGGCGGATGTTGGACAAGGGCAAAGTATTGTCCTCGCTTCGGGCAGACAAACCGTGGTTATCGACTGCGGAGGTAAGGGAAAGGTTCGAAATGCAGGAGATACGATTACGGCCTTGCTTTTAAGTGAGGGACGGAAATCCATTGATGTGCTTGCGCTAACGCATTTTGACGAGGATCATGTGAACGGTGCGGTGCGCCTAATGAGCCGAATTGATGTAAAAGCCTTGGTCGTTCCTCCTGATGCGGGAGATGCAGCAATCCGTGACGAAATAATTGAATTTGCCGCGGAGCAGGGCGTAAAGGTTTACATAATAAGTGAGGACACGAGGATAAGCGCGGGCGAAATTGAGCTTTGCGTCTATGCCCCTGTCAGCCGCCGCGACCCAACTCTAATGTATCTTGCAAGCGTTGGGGATTTTGATGCATTCATTTCGGGCGATGCGGATAGCGAAATGGAGCGGCGCTTATTGATGACGCACGACACTCTGCCGGACACGGAGGTTTTTGTCGCGGGACATCACGGCTCAAAATATTCAAGCTCTGCCGAGCTTTTAACGGCACTCAATGCGGAATATGCCCTCGTATCGAACGGCTACAATACATACGGCCATCCCGCCGCAGAGGTCTTGGAAAGATTTGAAGCTGCGGGTATGAAAATTTTAAGAACGGAAAAAATGGGTGATGTGACCATTTTACTCGAAGAATAGTGAGGTGAACGCTTTGGCAAAGGAAACGAAAAAAACTGATTACGCGGCGGAGCTTCGCGAACTGAAAACCTCGGGAGCACAAAGGCTCTATACGCTCTGGGGCGCGGAGGACTATCTGCGCGAAAGCTATTTTTCGGAGCTTAAAAAGCTCTGTCTTGAGGGCGGAGGAGAGCAGTTTAACCACCACAGGCTGAACGGTGCTTCGCTTGACATCAAAAAGCTTGCCGAAGCGACAGATGCACTGCCCTTTCTATCCGAGCACACCTTGGTGGAGGTGCGCGATTTTGAAATTAACTCCTGCAAGGACGAGCAGGCGGAAAGATTGAAGGAAATAGTTTCAGACATCCCCGAATACACAACGCTTGTTTTCATACTTCCCACAGGCTATGAGCCGGATGGGCGTTTGGCAACTATAAAAACCTTGAAAAAGCTTGGAAAAGCGATTGAATTTTCAACACAGCCGCAAAGTCTGCTCATAAAATGGATAACGCGGCGCTTTGAAGCCTTGGGAAAAAGCATTGGCAGAGCTGAATGTGAAAAGCTGATTTTTACCTCCGGCGAGCTGATGACAAGGCTCATACCCGAAATTGAAAAAATTGCTTCCTACGTCAAGGGCGATACTATTGAAGCCGACGACATTGAAAAGCTTGCCCAACGCATACCCGAAGCGAGCATTTTTGAAATGACGGACGCGCTTGCCGCAAAAAATTTTGACCGCGCGGCGGCGATTATGGCGGAGCTTTTGCAGTCCGGAGAGCACCCAATAAAAATTTTGGCGATGATAGGCTACCAAATGCGCAAGCTGCTTTCGGCAAAAATTGCAAAGGAAACAGGGCAGGGGAGCGCGTTCCTTGCAGAGTCCTGCGATGTTAAGAGCTTCATGGCGGATAGAATGATACGTTCTGCGTCGGGATTTTCACTTGAACAGCTAAAAAAAGCAGTGGAGCTTTGCGCGGAGTCAGATTACCGCATGAAAAGCTCGTCGGAGGACGATGAGGACATTTTAAAGGAGCTTCTGCTCCGCATGGCGGCGGGTGAGGTTTGATGATTAAGGTAAATGAAGTGATAGTCGTCGAGGGACGATATGACAAAAATACGCTCAGTCAAATTATTGACGGCACTATAATCGAAACCGCGGGCTTTGGAATTTTTTCAAACCGCGAACGCCTTTCACTGCTTAGACGCTTGGCGGAAAAGCGCGGACTTGTTATCCTAACGGACAGCGACGGCGCGGGTTTTGTGATACGCAATTTCCTGAAAGGTGCAATTGACCCCGCGCTTGTAAAGCACGCCTACATACCCGACGTTGCGGGTAAGGAAAAAAGGAAAAGCTCTCCCTCCAAGGAGGGAAAGCTTGGCGTTGAGGGCATGAGCCGTGAGGTGATTTTGGAAAGCCTTGCAAGAGCGGGCGTGAATGCTTTTGGGAATGACGAAGCCGTTACGCAAAATAAAATTACAAAAACCGACCTCTACGAGCTTGGACTATCCGGCGGAGCCGGCAGTGCGGGGAAAAGACAGGCACTTTTGAAGAGCCTTGACCTCCCCGAAAAGCTCTCCGCGAACGCTATGCTGGATGTTTTGAATGCGCTTATGACGCGTGAGGAATTGCTGAAATCGGCGGGGGAGAGAGTGTCTTGAGGTTCGCACTGTGCAGTATATGCTATTCGGGGCGCAAAATGCCATATCTTGTTGTATAATTGCAAAAAATGTTTTTTTAAACACAAATAAGTGTAGCGCCATTAACAAATTTATGATAAAATCAATGCGTCAAAAGGGCCGTCTGTGCCGATGACACAATAACCACAGATTTTTTGGAGGAGAGCAGATATGCGATGTCCGTTTTGCGGCTATGCCGAGAGTAAGGTAATTGATTCGCGTCCCGCAGAAGAAGGGGCGACCATCCGCCGCCGCCGTGAGTGCCTTGCCTGTCAAAAGAGATTTACAACCTACGAAATCATGGAACGCCTGCCGCTTGTCGTTGTAAAGCGCGATGGCAGCCGTCAAACCTTCGACAAAATTAAAATCATGAACGGTATGCTGAGAGCCTGCGAAAAGCGTCCCGTTCCTCTCCAAAAGCTTGAAAAAATCACGGACGACATCGAACAGGAATTGCAAAATTCTCTGGAACGAGAGGTTACAACCACGGAAATCGGCGAGATGGTCATGGATCACATAAAATCCGTTGACGAGGTTGCCTATGTCCGCTTTGCCTCCGTCTATCGCCAATTCAAAGATGTCAACACCTTTTTGGACGAGCTTACAAAGCTCATTGGCGACAAAAGATAAGCCGGTAACCATAAACTAAAAAATTGATTCCGGTGTAATATGCTCCATGTCCGCAAGGCGTTTTAGCTGTTCTGTCAGCATTGCAAATGCGGAGGGCGAGCTGTCTGCATCATCAAGCTCCGACAAAACCTCAAAATAGGCTTCGGTTATAATATCTTCTTCGCTTTGGCGGAACATAATCCGCGTATATAAATGCAAAGCCCTCCAGCGCTTCAGGGAGCTTTCAATTTGCTTCGCAGCTTCCTCGCTTTTTCCCGCATCCGCAAGCTTTTCCGCGAGCGCAACATCGCCTATAAGCGACTGCGTTTTGTCATCTATAAATCGAATGTTTATTAGCGAAAGCACCAAAATAGCCAGCAAAATCGCGCACGCCGTTATTTCACGTTTCATCTTTTGCCCTCCGTTTTTGCAAAGTAAATTTGGTTGGCAGAGTTAATCGTCATCAGATAAACCTCCTTTGCGCTCCGCACCTTTCGCCGCGCCAGCTCCGCCTTGAGCCAAGCGTCGTCTTTTCCGCAAACGCGCAAATTATCCGACATAATGCGTCCGCTGTTTATCAAAATCACGGTGTAGCCCGTGTCCTGCACCTCAAGGCAAAGCTGCCCCGCCGTAACCGGCCTTTCCGCGGGACACAAAATCAAATTCAGCTTGCCGTCCGTTTCAAGAATGGCGAACTTTATTGTATCAATATCAAGAACACTCTGGTTTCGCAGCTCCTCGGCAAGCTCATCGAGAGTAAAGCGGTTTTTTCGCATTTCCTCTTGGTTTATTTCGCCGTCCGCAATCAAAATGCACGGCCTGCCGCAAACCAGCAGTCTTGCGCGGGGACTTTTAACAATAAGCCCCGAAATAATCAGCTCACAGCAAAGGAGCACAAGCATGGGTATAATACCGTTTATAAGCGGTATCCCAATATCCTGCAGCGGTATTGAAGCAATATCCGAAATCAGCACCGCCACAACAAGCTCCGAAAGCTCAAGCTCTCCCAACTGACGTTTTCCCATCAGCCGCATTGCGACAAGCAGCGATAGGAAAAGTATAAATGTCCTAAAAAAAACAATAGCCATCACAAAACCTCCGCGCAAGCTCAAAAACTGCCATACCCAATCAACATTATTTTTCCTCAATCAAAGAATCTTATTCAGACAGGAGCAATGCAACACATGAAACAAGATATGATCCTAATTCTCGACCTTGGCAGCGAGGAAAATTCGCGTCTGGCGCGAGCAATCCGCAAGCTCGGCGTATATAGCGAAATTTATCCCCATGACATCTCCGAAAAAGAGCTTTCCGCAATCCCCAACGTAAAGGGCATAATCCTAAACGGCGGCAAAAACAACGTCGTAGATGGCACAGCCGTTGCAGCGGGCGAATTTATCCGCAGTGGCAGCACACCCGTCCTCTCAATCGCTCACCCCGCCCAGCCATGGGGCGAAGCTTGGGAAACACTTCCCGAAACCGACGACGCACTTGTGGCGAAGCTTCAGGGCTTCGTAATCGACAAATGCAAGGCGGAAAAAAACTGGACAACGGAAAACTTCATCGCTGACCAGGTGGAAGCAATCCGCCGTCAGGTTGGCGACAAAAAGGTTCTCCTTGCCCTCTCCGGCGGGGTCGATTCCTCTGTTGTCGCGGCTCTCCTAATCAAAGCCGTCGGCGACAAGCTCAATTGCGTCCACGTTAACCACGGTCTGATGCGCAAGGGCGAAAGCGAGCAGGTTATCGAGGTTTTCCGCGATAAGCTGGGCGCAAACCTTGTCTATGTGGACGGCACGGATCGCTTCCTTAACAAGCTTGCCGGCGTTTCCGACCCGGAGCAAAAGCGCAAAACCATCGGTGCGGAATTCATCCGCGTTTTCGAGGAAGAAGCCCGCAAAATGAGCGGCATCGAATTTCTTGCCCAGGGCACAATCTACCCCGACATAGTGGAGAGCGGCACAAAAACCTCCGCCAGCGTCAAGAGCCACCACAACGTGGGCGGTCTGCCCGACGACCTCCAATTCGAGCTTGTGGAGCCGGTAAAGTTCCTCTTTAAAGACGAAGTCCGCGAGGTTGGCAGAGCCTTGGGTCTGCCCGACCAAATGGTTGACCGCCAGCCCTTCCCCGGCCCCGGTCTGGGTGTTCGTTGCCTTGGCGCAATCACGCGCGACAGGCTCAATTCCCTCCGCGAGGCGGACGCGATTTTGCGTGACGAGTTCCAAAATGCGGGTCTTGTGGGCAAGGTTTGGCAGTATTTCACCGTCATCCCCGACTTCAAATCCACCGGCGTTCGTGACGGCAAGCGCAGCTTCGACTGGCCCGTAATAATCCGCGCCGTAAACACAATAGACGCCATGACCGCCACAGTCGAGGAAATCCAGTGGCCCCTGCTCCACAAAATAGTAAACCGCATCCTCTCCGAAGTCCCCGGAGTAAGCCG
>JAVVUU010000059.1:0-7313 GCA_036653035.1 Oscillospiraceae bacterium
TTGGTGCGGGTGACAGGACTTGAACCTGCACGTCTTGCGACACAAGAACCTAAATCTTGCATGTCTGCCAATTCCATCACACCCGCATATGGTTTGTTTTTCTGCCGCGCCATACGACAGAAAAACTGACTTGCTTATGATACCATACACCTGTGACAATGTCAATTGTTAACTTTCAAAATTCGCTCTCCCCTTTTGCAAATTATTATTACGGTATTTTGATTGACAAGAGGGCAAATGAGTTGTAGAATTTAACGGCGAGTAAGTTGAGCAACCGCGGGCACAGGCCGAAAGGCCGTGCGTGAGGAAAGTCCGGGCTCCACAGGGCAAGGATAACGGGTAACGCCCGCCGAAGGCGACTTCAGGAAAAGTGCAACAGAGATATACCGCCTCGCAATTTATTGCGCGGTAAGGATGGAAAGGCGAGGTAAGAGCTCACCCGACGGCTGGGAACAGTCCGTCGCTGTAAACTCTATTCGGAGCAACACCGTGGAGAGGACATTAGGCTTGCCCGGCCGTCCTCGGGAGGTGGCTTGAGCGTATTGGCAACGATGCGCCTAGATAGATGGTTGTTCACGACAGAATCCGGCTTATAGACTTACTCGCGGGAATTTTTCCCTTAAAACGAGAGCACCGCTTTTGCGATGCTCTCGTTTTGATTTTGCTAAAAAACAAACCTATCCGCTCTTATCCTTTGATTTAAAAACAAGCGCAGTTATAAGTCCGAAAAACACGGCGGCAGCTATTCCCGCAGCAGAGGCCTTGAAGCCGCCCGTAAACGCGCCCAACAATCCGTATTCCGCAACAGCTTTTCGCACTCCATCAGCCAAAACATTTCCAAACCCCGTCAGCGGAACCGTTGCTCCCGCGCCCGCCCATTCCGCCAAAGGCCGATACAGCCCCAACGCGCCCAAAATTACGCCCGCAACGACATATGCGCTGAGTATTCGCGCCGGCGTTAGCTTCGTTTTATCAACAAGTATCTGCCCTATCGCGCAAAGCAGACCGCCAACCGCAAAGGCTTTTAGATATGTCAAAAAAATTTCCATTGCTCTCCCTCTATTTCGTTCCGCACTCAAAATCTATCGCCACAGCATGGCAAATCCCCAAAATGCTCTCCCCTTGAAGCGCCGTTGTAGGCGACATCAGCGCACCCGTCGCCGCAAAAAGCAGACGCTTTATTTTCCCGCTTTTGACCTGCGGAAGTAAATGCCCCGCAAGCACCGAGGCACTGCACCCGCAGCCCGAGCCGCCCGCGTGAACATCCTGCTTTTCACGGTCGTAAATCATCATCCCGCAGTCATCACAGACAGGTGCAAGGTCAAGTCCATTTTTGAGCGCAAGCTCCAAAAGTATTTCATGCCCCGTCACGCCAAGGTCGCCGGTTACAATGAGGTCGTAATCCGTCGGCTTTCTTTCTGTATCGGCAAAGTGCGTGCAAAGCGTTTCAAGTGCGGCGGGGGCCATCGCCGCTCCCATGTTCGCGGCATCGCAAATTCCGCCGTCAACAATTTTTCCCGTTGTAATATGTGTTACAAAAGGCCCGTCACCGGAGGCTTTTATAATGAGTGCTCCCGCCGCTGTCGCTGTCCATTGCGCCGTTGGCGTTCTCTGTCCTCCATAGGCAAGAGGTAGGCGAAACTGCCGCTCGGCCGAACAAAAGTGCGAGCTTGTGAGTGCGCAAACTTGATTTGCGTATCCGCCATCAACGAGCATTGCCGCAAGCGACAGCGACTCCGCCATTGTTGAACAGGCTCCGTACAGTCCGAAAAACGGTGCGTTGCTGCCCTTAATGGCAAAGGCGGAGCCGACGCATTGGTTTAAAAGGTCACCCGACAATATATAATCCAGCTCGTTTTCCGATATTCCCGACTTTCCTATGACAAGGTCAAAGCACTTTTTGAGCATTGCACTCTCTGCGCTCTCCCAGCTCTTTGCGCCGAAATATGGGTCGTCACTCAAATAATCGTAGCTTTTTGCAAGCGGCCCGTCGCCCTCCATTTTTCCACCGACAGCGGCATATGCCGCTATACATGGCGGCGATTGCAGCTTAACTGTTTGTGAACCTATTCTTTTCGTTTTCATGGCGACCTCCGTGCACATTTTTTCGCACTTAGTTTCCCCGAAAATGTGTCAAATATAATGTCATTATTTTGTGTTGTTTGTAATTTACTTCAATAAAGCGTCTGATTATGCGCCGAGTGTCGTGCATAATGCACAATTATCGCTCTTCGTTTTACAGTAAACATAGAAAATCTTCGATTATGTTCTTTGGTGTTGAGCTTGTCCTTGGTTTGATGTAAAATAAAGTTATGGGTGAATGAAAGCCGCGATTAAATACTCTTTCATTCAAAAAATTTTTAGGAGGAACGAAAAATGAAGAAAAATTGGATTGCACTTCTACTTGCTGCACTAATGCTCTTTTCTCTAATGGCAGGCTGCACAACCAAGCCAACCGATCCTGCCCCCTCCGACTCCGCTGAGCCGAGCAAAAAGCCCGAAGCCGCAAAAGGCTCCGTCTATTACCTAAACTTCAAGCCCGAGCAGGCTGACCAATGGGTCGCACTTGCCGAAAAATACACTAAAGAAACCGGCGTACCCGTTCAGGTTACAACAGCCGCCTCAGGCACCTATGAAGCAACCCTCATGTCCGAAATTGCCAAAACGAAAGCACCGACGCTTTTCCAAGTCAACGGCCCCGTCGGTCTTTCAAACTGGAAAGACTACTGCTACGACCTTGCCAACTCCAACCTCTACAAAGAGCTAAAGAGCGACGACTTTGCTCTAAAAGAGGGCAACACTGTTTATGGTGTTGCTTATGTCATCGAAACCTATGGCCTTATCTACAACAAGGCTATCCTCACAAAATACTGCGCACTTCCCAACGCCAAAATTAAGGCCGCAGCAGACATCAACAGCTTTGCAACCCTAAAAGCCGTTGCAGAGGATATGCAGGCTCGAAAAGATGAGCTTGGCATTAAGGGCGCATTCACCTCCACCGGTATGGATTCATCCTCCGACTGGCGCTTCAAAACCCACCTTGCAAACCTCCCCGTATACTACGAATATCAAAAGGATGGCATAACCACCACTACAGCCATCAAGGGCACATATCTCGATAACTACAAGAACATTTTTGACCTCTACATAAACAACTCCACCTGTGAACCTTCCATGATTTCCGCAAAAACCGGTGACGACGCAAACTCTGAATTTGCTCTCGGCGAAGCCGCCTTCTACCAGAACGGCACATGGGCTTATGGCGACCTAACCAAGGCCGGCATGGCTGATGCCGATATCGGAATTATGCCCATCTATATCGGTGCTGAGGGCGAAGAAAATCAAGGCCTTTGCACAGGCTCCGAAAACTATTGGTGCGTCAACAAAAACGCCTCCGAGGACGACATTCAGGCAACTTTGGACTTCATTAATTGGTGTGTTACAGCAGACGCAGGCAAAACCGGCATGATGGACATGGGCTTTGTTTGCCCCTTCAAGGGCTTCACCCCCGAATTTATGCCCGTCAATCCCCTACTCACAGCCGCCGATGAATCCATTGCAGCAGGCAAAAAACCCGTTCTGTGGTGCTTCCCGACCATGCCCTCCGAGGAATGGAAAAACGGCGTTGGCTCTGCTCTCCTTGAGTACGCCCAAGGCTCCGGCAAATGGGACGGCGTTAAAACCGCCTTTGTCGATAACTGGGCAAAAGAGTATGCCTTAAAGGCAGAAACTCCGGCAAAGTAATTAAAATTCAAACAAATCACAAGGGGGAATGAGCACCGCTCATTCCCCTAAATGAAATTATACTCGGCTTTAATGTTCCCGCTTTGGTTTTTCACAATGAAATGATATGGGAGACGATACTATGCAAAAGGCTATAAAAAAGTACTTCCCTATATTTTGTCTACCCACGCTTATAGCGTTTACTATAGGCTTTCTGGTACCCTTTATAATGGGTCTTTGTCTTTCCTTTTGTAACTTCAAAACCGTTACAGATGCTCAATTTGTCGGACTTTCAAACTATGTCAAGGTTTTTGGTGACCCCGGCTTTGTCCACTCGCTGTGGTTTACGGCGCTTTTTGCCCTTGTGTCCATTGTGGTTATAAATGTTCTTGCGTTCGCCGTTGCGCTTCTTCTAACAAAGGAATTTCGCGGTACGAGCTTATTCCGCACCGTTTTCTTCATGCCGAACCTCATCGGCGGAATTGTTTTGGGTTACATTTGGCAGCTTATATTTAACGGTATACTGGCATATTTTTCAAAAACGCTCACCTTTTCCCCTGTTTTCGGATTTTGGGGCTTGGTAATTCTCATGTGCTGGCAGCAGGTTGGCTACATGATGATTATTTACATTGCCGGTCTGCAAAGCATCCCCACTGACCTCTACGAAGCCGCAAGGATAGACGGCGCAACCCCCTCGCAAAGACTTTTCCGCATCACACTTCCAATGTCCATGCCCTCCATTACCATCTGCACATTTCTAACCCTCACAAACTCCTTCAAGCTCTTTGACCAAAACCTCGCGCTTACAGCGGGAGCGCCCTCCGACAAAACCGAAATGCTTGCTCTAAACATCTTCAATACCTTTTACAGCCGCGTTGGCTGGGAGGGTGTCGGGCAGGCAAAGGCTGTCATATTCTTTTTACTTGTCGCGGTTTTGGTGCTGTTCCAGCTTCGTGTAACACGAAATAAGGAGGTTCAGCAATGACAAAAAAGAAAAAAGCAGGCAAGCGCGCACTGACAATTCTGTTTTCCGTATTTTCCGTCGTTTACCTTGCGCCTATTGCCGTTATCATCATAAATTCCTTCAAAAAAAAGGTCTACATAAACCGCTCGCCCTTTGAATTTCCCACCAAGGAAACCTTTGTGGGACTGCAAAATTATGTTGAGGGCATTACAAAAACCGATTTTTGGAAATCCTTTGGTGTCAGCCTTTTCATAACCGTTTTGTCTGTTGTTGTAATTCTGCTCTGCACATCCATGGTGGCTTGGTATATCAGCCGCACAAAGAGCAAATTTTCAAAAATCTTCTACTACCTCTGTATCTTTTCAATGGTAGTTCCCTTTCAAATGGTCATGTTTACGCTTTCAAAAACCGCCGATTTTCTTCACCTCGGCACTCCCTTGGGGCTTGTTGTCGTCTATCTCGGCTTTGGCGCGGGGCTTGCCGTGTTCATGTTTAGCGGATTTATGCGCTCCGTACCAATAGAAATTGAGGAAGCCGCAATGATTGACGGCTGCACTCCCCTGCAAACCTTTTTCATTGTTGTTCTCCCAATTTTAAAACCCACGCTTGTTTCCGTTGGCATCCTTGAAACCATGTGGATTTGGAACGACTACCTTCTCCCCTACCTCATTCTCGACCTCAACAAATGGATGACCATCCCAATCGCCATCCAATACCTCAAGGGCGGCTATGGCTCCATAGACTGGGGCGCAATGATGGCAATGCTTGTACTCGCCATCATCCCAATTATCATATTCTATGTTAGCTGTCAAAAATACATTATCAAGGGCGTTGCGGCAGGCGCCGTTAAAGGCTAAAAATCAATCGGAGTATGGGCAAGTGCTCATACTCCGATTGGGATATCGCCGCTAAGGCGGCTCTATTGGAGGTTTCTATGAGAAGCAGCGGCGTTTTAATGCACATCAGCTCCCTGCCCTCCCCCTTTGGCATCGGCACAATGGGTGAAGCGGCAAGAGAATTTGTAAACTTTTTGTCTGCGTCCGGCCAGCGTTACTGGCAGGTTTTGCCCGTTTCCCCCACGGGATATGGCGACTCCCCATATCAGTCCTTTTCAAGCTATGCCGGCAACCCCTATTTCATCGACCTTGACGAGCTTTGCGCCGAGGGGCTTTTGGAGCCTTTCGAATACCGCGAAGCAAATTGGGGCGGCGACCCCGAAAGGGTTGATTATGGCCTGCTCTATGAAAAAAGATTTCCGCTTTTGCGCCGCGCCTGTGAAAGGCTTTTGTCGCGTGCGGATGCTTCACTCAATGAATTTTTTTCCCTCAACGCTTTTTGGCTCGACAACTATGCACTTTTTATGGCACTCAAGGATGCGCACGGCGGCGCGGCTTGGACAAGCTGGGAGCCTGCGCTTCGTTTTCGCGACACGGCGGCGCTCGATTTTGCAAGAACAGCATATGCTGACAGCATCGCATTTTACAAGGCTCTGCAATACCTGTTTTTTCGTCAATGGCGCGCTCTGCGGCATTACGCGAACGAGCGCGGCATCTCAATAATCGGTGATATGCCCATCTATGTCGCTCCGGATTCTGCCGACGTTTGGGCGGAGCCGCAGTGGTTTATGCTTGACAGCAACCTTTTTCCAACCGAAGTTGCGGGCTGTCCTCCTGATGGCTTTTCGGCAGACGGCCAGCTTTGGGGCAACCCTCTATACAATTGGGAGGAAAACAAAAAAAGCGGCTATTCTTGGTGGATACGCCGAGCCGCTCACCAATTTGAGCTTTATGACGCTCTGCGCATCGACCATTTTCGCGGCTTTGACACCTTCTATGCAATCCCCGCCGGCTCCGAAAACGCAAGGCAGGGCGTTTGGCGCGACGGCCCCGGAATTGAACTTTTCACCACTATAAAAAATGCCTTGGGCGACAGAAACTTCATTGCGGAGGACTTGGGATTTCTAACTCCCTCTGTCCGACATTTGGTGTCCGAGAGCGGTTTCCCCGGCATGAAGGTTTTGCAATTTGCCTTTGACAGCCGCGAGGACAGCGACTATCTTCCACACAACTTCACAAAAAATTGCGTTGCCTACACCGGCACGCACGACAACGACACCATCCTCGGTTGGTTCAAAACCGCCTCGCCCGACGACACAAAAAAGGCTCGTGACTATCTGCGAATACACCAAAACGAAAGCGAAGCTTTTGCCATGCTCTCTGCACTTTGGGGAAGCGTTTCCGATTTGGTCATTGCTCAAATGCAGGATTTATTGGAGCTTGACAGCCGTGGCAGAATGAACACTCCCGGCACAATGCGCGGCAACTGGCAATGGCGAATGTCACCAAACGCAGAAACAGACAAAATTATGCGCCGTTTGGCACACATGACCCGCCTGTACGGAAGAGCATAATAAAGTAAAAGGCCTGCCGCAAAATTGCGGCAGGCTCTTGCTTTTTAGAACAACTGATCTAATCGGCAATCTTCTTAAATTAATGTCCACTGAACAAATGCACTTTGCGAAGTGCATTTGCACAAAGAGCAAAAGTTGCTCTTTGTGGTTGCCAAACAGGACTGTTTTGCAACTTCAGATGCATTGATGACTGTCTGCTTGGATGTGCGGACACAC
>JAVVUU010000060.1:0-1300 GCA_036653035.1 Oscillospiraceae bacterium
TTGACAAGATTTCAACAGCCTCCAACGAGCAGGCGGCATCCGTTGCGCAGGTCACGGTCGGCATAGACCAAATTTCCGCAGTCGTCCAAACAAACTCCGCAACCGCCGAGCAGTCCGCCGCCGCAAGCGAGGAGCTTTCCGGTCAGGCCAATATGCTAAAGGAGCTTGTCAGCAAGTTTATACTTAAAAAAGATATCTAGTGTGGCTTTGCAAAAACCGTTCTCGCAAAGCCTTAATCCCTCGTTCCGAGTTTTAGCGGCGGCTCCTTAATCGCAAGCTTATTACTCGGTATGGCAAAGCTAAATGGCCTGTTGCAGTTTGCAACAGGCCATCTTTTATGGAGAAATTTTCTATACCATTTTATCAATCGTCGCTTTAAGCTCCGGCATGGCTTCGGAAATGGACTTTGACACACTGTCGGGGCTATATGTCACGCCCGCATCCACTGTGGGCTTTGTGTCCGACACCTCGGACTTTGGCGCATCGGGTTCGCGGGGCGCTTTATCTGCGGCGGTGTTTTCTGTTTTTTGGGGCGCTTCATCTGAAATTCCGAAATCCGCAAGCTCCTCCTTGAGCTGATTTTTGTAAAAATCGCTGTCCTCGGCTTTGTCATCGGGGCTTGTTTTTTTCGCTTTTTCCTTCTTTTCGCCCTCTTCAATTTCTTCCTCTGTGGGCAATTCTTCGTAGTCGCGGGAGCTGACAAAATGGGAATGCTCGGACAAAATTCCCATTGCGCGGCGATTTATTTGCTCCATAATTTCGCGCTTTTTGCCCGAAGCTATGTTGGGATTGTTTTTAACTGCCTTGATTTCGGAAACAAACTGCTGCATTTTGCGGGAGTTAAGCTCTTCAACGTCCTCCTTTGTTCGGCAGCGCTCAAGCTCTTTTTTGTACTGTGCGCGTTCTTTTTTTATCTCTATTGCCTTTTGGTAAAGCTCGGGGCTTTTTGTTTTAAGGTATTCAAGCTCATCGTCTGTCAGTGTGCCGCCGGCACAAAGCTTTATGTCGAGTGAGGATGTAACATTGCTCTCGCGAATTTTTCTTGCGTCCTCCTGCATACGTTCAAGCTCCCTTTCGCGCGGGGATTTTTCTTCCTCCTGAACGCGCGGGTCGAGCCTTTTCTTTTCAAATTTCATTTTAAGCTCGGCGGTGTGGGCACGCTGATAGGAGGTGCCAAACATGGAGGATAAATTTGCAATTCCGGAAAGACCCATTTTAAAGACACCTCGCTTTTTTCAAATTGTTTCTATTTATATTTAATCCACGAATTTCCGAAAACACAAGCCAAAACAGCCGATAA